>CAZTFR010000042.1:0-18658 GCA_964612945.1 uncultured Thermoplasmatales archaeon
GATAAAGGTTGTTGGTGTTGTTCTTGTTATTGCGATGCTTACGATTCCCGCAGCGATTTCTAATCTTTTTACTCATAATCTTAAAAATATGATGCTTTTTGCAATAATTATTGGTTGCATTGTTACTTTTTATGGTTCATTGATGTCTCTTAATTTTGATTTACCACCTGGGGCAACTATTGTTCTTTGCCTTGCTTCCTTGTTTCTAATAGCTCTTTTATTAAAACATATAAACCACTTTTTTGTAAAATCTACAAGATCATAATATGTCCACACCCACGCACATATTTCCACCTTGGCTTCTGCTTGGCGTATTGGTTTTGCCAGTTTTATTGATATCAGATGAGCGTACAATGTCTGGCACGGTGTGAAATGATGTTAAAATTTTAAAAATTTCATTACCACGGCAATATCTTTTTCTGCAACAACAAAAATAGTGTCCGTCCAACAGCTCATTGTCTCCAGAATGTTTACCCCATGTTCTCCAAATCGTGCATAGAGATAGGCCGTAAACCCTGTTGTTTCTTCAATATGCTGCGGGTTTTTCATGATGATCATTGCCTGTTCTTTTGTTGTTTTTATGATTTTATCTGCAAAGGAGTGTTGAATGGCAGTACTATATTTTTCAGAGGTAATTAGCGTGTAGGTCTTTGTTCCCTCGATGGCATAGATACTATCCCCGTGTTGTTTGATGGTTTTTTCAAAGACTATGAGGGATTGAAAAGGAATAGTTTTGTGGATGACAGTGACCATGATTTTGTTTTTAATCTCAAGCTCACTTTGTTTAAGGATATCGATGATCTTTTGTTCTCTAACTTTTTCATTTTTGATTTTTTCTTCATATCTTCGGGCTGCAATGAGGATTGCCTCTATACTTGATTTTTTTTCAAGACCTAGTTCCTTTGAAATTTTTCTGGCGAGTTTTGAATAATTGATGATGCCCTCTTTTAGACAATCTTTGATACTGGGATGTTCGGAGAGATATTTTTCTGTTAATTCCGCTGTGGTAGGCATATATTAATAGTATTTCTTATAAGACTTAAATGTTTTCTTTTGAACTAATTTGTTTAAAATGGCACAATTGTTCTAAATGAAACAAAATAAACCCGTTCTGTGCCAACTCGGTCATCATCCATAAAAAACAGAACGCAACATAACCACCTCCGAAGAACAATGAACCAAAAAGTAATTCTTGCCTACAGTGGCGGACTTGATACCTCAGTAATGCTACATTGGCTTGTAATTAAAGGCTATGAAGTCATCGCCTACATCGCCGACGTAGGACAAAAAGAAGATTTCCAACAACTCAAAGAAAAAGCACTCCAAACAGGTGCAACAAAAGTCTATATTGAAGATTTGAAGAAGGATTTCTTGGAAACCTACATCTTTCAAATGCTAAAGGCCAACGCAGTCTACGAGGGACAATATCTCTTGGGAACAGCAATTGCCCGGCCCATCATTGCAAAAAAACAAGTAGACATTGCAAACAAAGAAGGAACCACCATTCTCGCTCATGGTTGCACAGGCAAAGGAAATGATCAGATTAGATTTGAGCTCATCTGGATGCAATGCATGCCCAATGTTCAGATCATAAGCCCCTGGAAACAAGATGATTGGTTAAAGCAGTTCAAAGGAAGAAATGATATGATCACCTACGCACTACAACATCATTTACCTTGTGATGTCACCGAAAAAAAACCCTATAGCATGGATGAAAACCTTATGCATATCAGCTATGAAGCAGGCATTCTTGAAAATCCAAAGAACAAACCAAACGAAACAATGTTCAAGCTTACTACATCACCACAACATGCCCCCAACAAAGAAACACAGCTCTCCATCACCTTTCAAAAAGGAATTCCAATAAAAATTACAAATCTCACCGATACCGTTGAAATAAGTGAGCCTCTACCGCTGTTTACCTACTTAAACACTCTTGCTGGACAAAACGGAATCGGAAGGATAGACATCGTTGAAAATCGATTTATAGGCATGAAATCAAGAGGAGTCTACGAAACACCCGCAGGAACGGTTCTCTTAAAAGCACATAAAGATCTCGAAAGCATCACTGTAGATAAAGAAGTCCTCTCCTTAAAAGAGATGCTCTCGCCTCTCATTGGAAAACTCATATACAATGGATTATGGTTTTCACCAGAAATGGACTTTCTCATGGCCGCAATTAACAAAAGTCAGGAAAATGTCACGGGAACTGTCTATCTCACCCTCTACAAAGGAAACATTATCATAACGGGAAGAGAAGCACCACACTCCCTCTACAACGAAGCATTATCAAGCATGGAAAAAGACGGCGGCTACGATCAAAAAGATGCAGCCGGTTTCATAAAAATACAAGGACTCAGATTAAAATTAGGAGGACCACTTAATGAAACTTTGGGAAAAAAACTCCCACCTAAACAAATCTATTGAAGACTACACCGTCGGCAATGACCATCAATTAGATCAAAATTTAGTTCAATACGATTGCAAAGCCTCGATAGCCCATGCAAAAATGCTCAAGAAAATTAATATTCTCACCAACCAGGAATGCAAAAAGATCATAAAAACACTCAACGACATCATCATCTTAGACAAAAAATCTCAATTCACTATTGCAAAAGAAGACGAGGATTGCCATACTGCAATTGAAAACTATTTAACAAAACACTTAGGTAACACCGGGAAAAAAATTCATACCGCCCGCTCAAGAAACGACCAGATCCTCACTGCATTACGCCTCTACTACAAAGACCAACTTACTTTAGTGATACAGACAATAACACAACTTATCACTGCTCTTGAATGCGTCAACAAGAACTATGGAACCATAAACATCCCTGGCTATACCCACATGCAAAAAGCAATGCCTTCTTCCATCGGCTTATGGTGCGCTGCTTTTTCTGAATCAATGAAAGACAACATCGCTCTTTTAGAATATATGTATCATCATATCGACACTTCGCCCTTGGGAACCGGCGCAGGCTACGGATTGCCTCTCAAAATCGATAGACAATACACCACAGAACTCCTTGGTTTTCAAAAAATACAAAAAAATTCCTTATACGTTCAGAACAGTAGAGGAAAGATTGAATCACTTCTTCTGCATGGTTTACATGCCGTTATGATTGATTTAAACAAAATGGCCATGGATCTATTGTTGTTTAGCATGCCCGAATTTGGCTATATCTCCTTTCCAGATGCATATACGACGGGGAGCTCAATTATGCCCCAGAAAAAAAACGTAGATGCATTAGAGCTGATACGGGCAAACTATCATAAAGTCGTAGGATTTGAATTTGAAATCAATAGTATTATCGGAAATCTAATATCTGGATATAACAGAGATCTTCAACTAACAAAAGAACCAATCATGAATGGATTTATCATTACAAAAAAGACCATAGAAATAATGAGTCTTTTACTACAAGTAATGAACGTTAATTCAGACAAATGTAACAAAGCGATGACCGCCGAACTCTACGCAACAAAAGAACTATATGATCTTGTTGCAAAGGGAGTCCCCTTTCGTGAAGCATATAAAAAAATTTCTGCAAAATACTAAATCTTTCGTTCATTGTCTATCAAAGTGAGCTAAAAAAGTAAGAAGATTTGATCCCATGATTCCTTTTATTTCTTTTTGACTAAACCCTTGATCATACAACCCTTGGATAAGAGCAGGATAACATGAAACATCAGATAAATTAGAAGGAGTCAACGGAATTCCATCAAAATCACTTCCAATACCCACACAATTTGTACCACCGATATCAGCAATATGAGCTATATGATTAATCACTGCTTTGATATTAACTTTAGATATGCCTTGTACCATTCGAGCACATAATTGCATCTCTGCTTTATTGATCTTATCAGGATTATCTTTGTGATTCTCTAATTTAGAGTTGAACCACGCTTCATTTTTTTTAACATTTTTTAATAGCTGATCATAAACACCTTTATCAAGAAAACCTGGATAAAAATTGACCCCGATAAATCCATGTCTACGAGCAATTTCTCCAATTAATTCATCAGATAAATTACGAGGGATATTACATATTGACCGTGCACATGAATGAGAGGCCATGATAGGCATAGTAGACACCTCCAATACATCTTCAACTGTTTTATCAGAGGTATGTGAAACATCGATTACCATTCCTAATTTATTCATTTCTGCGATGATTCTTTTTCCAAACTTTGTAAGTCCATCATGCTCTGGATCATCAGCTGAAGAATCGGCCCAATCTGTATTTTTAGAATGGGTAAGTGTCATTGATCGAATACCAAGTTGATAAAAAAAATCGAGAATATCAAGAGAATTTTCGATAATATGGCCTCCTTCGAGGGAATACCAACACGCAAGCTTACTCTGGTTCAATGCACTCTGCATCTCAGATGTTGAGGTCACTTTCATAGCGTATTCTGAAGAAAAAAGTTTTCGTTCAAGAGCTTGATATAATAGAAGTGCTCTTTTTAATGCATTATTTGGCGCATAAACAGGATTAACATAGAGCGCGAAAAATTGACCAACAAGACCCCCTCTTCTAGCTTTTTCAATACTAAAATGGATATTCTTTTCACTTACAAAATAAGAAGAGGAATCATACCATACATTAGCAGTATCACAGTGCGCATCAAAAATCCATATATCTTTAAAGAAATCATGTTTTTTATCCATCGTATTTAGCATGATTTTAGAAAATAAAGAATTTATTGTTAAAAAAAAAAAAAAAAAAAAAATACATAAAAGCTCACGTCAAACTTAAGGTACACATTGGATGATCCTGATTTTTCTGAACATAAATAACTGCCAACAGATAGTTTACTCTTTGGTTATACTGTTAGGCACGGGCTGTTTTATTACTGTGTTCTTATCAAAGGTTGATAGAAAAACATTTTTTGTCAAATGAAGCGAATCTTTAGGACAAATATCTTCGCACAGACCACAGAAGCAGCATTTACCTAAATCTATTTGAGGATATTTTTTTGGATATTTTTGTTCTACGGTTTTAGAAACCTTGACCATTTCAATTGCACAGTTTGGACATATCTTAGCACAAAGACCACAGCTTATACAGTTGTCAATATTGTAGGTGTGCTCTCCCCGATATCTATCTGGAATAGGAATTGATTCATGCGGGAAGCATACCGTCATTGGTTTAGAAATCATATTTTTCAACAGTTTTGGAAAAATAGCATACTTCATGGTGTCACCTATCCATATCCGCAGGACAGATATTCAAACTCCAATAAATTGCCGGAACATCGGCTATTTGTGATCCCGGTAGAAGATGTTCAAGAACAGGTATCATATGAAGAAAATCAGGACCCCTTATCTTTACACGATATGGTACATCATTCCCATCGCTTACCATAAACATTCCAGCCTCTCCTCGTGCGATTTCATTTCGTACATATACTTCACCCTCTGGTATTTTCATAGAAATTTTAGGTTTTTTCAACGTTGGGACGATAACATCACCAGCTGGAAGGTGATCGAGGAGTTGATTGATAATATTTATAGACTGTTTTATCTCATCAATCCCAATCAGATACCGTGCATAGGCATCACCCTGTGTATGTACGGGAATTTCGAAATCTAATTGATCATATATCTCATAGGGATCATCCTTTCGCACATCAGTATTCATACCTGATGCTCGTATAACGGGGCCTGTTGCGCCAAGGCGTATCGCGTCTTCTGTTGTTAAGATACCGACGTTCTTTGTTCGAGAATGCATTGCGGGGTTTTCAATTTCTTGAAGTTTAATTATTTCGTTCATCTTCTGCAATACCTTAAAAATTTTAGCCTCAGCATTGTCTGGAAGATTACGTCGTACGCCACCGGGACAGATGTACCCTGCAGGGTAGACTCTACCACCTGTAATCAGCTCAAAGAGATCAAGTATGTAATCTCGGTATCCAAAAGCCATTTTGAATCCCGTGTCAAAACCAATCCCTTTGGAGAATACTCCATACCAAATAATATGGGACTGAATTCTTGAGAGCTCTGCCATGAGAACTCGAAGATATCTTGCTCGATCCGGAATCTCAAATCCAAATAATTCATCAACCGCCTCTGCATGAATCAAATTCCAGTTTAGTGGTTCAAGGATACAAAGACGATCTGATAATACAGCATTTTGTATCGGTGATCGATACTCCATTAATTTTTCAAAGCCTCTATGCAAATAGCCCGGATCAGCTTTTGCCCAAATGACTTCTTCCCCGTTGAGCTTTAATTTGACACCAAAATTACCGGAACCTGGATGAGCTGGACCAAAGTATAAATCATATTCAGATCCTATCGGTGCTCTCTGTATCTCATTGCTCATAGTAGTTTTTCTCCCGTTCATTCTCTCGGCGGTACATCTCGTCTCGTACATACTCTCTCCAATTGAAATCCTTCCTAAAGGGAGCTGGCCCATCCCATTTTTCAAGAAAAAGAGGAGATAGATCATTGTTGCCTTTGAACTTCACCCCATACAATTCATGCAACTCCCGTTCATGGATCTGAGCGCTTTCAAACCATATGTCAACAACAGATTTAATCTCAGGGTTTTTTCTACTGATTCTTGTTTTTAGGGTTATGAGAATATTGTCTTGGTAGGACCATATATGATAGGTGAGTTCATACTCTTTATCTTTGAGCCAGTCAGTTACAGATATTGATGAAAGATGAACAAATCCCTTTTCCTTCAAATATGTTCCCATAGGCATTATTGTCTCTGTATTTGTTACAACGACTATCCTTCTCTCTTTTTTGATGTGGGATTTTACATTGAATTTGTTTTGTAATTCATTGACAAGTTGTGTTTCTTTTTCCCTCATGTTATTCAAGCTCCTTGACATGTTCAAAAATTTTTTCGCACGCCTCAAACACTGCTTCTGGACGTGGGGGACACCCAGGGATATATAAAGTAACCGGGAGATGCTCATCTAATCGCTTAATTGTGTTATACGAATCCCAGTACATGCCACCGGTCATAGTACATGATCCTAATGCAATCACCACTCGCGGTTCTGCCATTTGTTCATAGACACGTTTTGCTCGTTCAATCGACTTGTGAGTCTGATATCCTGCGATAAAGAGAACGTCTGCATGTCGCGGTGTTCCTACAATAATCATACCGAAACGTTCCATATCCCATCGCGAACCAACAAGTGGCACAAGTTCTGCAAATCCACAGGAATTAAACCAATTAAAAATCCAAATTGCTTTTATTAGTTTCCTCATTGTTTTTGCTTTTTCGGATCGCTTTTTCATTAATGTTTCCTCCATCTCCTAATAGAATACACTATTATCCATCATATATCTCATCAAAAGATAAGTTCTTTAGATTTGGTTCAGACAATTGATGTAAGCAATCTACGAGATGAAACCACTAATATTAAAATTGTTTATAATTGTTATGATTTTTTATTCCAATTGAATAACATTACAAGGATATATATTAAAAAATGAAGCAATACGAAAAATAGATTTTTCCGCCATTTTTTGTTACTACGTCGCTTTATGTTTTTCTAAAAAACTATAAATTAAATCCTTCAAGGTTCCGGTTGATTTTAATCCATGGATATGACTACTAACTTTCCCATTATAAAATAAGATTAAATGTGGTATGCCTGAGATTTTGTAAACCTTTGCAGTTTTTTTGTTTGTTTCAACATTGATTTTTCCAAAGGCGATTTGTCCATTGAATATTTTTGAGAGACGTCTTAGCCTCGAAGACATTGTTTTACAGGGAACACACCACGGAGCCCAAAAATCAATAACTGAAAAGGGATATTTCTTGAGAAATGCAGCGAAGTCTTTATCATGGATAGTAATCACATGATCGGGGTAGCGTATTTTATGTGAATCAATATTTAGATTTGTCTTTGTTTTGTTCGAAACGAAATGCCGAAAACGATGTCGCAGGTCCATGTGAGAAAGGTATCAAGATCTTCAATTATAAAAATATTTTATTTTTTGAGGGATTTTCACCTAAATCAGCAACTTTTTTGGTAAATTCTGTAGCAACATTTGCATATTTTTGTCCTTCAGATGCTGATACCCATGAAAGTAGAAGTCGATCTGTATCTAACCCGATGGTTTCTGCAACCTGCTTGAGCATTACAAATCGTCGTCGCGTGAAATAGTTACCATCTTGATAATGGCAATCGCCGGGATGACATCCCGCAATGAGAATACCATCTGTTCCATTCAAATATGCTTTAAGAACAAAGAGAGGATCGACACGACTTGAACACATCACTCGAATAGGAAGTATTGAAGCGGGATATTTGATTCTACTTGTTCCTGCAAGATCAGCTCCGGCGTAAGAACACCAATTGCAGAGAAACGCCAAAATCTTTGGTCTATATGATGACTTTTCGGTCATGTTTTTTTACTCCCCTATTTCGTTAAATTCATCTTGTTTAAAGACACAAAGAGGGACGTCTTCATCGACATCGTTACCAGGAGTGTATTTAAATTGATTCTGCACATCTTCTCCTACTTTTTTAAAAATCATGGATAGCGGTATGTTCACCGGGCAGACATCCTCGCAGGATCCACATCCAACACATGATATTCCTATGTGAAGTAAACGGCCGATTTGAAAATACAGTGTTCCCGGAGGGACTTTTAGTGCCCCTCGTCTGTTTAGCTCTGATTCATAGTTACTCGCATTGTATTCAGCATCTGGAGATTCGAACTCACAAAGTTTACAATAACAGATAGGACATACACGGCTACAGCCATGACAACCAATACATTTTCCAAAAAGGGTGATCAGTCCGTCCATACCCGTTAGATTTTTTTCAATTTCAGCATACTCTTTTTTCTTCCGGCTTTTCCGTTTTTCAATGAGAAAATCTGTGCTCTTGAATTCCATTTGTTGATCAGTTTGTTTTGCGTCCATATTTTTTAACAGTTGTTCTGCTTGTTTGGAATGTAAAGAGCACAAACAAGTGGTTTCTAATTTCTTGTTTCCAATAATATCAACGATAATATCGGCATGAGATGGGACAAAATCAGTACATGTTGCACAGGCTTTTCTAATTCCTGAAGGAATCTCAGCATTTTTCACGGCATCCCAATATGAAGCAATATGTTTCTTTATTGCTTCCTCTCCAGCCATTTTTAATGGATATACACCACCGCAGGTGGCACTTATAATCAAAAGATTGTCCATGGATCCTTGTTCGCGTTTCACCAGTTCAATAAACGAGCGTATTTCACATGGTTTGATAATAACGGCAAGAGGTTTTTTTGGCGATCCCTCTAAAGTTAATTGGGATAGTAACTGGCCTGCATTTCTTGGCATCAGAGGATACAATGGTGCTGCTGTTTCAAGGCCTTTGACATCGGTTATGAGCGAATAGGCAACTGCATCAGTTCCGTTGATTTTTTGTAAGCAAAACACTGCTTGTACTTTCTTATTATCAAGAAGATAGTGGGCAATTGCACGGATGCCCTGTTCACTGTTTTTGTTCAATTGCAATGTTTTAGTCATGGTCATCCTCTACCTCATGAAATTCATCCTCTTCATACGTTTTTAATGGAAGAGATTCATCTCTGCTTCGTCCTGCCGAATACTGAAATAATGCTTGGGTTTCATCTGCGATCATACTAAAAATCTGGGCAACAGGTATAGACATAGGACATGCATCTTCGCAGGATCCGCAGGAAACACAGGAAAGGCTCATATGCATCATTCGACCCAAATGAAAGAGCGTAGTATCTGGAATAAAACGCATACTGCCTTTGTTTTCAGCACTTTGTAGATAGTCATCTGCGGACCGCTTTACTTTGTTTGATTCAAAATAACACAATCGGCAGAAACAGACAGGGCAGGCACGCATACAGTTATGGCAATTGATACATTTGCTAAAAGTATCTGTTATTGAATTTAGACCCGTAGCCTTTTTTTTCAACTCTGCGTGGATTTGCTGTCTCTTCTTTTGTTTTTCTTCTGCTTGTTTATTTGTTGCTGTAGTCCAAGAATCTATGTTTTTATGATTCTTTAGATTTAGCTGTTCAATTATATGGGTGCCGCGATCACTCTTCGAAATAAGCGCGAACATATTGTTGTTAAGTCCACGGGTTGCGATATGAATATCACCGGCGATCATACTTGATTTCTCACAGATCTGGCATACAGGGCGCATAATTGAAGTATCATTTTTTGGTACTGCCTCGTCAAATTTTTTCTTTGCGTGCGCAGGGTTTTTATCAAATTCTGAAAGGGGTATTACGCCTGGGCAATCCATGCTGATGAGGGTTACTGTATCTAACGATACTTGATATCGTTTTGAAAGCTCAATAGTTGCTCGAATTTCACAAGGCCGCATTACCACTGCAATATTCATCGTACCGACCCCCAACCGCGTGACACTTGACACTACTTTAGCACCTTGATTAGACATTATTGGTGGAAGAAAGTCAGCATCAGCAAGAAGAGATGGGTCTTTAATGAACACATACACATATGAATCCTTTGCAGGAACTACCATCGGAATGAGTACCGCATCAAATATACCTTTTTTTATCGAATCAGCAAGGAGTTTTGTCACGGTCTTATTTATTGATTTTGATATGGAATGAGTTACAGCGCTTTGTATCTCTTTTTCCTTTGAAGCTGTCATGGTGCTGCCTCCTTGAGTTCCTCGTAGATCTGATCAGAGGTAAAATGTTTTAATGTAGCTGCACCAGATGGACAAGCAGCAACACAATTACCACAACCTCTGCAGATCACCTCATTGACTACTGCTATTCTTTTAGTTTCATCAAAGGTAATACAGCCATAAGAGCAGACATCAATACATGTTTTGCATCCAATACAAAATGACTCAGAAATCTGTGCTACTTTCACTTCAGGTTCCAGTTCTTTACCGGGAATTAAAACACTTAAGATTTTTCCAGCAACCGCCTGTGCTTGAGTAATTGATTCAGATATGCTTTTCGGACCTTGTGCACATCCCGCAATATACACCCCTTCTGTTGTTGTTGATACCGGTTTTAGTTTTTCATGCTCTTCAGTAATAAAACCAGAGCGATCTTGTGATATCCTGGTCATAGCTGCTAATCGAGAAATATCTGGGGGGGATTGGAGAGCCGGCGAAAGAATAACCATATCTACTGATTGGTTTTTTTTACCACCCGCTGCATCATGATACGTTACAATTAATTGTTCATCTTTTTTCGATAACGAAATTTGTTCAGCACGTATCATATCACCCTTAGCTTGCTGAGTTTGTTTGAAAAATTGTTGGTTTGCTTTACCAGGTATACATAGGTCACGGTAGTAATGTGTCACGGTGCTATCTGGTAGTTTGTCTTTTATATATCGAGAAAACTTCAGCGAATACAGACAGCAAACCTGTGAACAATATCCTTTTTGGTTACGACCTACACAGTGAACAATGGCAATTGACTTTGGCACTTTTCCATTCTTCAGATGGATATTGTTTTTCAAGTTCATCTGTTCAAATTCAAGAGAAGTCACAACATTATCAAATTTTGAATATCCATACTGTGGAAATGCTGATGGATCAAAAAGTGTTGAACCCGTAGCAAAAACAATGGCACCCACATCAAGATTAGTTTTGCTTTGTTCACTGGTTTGGTCACGTAACGTCGTTTGAAAATTCCCGAAAAAGCCTAAGATATCTTCTATTTCGGTGTTGAGAAAAACCGTGATGTTTTTGTGGTTATGCATTGCCTCTAACTTTTCTTTTATAAAGGATGAAGAGGATCGCATATCAGGGTATAATTTTTCAAAATGTGTAAGCAACCCACCAAGTTTTTCTGTTTTTTCAACGATATACACGTTTCTTGTAGAGTCTGCTAATTGTAACGCTGTTTCAATACCTGTAATCCCTCCGCCGATAACCAACACATCAGGATTGCTTGTTATATGTTTCTGTTCAAGGGGTGCTTGTATACGAACGCGTGCGATTGCTGCTTTTGTTAATCGTATTGCTTTATCGGTTGCTTCGATTTTGTCATTTGTGATCCAGGCACACTGCTCACGGATATTGGCAAGCTGAAAGAGATACGGATTGATTCCGGCTGTTTCACAAACGTCCATAAAGGTGCTAAGATGATCCCGCGGAGAACATGCTGCACAGACTAAATGAGTAATGTTTTGTTTTTTTATCTGCTCTACTAAATATTTTTTTCCTTCTTCTGAACAGAGGAGTTTGTATCGCTGAACAACACCTACATCATTCAAGGGGGAGATGGCTTTAATTACTTCATCAATGTCGATTTTTTCAGCGATATTTGGACCGCATTCACAGATAAATACACCAATTTTTTTTTCCATGTCACTATTCCTTCTTCTTATGAGGATGTCAATATCTTTCCAACTGCAGCTTCAGCTTGAGCAATTGAATCCTGTATGTTTTTTGGTCCCTGAGCACATCCAATGACAAAAATCCCTGATTTTGAGGTAACAACTGAGGAATCTTGTAGATCTTTCTCCTTGAAGAATCCAAAGTTATCTGTAGAAACCCCAAGAATTTTAGACAGATTTTCAGTTGTATTATGTGGAAGAATAGCAGGTGCCAGAATTATCATGTCAAATTCGGTTTGGTTGTTCTTCTTTGCTCCATTGGTGTAGTTAACGTTTATATTTTTATTTTGTTTTTTCAATTGAATATCAGATGCATGAATCAAAGTGGTTCCATTATTGGTCATCTCTTCAAGGAAACGCTGATGTGATTTGCCAGGGATCGTTAAATCTGAGTAAAATTCAACAATTTTGACATCTGGGATTTTTGATTTCAGATAATGATTGAACTTAAGTGAATATAAACAGCAGACAGATGAGCAATACTTGCTTTTATCACGACCCACACAATGAATAATTGCCACTGATTTTGGTTCCTTTCCATTTTTTAAAAGGATTTTCCCTTCTGTTGGTCCATTTGAGGCATAGAGACGTTCAAATTCCATGGAAGTGTACACATTATCATTATCTTCATAGAGATATTGTGAACTCTCTTTTGGGTTGAAAGTTTCATAGCCGGTGGCAGTGATGATCGCGGCTACATTTAGACTGATTTGTTCATCTTTTTGCGTAAAATCTATCGCGTCAAACATGCATGCCTCTTGGCATAAGGAGCATTTTTTCCCCTTGAAACGAAGACATTGTGTTGTATCTATCATCGGAGCGTTTGGTAATGCCCCTGAACAAGGGACATAAATTGCTTTCCGGTCGGATAGTTTTTCTTCAAATTCATTTTTAACGCTCACGGGACATGGTTCAAAACATGCATTGCATCCAATACAATTTTCTAGATCAACATAGCGTGCTTTTTTTTGAATCTGAACAGTAAATTGTCCTTTTGTTCCTTTGATACTTTTAACTGTGGAAAGTGTGTGAAGGTGTATATTTTTGTCCTGCAGGAGTTCTTGTTGAAGCGGTGCAACCATGCAGGTGGAACATTCCATGTTTGAAAAAACTTCTTCAAATTTAATGACAGATCCTCCGGTGTAACACATTTTTTCGATAAGATGAACCGTTCGCCCTGATTTTGAAAGTGAGAGACTTGCTTGAATGCCTGCAATACCGGATCCGATGACCAAAATATCTGAATGGTTATGTTTAGTAGTCATATTGCATCATCATATTAGAGAGAGGGATGTTTCTTCAAAGGGTTGGGACCCATTTTCTGTATTTTTTCATTAAACTCGGTTACTACTTTTGAAAACCGTTGTCCTTCTGATGCAGAAATCCATGAGAGTCGGAGACGGTCAGATTCAAGCCCAAGTTCAGAGATAATTTTTTTCAAAAGAGCAAACCGTCTTCGAGTGTAATAATTTCCTTCATCATAATGACAATCACCGGGGTGACACCCAGCAATAAGGATGCCATCTGCCCCTCGCAAAAATGCGGTGAGAACTAGTACAGGATCGATTCTGCTAGAGCACATTACTCGTATAGTTGTAAGTGATGAAGGAACGGGCAGTTTTCTTGTTCCTGCTAGATCTGCTCCAGCATAGGAGCACCAATTACAGAGAAACCCCACGATGTGTGGTTTAAATGCTTCAGTCATGTTGACAGGGACCTTTTAGATTGTACGATTTTGTTATGTTTAGAATTGAATTTGGGCTTTGAATTTCCCACCACCTTCATCTGCACAGACAAGAAGTGTTTTATTTGTTTTTGTACACCAAGCTTTAATATCGTCTGGAAACGAGTGACAATCTGCCGATATTTCAAGAATGTCACCGGGCTGAAGTTCTTTTGCTTTAATTGCCACTTTTAATATTGGCTGTGGACATTTCAACCCCAATGTATCAAGTGTGTGTGTTGTCATTTTATTTTTCACCTCCTTTTAGAATGAAAATGTTAGGGTAGCATCAGCTATTTCTAATATAAATGAAGTTGCGCCACCAACTTCTACTCCATCTCTAAGTTCTTCTTTTTTCATATTTTTAGCATCAAATGCAAGTTCGCATAAAAAAATTCTGCCATCTAGGGCCTGATACCCTTCAACCAGAGCCATCATGTCCGGCATACCTTTCGCTTTGATTTTCTCAAGTTCCCCTTTTCTTAACGCTGGTGCAGCATCTGGAGTAAAATACATAATAACTTCGTTGCCCGCAGCAGCTGCGCTGGAGCCTAATATAAAAGCTGCAAAAAGATTTTTCGGCTCCGCCCCATTACATGTGATTGCCATTTTTTTACTCATAGTATACCTCCTGTCGAGGCAATATATATGTGGTATATATAATTATTGTGCTTTTTTGTGCAAAAATTGTATTTGTAAAGCTAATGATATGCCTCAGGAGAACAGAATCACTGTTAAAATTGGTATCAAACACGATTTTTTCAGTGATTCTCGGAAAAATTAATAACTGAGGAAATCTGATCTACCGACATTCCGTTTATAAACCAACAGATTAGCTTTACAAATACCAAAAATTTTTATGTCACCCCCGCCCGGATATAAATATCATGGCTTCCCCCTCAAGGGGAAGAAAACGCCTTTCGGCGTTTTATGTTAAACAGTCCGGGCGATTCATCCCAACGCTAAAGCATTGGGTTTTCTCGCTCGGTTTCCATAAGATATTTTAGTAATATGCTTTGCTTTTTATCCACGGACTATAATTTAACAAACAATGTTTGTAATACTGATTGACATTACAGGTTTCTTTCTTATATTAAAATAAACGAATTGAAATATTCTTTACAAAACTAAGTTTAATCGCTTTATCCATTTCCGCTTTCATCTTTAATTTAAAAGATGCTATCAGCATGCATGTGTCTATTTTCTCATAAACATTAAATACGCCGCTGTCCAACCACCAATAATGATGAAAGTACCACCCACTATTGAACCGATAGAGAGTTGAGGTACTCCACTTAATATATGTCCTATATTGCATCCACTGGAGACAACTGCTCCAAAAGCCATTATAAACCCACCGAAGAAAGTCTGGATTATTACCTTTGGTTGAGGTGCTCTTAGTTTAAACTCCTTCGCTATGAATGCAGCGATAAAGGCTCCGATTATAGCACTTATCACTAAAAAAGATTCCCAGCTTAGGGCGTTCTGACCGGTAACTAAAGTCTTTACCGTAGTGACATAGCCACCTGTGATACCCAAAGGGTAGTTTCTACCCGCAAGAGCTGAGGTGTAGAACGCAAACATCCCAATAACCCCAATTACTATACCAACAATTGGCCAGTTCCAACCTTTTTTAAAGATTTTCTCGATAATCGACGTTGCTTCTTGTTTCTTATCTCTGTTATTTTTAGATTTGTAATAACTATAAAACAACCATAAAATTACAATAATAGCAATAACAAATGCAAGCACATAGTGGGGTATATGCAATAACTTACCAAGAGTGAGACTTGTCCCATCTTCAGCCAGCACTTTTGTGTTTTCTTGAATGTACTTAGCTACTGGATTTAACACACCCATAGCAGTTATAATCCCACCAAAGCTAAATCCTACCACTGCAGACATAGCCCCTATCATTCCTTCGCCAAAACGGTAGGTAATCCCACTAGCACAACCTGCTGCAATAACCATTCCTACCCCAAAAAGAAAACCACCAACAATATTGGCACCCCAGAAAAAAGGTTTTGGATTAAGCTGTATTATACCAAGAATATCCATCACTGCAAAACCAATCAGTTGAACTACAATAGCAACGGCTACTGCTTTTAAAAGAGTAAACTCTTTAAGAAGAATAATATCTCTAAAAGCAGAATTCATACAGAACCTGCCGCGCTGTAAGGCAAAACCAAAAATAAGACCTACTGGAATTCCAAGAAAAATAAGCGGGTTTATATCCATTTATTCTTCGCTCCAGCCTACTTCGATTAGAATTCTATAGTCTGGGCCTTGAATCCGTTCAACTTTCAATATTTTATGCCCTTGTGACTGCGCAGTTTTTGGGATACGTTCCGTTGAAAGTGGATAGTCTGTAAGGACTTCAACAATTTGCCCCTTCTTCATTTTTTTCAAAGCCTTTTGGGTTTTTACGTCAGGGATTGGACATACGTCCCCTCTTGTATCAACGGTTTCATCAGGTTTTATATCTTCCATAACTTTCTATCGCCCCATAAGACAAATAACAAGTCTTGGTTGTAAATAAGTATTATTATGGGATATTTAATTATTGCTTTTTTTTCAGACGAACTCCCAAATATGATTTTTTTTATATCAACATGGGACTAAAATTGTATTTGGGCTTTGAATTTCCCACCACCCTCATCCGCGAACAAAAGAAGTGTTTTATTTGTTTTTGTACACCAAGCTTTAATATCGTCTGGAAAAGAATGACAGTCTGCTACAGCCTCGATGATATCCCCCGACCGTAATTCTTTTGCTTTTACAGCGACCTTTAAAATTGGTTGTGGACATTTAAAGCCCAATGTGTCAAGCGTGTGTGTTGCCATCTTTTTTTTCACCTCTTTTCAAAATGAAAATGTGATTTGCGCATCATTTATATCCGCCATAAAGGATGTTGCACCAACAATTTCTACGCCATCCCTGAATTCATCTTTCTTCATATCTTTTGCTTCTAATGCTAATTCACATAACAGTAATCTACCACCAAGCGATTGAACGTCTTCTACTAATTCTGCCATGTCAGGCATTCCTTTTGATGTGATTTTTTCTAGTTCTCCTTTACCAAGTGCAGGAGCAGCGCCAGGTGTAAAAAATAAAATTACTTCGTCACCTGATGCAATAGCGCTAGATGCTAAGATAAACGTTGGGTAAAGATTTTTATTTTCTGCCCCGTTACATACAATTGCTACTTTTTTTGTCAAGTTACGTACCTCCCTGACCGGGCAACGGGTGTAACATTTATAATTATTATGGTTTTTTTGTTTGATAAGAATACTGAATATTGTAACATTATTTCAAATTGAAATAGTGTGATACACAATAGGAATAAAATGAATTATATTTATTTCTCATAATTATAAATTGTAGAAATATACTTTATATCAAGCTTTTCATGCATAATACCCTGAACTCTTTCCAAGAATTTTACAAATGAGAATGATTAACTGAAAATGTTTTTTTTAATTCCTGCCAAAATCGATGTCTTTATTAGTAATATATCTATTTAATGGTCTGCCAATTTCGGGGGAGTAAAAAAAGTGGAGGTTATCTTATAACATGTCGTTGGAAATATTAGGATTTGGGTTAGAAGAACCATTACCGTATATAGGCTTTAGTTTGTGGAATATTATCATCGCAATTTTGGTATTGATCGTTGGAGTGATTGTCGTTAAAATTGCGGCAGCAGCATTTAAAAAATGGATGATTAAAGCAAAACTTTCTGACATACTTGCAGAATTTGCCACTCGTGTTATCCGACTCATTTTATACATTTTTGTTATTGGGACAGCACTCGCATTTCTGGGTATAGAAATTGGAGCCGCACTTGTGAGTGTATCAGTTGTGCTTGGCTTCGTTCTTGGGTTTGCCCTTGGTGACACATTGAGTAACATTGCAGCAGGATTTATGATTGCAATTACAAACCCGTTTTCAAAAGGAGATTATGTCACCGCAAACGGGGAAAGTGGATCTGTTGAGAACGTAGGAATTAGTATCACTGAACTTCGCACCATTGACAATAAATTGATAGTCATACCCAACAAATCAGTATGGGGAAGCAATATTACCAATTACACAAAATTTGGCACACGACGAGTAGATATGACTATGGGCGTAGGTTATGATGATGATCTTGACAAAGTCATCAAAACTACAATGAGTACACTTAAAGCTGATAAACGTGTTTTAAAAGACCCTGCACCACAGGTAGCGGTATCTGAATTTGGTGATTCATCTGTCAATTTTGTCATCCGACCTTGGGTGAAAACAAGTGATTACTGGGATTTCTTCTTTGATTTTCAAAAAGAAATCAAGAAACAATATGACAAAGCAGGAATTAACATACCCTATCCACAAATGGATGTCCATCTTGATAAAGAGAAATAAGTGAAATAAGAACGTGCTTTTATTTCACTCACCTTTTTTTTCTTTTTTTTAAATTCTAAAAAAGTACTTTATCAAAGCAATTAATCTGAACCAACAATTATACTCCCAGATTGATGGTTAATAGACCTTTTGCGTAATTGTGCTTTGTGTAATTATTCTTAATAGGAACTAGTCGATTGCATCCATCGGGAAG
>CAZTFR010000043.1:0-18318 GCA_964612945.1 uncultured Thermoplasmatales archaeon
CCCTTCGTTTCACTACGGTCCACGCAGTATTCTCGGCCTTAGTTTATAAAAAAAAAAATGATATGGCTACGCTTTGATTTGTTTGGCGAGTTGCCACATGTTGTCAAATTTTTGGTTGAGTACCTCGATATCTTCAAGGTTGACATAGGCCGTTCCTACATAGGATGGCTCGGTGTTTGTCTCTGGTAGTATCTTTATGCCGTTTACAGCTAGTTCTTTTCCGAAGACAAAATTACGCATGGTACCAGATGTGTTTTCGTCAAAATACCGTATTTCGATGTGATCTCCATAGTCTTTTTTCAGCTGTTTTGCAAGGTTGATGTGCATATCTGAGTCAAGAATCAATTCAACATTGGTTTCTAATTCCATAAATTTCTTCACATATTTGAGCAGTGGTTCATCAAAGATGTGGTTGCCACCAACTTGCATGCGAAGGGTGTCGTGTTTTTCAATGCAGTTATGCATGATGTTATAGAGAATCCATTTGCCACTATACCGAAGTGTGACATTTCCATCCCGTTTGATTTTAATACCGTAGGTTTTAAAATTGTCGTCATAGTAGTTGCTGTAATCAGCGACCCGTGCCTGCATCGCGTTCCATGTTTCTTGAGCGACAACAGTTTTTAAATCCGTGTTGATGTCCTCCCAGATCACCTGTGGATGAATGGGAAGGAAGCTTTCCCGTCCGAAATCCTCCTTTGACTTTGATGAAAACAAGACTTCTGCGATGATTCCATGACGAAGCAGTGATGCACGTCCTGTCTCTAAGGGGCGGCGGGTAATATTGGAAAGTTCTTCTGCGATGCGGAGAAACTCTGAGAATTCTTTTGGAGCATCAACAATAAGAATTGTATAATAGGTAGCGGCTTCTCGAGGACGATCGATTTTCATCCGCTCAAACATCATTTCAAAATCTTGTATATGATCAAGTTTAACACGAGTTTTAATTTCATGACATCCCATTTACTTCACACCATCCTTCCTGTCCATCTAGATGGTAGATTTCTAGACCTCAGGTAATCCAAATAAATCATCTGAATTTTTAAATAATTTATGGATGCATATCCATCAGCATATGTACGTTGCTACTGTATAGAAGAAAAATCAATTGAAAATATGTTATATTTACTTTTTTTATACATTTATAGTATATAGAAATGAGCTTTGTCGTTATATTTTTAGTAGAGCAACACAAGAAAGCCAATAATCAACGCTTGTTTTGTGAGTGTTACGGGTTCTGCGTTCGTCGCTGAAACGGTGACTGTGATTTTAGGTGGTTCAGTGAGTATTCCAAGTCCAAATCCGGTAACCATCATGGAAAAATCATAGGATCCATCTACCGCAAGTCGTGAAGTCGTCCCTTGATCTTGTCGAGGGATCATAATGATACCGTTCTCGATGTGTATCTTCCAGGAAATCTCAAGGGCATCGGTTTCCCCGGTGTTTCTCACCTTTGCTTTTATGCCTTTTCCGCCTAATAGTTCTGTGATTTCTAAAATGGGCGGGTCTGGTTCTGGAGCTTTTGGTGGTCCAAAACAGAGAAGTTCATTGTCGCCTCCAACAAAGAGCTTTTCATGAGCAAGCGATGCAGATGACCAACTTGTACTACCGGTGGTATAGGTCCAGAGTTCTTCTCCAGTATCTGCAGACAGACATCGTACATTGTCAGAACCGCCGGAGAGATGACCTAGATAGACCCGATTGGAGGTAACCACCGGTGAGCTGTACACAAATACTCCAGTATCATAGCTCCATCGGAGTGTTCCCTTCATGGCATCAAGACAATAGAGAGTTTGATCTGCTGAGCCTACGATGACCGTCCCGTTGTATATGCTAGGAGATGAGCGGATAAAAAAGCCGTCTCCTCCAGCGGTGAAGGTCCAACAGGGTTCCCCTGTAGCTGCATCAACACAGTATATTCTACCGTTGTCAGCGCCTACGTAGACATGCCCATAAGCGGTTGCGGGTGTTGATTTGATATCGGCTCCGGGTGCAAAAAACCAGAGTAATTTTCCGGTGCAAGGATCAAGACCGTAGAGTTTTCCATCTTCATCTTCGCTTGATCCAATGTAGAGCCGATTATTGGTCACCGCAGGGGAGGATACGGTGAAATGCACGTCGTATCCTAGACTGGTTTCCCAGAGGATGGTTCCCTCTTCAAGGCCGATACAGTAGATTATACCATACCAGGTTGCTAGATAGATAGATGTATCATAGATTACTGGTGAAACCAAAATTTCACCAGTTACAGTCGAATTCCACAGTTGTGTGCCTGATTCTGCATCCCAGCAGTAGAGGCTATTTCCATCCCCAAGGACAACTCTATCAGAGAGAACTACGGGTGATCGAACGGTGTTTTGAAGGGCATGACTCCAAAGTGCCTCACCGGTTTTTACATCATAGCAGCAGAGTCGTGAGGGTAGGGAGGTGCTGATATAGACTTTGTCTTTATAGATAATTGGAGTGGTTGATTGTAGGGAGCCAGAAAGTGGTGTTGTCCAGTTGATGGAATTATTTGTAGGCCCTTCTGAGGGACATCGTCCAGACTGGATCGCATCATGATGGGCCATAGGCCACCATTGCCAGAAGGGTGGCTCTGAGACGGTTACAGTCACTGTATCTGACCAGTTTGTGATGAGGCCAAACTGATCTTTTGCGCGCACCCGTATGTCATAGGTACCCTGCGTGGTCCAAAGATGTTCTCGACTGGTGGTGACATTTGGCAAGCCCAGTGGTAGCCACTCTTGGGTGTAATCACCCCAGTCATAATGGTATTGAATAAGATTGCCATCGGGATCGTGTGCCGCGGTTTGATATGTGTTGATGTCACCTGCTGTAACCGTAAGAGGACCAGTCAGCGGTGAAGGCGGATACAGACCATTGGTAAGCGTAATGTTATGTGGTTTTGACCAGGTGCTATTTTTTCCATAATAGTCCTGTGCAAGCACAAAGATGGAAAGGTTTGTTGCATCCTCCCATGAGGTCCATTTATGAGTCATAGAGCAGGTGCTATCTGATGAATAGTAGTGGTCGCTCCATTCATCGACAAGGTGATCTTCATTCCAGTCCCATCCATAG
Source organism: uncultured Thermoplasmatales archaeon (assembly GCA_964612945.1). Lineage (GTDB taxonomy): Archaea > Thermoplasmatota > E2 > DHVEG-1 > DHVEG-1 > CAZTFR01. Next base: position 3,079 of record CAZTFR010000043.1, read on the forward strand.
CGGAGAAGATGATCATCGTCATCAGTGGATGTTGTTGAAAAGGTGTAGTAGGTTCCGAGTTTGCCAGTGGAGGGCCCCTGTGGTTGTTGAGGAGGTGCGGGTGGTGTGTTTATGATGGTGAAGTTTCGTATTTCTGACCAGTTGCTTCGTTCCGCTCCATATTGGTCCTCTGCGAGTACTCGTATGGAAAAGATGCCTTCCTTCGTCCATTTATGTGATTCCAAGGCGGTAGAATTACTTGGATAGTAACGGGTCCATTCAAGGGGGCTTCCATCATCAAAGTCCCATCCTGCTCGTACTCGATGCTCGTCAGGATCGGAGATGTTTGTTTTAAATACATAATATTTGCCGACTATTCCTGTGGTAAGACCTTTTCGTTCATAGGGTCGAGAGGGTGTGTTTGGTTTTGTATTAGATACTGTGATGGATAGTGATTCAGACCAATTAGATTCTGCAGAATGGTTATCTCGTGCTTTTACGCGGATCATATAGAGTCCTGTGGAGTAGTAGATGTGACTTTGATTGTTTGTGGCACCTGATGCATACCATTCTGTCCATTCTATGTCGCTTCCATCGTCCCAATCCCATCCGTATTGGATGGATTGGTCCTGAGGATCGGTTGCATTTGTTTGAAAGGTATACGAAAATCCAATAATGCAGTTTGTGGGACCATTTGGCTGTCGTGGTGTGGTCGGTGGAGAGTTTTCACTATTTTGGATCATACTAGTAGGAGTTTTTTGGAGGATTGATGAGGATCCCACGTGAAGTCCTGAAGGTGGTACCATGCTGAGAAGCATACAAAGAATAATTCCGAAAGTAGCATATGTTCTGATCATAAATTTTTCCTCCCTATGGTAGTGGTAGTTGAGGTGTGCGGTTGAGTGGTTTGTGCCGCAGGTATGGTACTGTCGATTGGTTGTACTGCAGATGGTGAAGCAACAGGGGTGCTTATTTCATTTTCTGCTTGATTCCCCGCAGCGTCATACACTACTGCAATGATTTGTTGTTTTCCTATTCCCTGCCAGGTCCATTGGTAGGGTTCTTCGGTATCAACGTAGGGTTCGGTTTGCTGGGTGGTTGAAAATTCTACTCGGTCTATGCCACTAATATTGTCGGTGACCTGAGCAGTGATTAACAGTTCGGTGAGGGCGAGACGTTCTTTGGTGAGAGTGATCGTGGGTAGTTCAGTGTCTATGGCTATGCTAAATTGGTGGGTGGTCTCGGTGTTGTTTGCATAATCTTCTGAGTAGTAGGAGATCGTGTGGATGCCATTGGTGGTGATCGTCACGGGATCTGTATAGAACTTCCAGGGTTGATTGTTGATTTGGTAGTAGGTGTTTGCGATTCCACTGAGATCATCTGTGGCATCAAAGCTGAGTGTGGGTGGGCTAATATACCAGTTGTTCTGTCCACTTTCTCCTTGGATCTTGTGGGTGGTAGCAGGTGGTGTGGTATCAACAATGATGGTTTTTTTCCAGTGATTATTATTGGGTTGATCATCGTTGGGGAGGAGGAGGTGTATGCTGAGGGTGTAGAAACCTGTTGAGGTTACTGTCCAGGGGTCAAATAGGATCTGTTGGGTGGTATTTGCACTTATGTTTTGGATAAGTCGTGAGGAGCTGTAGATTTGTTTCTCAGAGGTTGTATTGTGTATGGTTGCGGTGATGGTGGCATTTTGATACCAGCTGCCATAATTTTTGATGGTTGCCTGTATTGTTTTTTGTCCGAAGGTGTTGTAGGTCTGTCTGTGTTCACCGGTGAGAGTGATATGGTCAAGGGCGGTGCTGTACCAGAGGCCGTCACCTGCGGTTGGGTCGTCGTTGTGCCAGGCAAGGCGGATGTGTGTTCCATCAAAGGCAGATAGATTTAGCTGGTAGGGTGTCTGGTAGTGGTTGTTTTGTTCTATAAGCTGGGTGGCATCCCAGAGTGTTTTTGTAAAGGAGGTTTTTTGGATGTCTGCAGTGGGTGATGCTTTAACGAGGTAGTGGTCGTTATGGGGTGATCCGGTGTGTCCATACCACCAGAAGGTGAGTTGAGCTTGTTCGATGTTTCCGAGATCAAGTGGTGGGGTGATCAGCCATTCATCTTGAGGGTTGTAGCTCCATTGGACCATGGCTTGTCGGTCTCCATCAGGCGGGATGGCTGGTGGATTCCAGGGGATTGTTTCATATTGTCCCCAGTGGTGGGGGAGTTTGTTTTGCTCGGTGGTAGTGTGGTCGGTGATATGGTTTTCCCAGTTAGGAGGTGCAAGATCTCCGTCGGAGTCTGCGGTCCATGGTTGTTCGAAGCTTTCTGAAAAAATGAGGGTACGCGGAGGAAGAATACCAAGATCTTTGATGAAGAGGAGAATGGTTTGGGTAATAATTTGATCATTTGCGGTGTTTTTATCTTGTATGCCGGTTGTGGTGAGATCTGTTGTTGCGGTGAGGTGGTAGATGATGGAGATGTTATGTTTGAGAATATCTGTTGGTGTCCAGGTTGGAAAGAGAAGGGTGGTGGTGGTATCTGCGGTGAGGGTGGTGTGCAGTGTTTGGTTGTATTCCTGGTTTCCACTTGAGAGCACGCTGTAGAGATGAACGTTGTCGATCATCCAGTAGTACGCCCAGGTTCCCTTGTCATCGTAGGTCCATTTAATTCGGATGTCGTTATGACCGGCAGCATATTCGGTAAGGTTGAGATGAGTAGGGCCTATTTGACTGGTGTTGTAGGTGATGATTGTGGTCCAGGTTGTGCCGCTGTCATTGGAGATGGAAACAGAGGCGGTATCCGTGAGGTAATGCCGGTAGTATTGATCAAAGCTGAGATGCAGTGAGTGAGCGGTGCTGCAGTTGATGGCAGGGGTGATGAGGGATTCATTGAGATGGTATTGAGGGGGAAACGGTGGTGGAGGTGCACTGGCTTGATGGCTGTCTACTAGCATGAAGATGCCCTCGCATCCTCCCTGACCGGGTCGTTGTGTTGGATTGGAATCATCCCAGGTATGTGTAGAGTTTCCACCATCTTGTATGGTCCAGTGATCAGGCAGTCCGGTTTCGAAGGATTCCTGAAGATAATAGCGTCGTTCTTCTGCCTTGGTGATGGTGAGATGCACGGGGATGTCTGTTTGGTTAAGTTGCCCATAGTTGCTAACGGCAACTTCGGGGGTGATGCGTGCTGCTTTCTGGGTGTCTCGTGGATGAAGGATGGTCTGTATTCCCATGTCGTTGTAGAAGGGGTAGGTAAGCAAGAAGGGTTGAGTTTGTTTGTTGTTATCTGAATTCTCATCAGAAAGCAGAATGGTTTGAGCGGTGATTTCATAGGAAAGGGTTTCGTCAAAGGCGATGGACCAGTCTGCTGGTTTCCAGACAGGAAACGTCATGATCTCTGATGTTTCTGGAGGAAGGGTAACGGTTTGGGTTTCCGTGTATTCGATGATGGGTTTCTGGAAGGCAATAGCAACATCGTCAATATACCATCCTGCACGCTTCCCTGAGTAACGTGAGGTTGAAGACCCGCAATGAAAGCGGAGCAGTATGGTCTCATTTGCATACGCGCTGAGATTAAAGACGGCTGTGGTCCATTGATTGTCTGTGCTTCCCGAGTAACACGGCTCAAAGTTGATTCCATAGTTTTGATACACATTTTTGTATGGATAAGGGTGTTCATATGAGCCAAGAATGCTCCAATTAGAGCCGTTATCTGTTGAAATTTTTACATTCCCGCCTTCTCGAGCAGGATAGAAATTGTACCAGTGACTAAATCGGAGATGCAGGTTTTCCGAAGGGACCGTAGAAAGGTTAACAGGTGGGCTTTGCAGCACCATATTGCCATACGGGTGGAGTACACCGGAGAGATTAGTCCCCCAGCAGTGGTTCTGAGAGTGAGCCGCCTTTGGCCCATCAGAGTACTGCGGTGATCCCCAGTGCCATTGTTCAACCCATCCGCTGGTTCCTGACGTGGGAGGAGGGCCGAGAAAATGCATGTAGCTTGCATTGTCCTCTTCAAATAGGGTTCGCGTTGTTGCAATACTATAATCTGTTTTCGTGATATTTATCTGCACAGGGATGGTGGTGGTAACTGATCCTTGATTTTCAACGACAACCTGCGGATGAAGCCCGGTTTTGTGCGCCTGAAGAGATCCAGTAGGAGTGATAATGCTAGTGAGTGCAGCATCATGGCGGAGGTTTGCTACAAGATGGATATCATCCAGATTGAATTGTGAGCCATTGCTGCCGATATATTGAAATCCTATAAGAATTTGGGGGTTTCCCGCATACGCTGTGAGATTTATGGGTGTATGAAAGCTGGTTTCATACCAGATCCAGCTGGTAAAAACGTCAAGGGTGTCTTCGTTCCATACGGTTTCCCAGCTTGATCCTCCATCAAGGCTGATTTGTACATTAAAATCAAAGGTGTCCTGTTCAACTGCCCAGTAATAACTTGTTTTCCAGTAAAACGAGAGAAAGATTCCCTGTGTGTATCCGGTGAAGTCAAGACTCGGAGTGATCAGCCATTCATCCTGTTGACGGAGCTGTGGGTCATAGAGAACTTGTGCACAGTAAAATCCTCCATGGGGGCTTTGCGAGCTGATCGTCCAGGTGTAGTTGTTGTTTGTCTGTTGATGCGACCACCCTGAGGGTGGGATACGATTGTCTTCAAAATCCTCCCTGAGGATCGTGGTATCTGAGGTTGAATGCGGTACAGACGAACTGGATGCTGCCGCAGAAGAGGGTGCAGCATATATTTCTGGTTCCACTCGGGGAGGAAGCAGCGGTGCATTGTGAAATGGTGTACTGCCAACTGATGCAGTTATAAGAAATATGAGGAGTATGATGATAAAGTAGTTTTTAAGCAAAAGCTGAGTCCCCCGGCCTGTATTCATGGTAAACAATGTATTATTAACCTCTTCATTATATAAATGTTTCTAACATTATAATATGATCTAAAACAAAATAAGAGAATTGATTTGCACGGAGAGGAATTCTGCACTTTTTCAATTGTAAAAAGATAAAAATGCAAAGTACATAAAAAGAAAAAAGAAGATGCAGGATGCAATCGTATGATGCCCTGATCTGTTGTTACTGGTCGGTGTTAATCTGGTATGAGGACAAAAGGTCCGATGACAAAGACTCTTTGAATTCGTTTTGAAGCATAACTTGTTGGTGTTTCAATGTTGATGTTGATGTCGTTATTGAAAGCAATGCCAAAGATAAATTGATCGATGGTTATCGACTCATTTCTTGCAAGATTTGTTGGCGGGATGACCATTGGATCTTTTGGCAAGAAAAATCCGCTTCCTTTAAATTCAATCATACCAGCAGCATTTTTTGCATCTCCATCACCCTGATTTTCAATGGTAATGTGTAGCCCCATGCCTCCGGTGATGTCGGTGATGACAAGCTTGGGAACAGCGATTTCGGTGGTAAAATGCCAAATTGGTCCTTCGGTAGTTACTCCTCTGCTGTCCTCTGCAACAATTTGCCAATAATAGGTTGTATTGTATTGTAGTCTACCCGGGTCAAACGTTGTTTCACCGGTGACTCCTACTTTATTGGTGGGTGGGCTATTTTGTTCAAGGTAGATGGTGTAATTGACGGAATCTCCTTCCGGTATATTGAAATCTCCACCTTTCCAGCTGAGCTGTGTAAAGCGACTCACTCCTGTTGATTCGTTTTCAGGGGTTGGATTTTCTGGTTCGTAAGGCGGGTCGTTGAACGGTCGTGTGGTAAATTTCCATACAGGGCCTTCAGTGGTAAGCTCAAAGCTGTCTTTAACGACGATATACCAGACATAGCTCGTGCTATAGTTGAAGTCTTCTGGTGGGTTATAGAGTGAAGCAGAAAGATCTTCTGCTATGAGGGGCACCGCATCTTTTGGTTGAGCTTTATCTTCATCAAAGTATAAATCAAAGGTGACTGAATCAGCACTATCTGGGTCATTTCCTACCCATTGAAGGTTCTTAGAAAGAGGTATTCGATCTGAGTTATTGGCAGGATTTGGAGTTGTGGGCGGGTTTGGTGGGTTGTTCACGGTGGTGAAGCTCCAAGTTTCAGAAAGGGTAGTTGCGCCAAGGCTATCCGTTGCAAGGATCTGCCATTGATAGATAGTTGCGTTTGTCAAGGTTCCCGGGTCAAAAGAGGTATCGGTGGTGGTTCCAATTTCTGGCAGGGGACTGGTGGTTCCAAGATAGACCGTGTAGGTGACAATATCACCATCACCTTCATCAGGGTCGCCGCCTGTCCAGCTGAGATCATGGTTTCTATCCACATTTGTTTCCCCATTAACGGGATCTGGATTATCGGGTTGGTAGGGTGGAGCGTTGAGAGATACTTTGAAGCTGAGCACATCAGTGGTTGCTTCATTACCGCTTTCATCAACGTAGGTGATGGTCCATCCGACGGTGGTGTCTTCAGGTATATCGGGGTTTTGCCAGGTGAAATTGCTCCATTGCCATTGATCATTTTCTTGAAGCATCATAGGTGAACCATACACGATTTGACCAACGGCATCTGCTGATTGCTCGGAACCGACGGTGACAAAGGATGATTTGGCCATGCTGTTATATTCAGTTTTGATCCAACCGTCACTAAATGCTGTTTCGGCTACCCGGACTTCATCGATACTCCCGGTTATTTTATCTTGTCGTGCTGCATTGGAGCCAATGTTTATTCCATTGGTTGCCGCTTTAATGCTCCCGATAGAGCCTGAATTTTTACTATTGCCATCAACGAAAATATGTACTTTAGATGAGGAAAGATCCGCACGACCCGTCATATACGTCCAGACATCATTGGCATCTAAAGAGTCATATTGAGCTGTGTAGGGTGTGCCTGTTTTTGATAACACTCTTGCATAAAAAATGTAATCAAAATATTCCTCGATCATCAAACAGGGATTTCCAATAGTTGGATGTCCTTGGTTGTTTCCGGATACAACATAGTTGTCATACCATAAATCATCAGGTAACACCCATGCAGACACAGTGTATGATCCATCGTGGAGTTCAAAATCAGCTGCCTGCAGATCCTCGCTTCCACCAAATGAGACACAGTTTCCCACTTTTCCAGCGGCGTTATACCCGGGGCTCCCAGATTTCCCAGTGATATCAAAATTATTGCTGGTACTGTCCTTGAGATCTGACAAGGTTGACCCGGTCATATGCTGAACAAAGACGTAGTTGGCGTTCCAGGTTCCTGCAATATCTTCTTGATTGAGCGCGGAGGGATTTCCGTAGTACATGTAGATGATGGTATCCTGTGACGCGCTTAACAATGGGACATTCACCCAGGCAATCAACTCACCGGTTCCACTGTTGTAGAGTTCAATTTCATGGCTGAGTTTTGTTGATTGTGTGTCATCATAAAAAACAAAATCATCTCCATCAGATTGTGCATGGGATGTGAATAGTGAATCAGTGATTTTTATGGGTACAGCAAAGTTGGTTACATCTTCTTGGACAAGGGTGTGATCTATGGTGATTTCTCGCACATACTGCCAATCCAGCAGCCCTTTGAAATCCTGCCAGACACCGGTCTCATTTGTAGAGAGATAGGCATAATCAAGGGCGACATCATCTTTTCCTTCCGCATAGAGCAAAATAGGGTCTCCCACTCGTATGGTTGAAGCGTTTTGCCCCTGATTTCGCCATATCGGTGGTGTGGAATCACTTGATGTTGAAATCAAATTTGTGGCAGTTACCGTAGAAAGCGCGGTGGTTATCAGCATAATACAGAGTATAATTCCAAAAAATTTCTTCATAGGTACTTTTGCCCCCTTTAATTTGGTCTTACATCATTTATGGTGAAAATATATGCTCGTTCAACTATATAAATATTTGCACGAAAATAATTATAAATATTTATGAAATATTTTATATAAATGGGGTATAAAATCATGTTGTTTTGAACGTTTTTTAAAGAATAATAGGAGAGCTTCTTATTTTTATAGTTACTGTTGAATGCACATGCATCGGACGGATAATGGTGAAATTACTGGGAAAAAAGCAGAGCTCAATCAGTGCTTTTAAAAGAGTGTTTTCCTCTACTTTTATTGATCCTGAAAAAAAAGGCATCTAGGCAGCGTACGATTTCTGAAAGTAAATATAGATGCATAAATTATTCATTTACAAAAAATCTTGAAAAAAAAAGAGAATGGGGGGGAAGCGCTTTTGTGCTTCCCAAGTGTAGTTTTAGATGTGTGTTTTCGTTGTTTAGAGTTCTTCGATGTTGCCCTGTTGGCTGACGGTGTATGCATCGCCGTTGTAGATGACGAGGACAAATGGGTGGAAGAAGCTGGTTCCGTCACCGAGGTAGGCGTATTCTGCGTGTATGTAGCGGTGGTTTCCGTCAGGTTCTCCAACGTATTGTTTGACTAGATCCTTTGCGACATCTGGTGTGACTGGTAGGTAGTGTACGGGGTCTTCGGAGTAGGTGACACCGCGGAATTGTCCATTGTCTGCTTTTAGGCCGACAACCATGGTGGTGTCTTGTGGTTCGGTATGGGTGCGGCGGTTGACGCTTTGTTGTTTGTTTTCACTGAGTGGGCAGAGGTAGTAGCTGTCTTTTTGATCAGCAAGATTGCGGACGTAGATAGGCTTTGTGGGAACGCTGCTGTAGAGGACATCAGCGAATTGTTCGTCGTAGAGTGCAAGATCCTCAACGGCGCTGAGAGCTGCAAGGAAGATTTTGCTGTCAGACATGGATTTCATGAAGCTGTTTCCATAGTCTGTGGGGTGCTTGTGCCACATTGCGGGTGCCGCGATAATGCGTGCTTCTCCATCGTGATCTGGTGCGTCAAGAGGTGGTTCGACAATGGCGAGGTATTCGCCAAAATAGGTGTCATCACTGTTTTCAATGGGTTTGAAGTAATTGTTGTTGAGTTCTTGTGCGGTGAGATAGGTGTTTTCTCCAATTCCTATTGCGTACTGTGGGTTGGGGTCGTTGATCCAGAATCCATAGACGTCAAATGGTCGTTCTCTGATAAAGGCTCGCCAGGAGTCTTGGTCAGTGTGGACGCCACGGATGCTAAACCAGTTGCTGTAGTTTCCGTTGCAGGGTATGCAGACTGGAACATGTTGTGGATATCCTGCTTTTGCGGGTGCTTCGTAGTCAATCCAGATGCAGATATCATCTATGATGTCATCGTAGACCGGGCTGTTTTTCACCGCGTAGTTGTATCCGTATTCACTGTATTCACCAGGTAGGTTGTTATTGAGAGTAGTAAGCATGCCCTGCCAGTCGATGAATTTCAGACTGGTGTTACTGTTGTTGGCGTGTGCTTCTTCGTACCAATCATCTTGTTCTTCCCAGGTATATGGAGACTCATAGGGCGGTCCATCGGGTTCAATGCTGCTGTTCCAGTTTAGATAGGCTAGTTGCATCTGAAGTGTTGCTGCTCCAGTGAGTTGGAAGATATCGTAGTTGTCACTGCTGGTGTTGGTGATAAACCAGGGGTATTGTTTCAGATCGAGATAGTGACGGTCAAGGCTGAGGTTGACTTCTCTGTTGACAATCTGCAAATCATCAAAGGTTTTGTCAAGGACTTTTACTTCGTCGGAATCTGTGTGTTTTCCAATGATGCGCAGGGTCGCGTTTTGGTCTTCGGTGTTATAGATATCTATACCAAGGATTAATGATCGCTCGTAGAATGTAAGAAGATCGGTTCCTTCTGGTGTTTCGACGGGATAGTTATATTCGATAGTAGCGGGATATTTATCTTTGAGTGTTCGGTTGTCTCCGCGTGGTAAAAGATTCCACATCATCACGTCTGCGTATGGTTTAGGAACAGGTGATCCGATACGGTCTTTGATGAACCCGTTTACTTCAACAGTTCGGGTTTGGTTGAACCGTTCGAAATCGATATCTATGTCGGGAAATGTAATGGAGGTGTTCTGTGTTTCAAAGTAGACCTTGTGCCCTCCATCGGTCACCTCAATGCTCTTATCTGTTTTTAAGACGGTGTAGTTGACGGGATCTTGATACACATAGTACATTCCATCCCAATTAAGACCGGCATCATGGGTGATTCCCATCAGCAGAGAATCATTGTAGACAACGTGTAGCAAAAAGGTCTCATTTTGGACATGGGTGATCTCAGGATTTTCCCAGGCTCCCTCATCAAGTAGTTCACGCAGATAGAAGCTGTTAAGGGTTCCGTCATAGTTGTTAAACCATTGTTCAATCCGGATTTCATCACTGGTTTCATCGTGTACTTCCCACATAATGATCCAGTTTTGGCCATACGCTGCGACACTGGGGTTCTTGTAACTATAGGTGTTTGGTCTTCCATGGATAATCTGGTTTAAATACGATACATTGTACACATAGCCTCTGTCTAAGAAGGTTCTTCCCTCGTCAGATGCGTTTGGATCCGTGATACAATCTACTTCCCAGTCAAAGTATCTGACCACTGGACCTTGAAGGTTGATATCCTCATCAAGGTAATCAGATGCATAGTAGCAGGTGTAATTTGAAATGGGATAGGTTGCATTTCCATTTTCACCTTCGGTCAGATTCCAAGGAGTCCGTGACTCCGGATCAATAGTTACATCTACCTTGGTACTATAATTAATGGAGTACCAACTCAATTCGAGATAACCCGTAGTTCTATATTTCTGAAGGAATGGCCCCTCGGAGACTTTCTCAAAACCTCCTGTATCAATATTGTGACTCATCACATAGCCTTGAACACCTAGGATAGATATGTTTTCTGGGTGGTGACCAGCAGCGGCTTCTGCATCGGTTTGCCGGTAGAATTTGTAGTAGCTAAATGGTGGATTCCAGCCGCCATATGCACTAGTCCAGTTTACTCCATAAAGAGCAGTACTGTTTGGATCTCCAGGATCATCACCAATGGTTTCAGCCCAGATACAGATTCCCTCCGCATTTGGAGGACGAGTAAAGCCATGTTCCTGCTCATATAGCTCCGAATAGGGATATTGAAGACCACCAATAAACATGGTTTCATTTGCACCCGTAGTGTTGTATCCAACAAAGTGAACGGATGGTTTATCAAACATAATACTTACGTTATGCCATGGTTTTGGCGATTCACCTTCACGACGACCGTGCAGATATGAAAAACCTGGACTCCAGCTTTCTCCACGATCAAGTGAACCTTGGAAGATAGTGGTTGCATTTTGTTTCTGCGTGTCACTTTCATATCTTCGATAAAATGCACGAAATGCTTTCTCGTTTTCTCCATCGTATAATGGTTCAAGTCCCATACCAGGACGACGTTTCTCATCCTCTGTTGGCCCTCGGGTAGGAACAGATTGGGTTTGGACATCACCGGTGAGTTTAAGTTCCTTCAACGCCTCCGAAGCTTTTACAGTCAATGTTTGTGGTTTGGCATTCTGAATTTTCAACGCTTGAGGAGATACCGTTTCCATCATTTTCGGTTGTGCTATGGAGATATGTTTCGCTTCTAATTCTCTAAATCGAAACGGTTCAGATGAACTCGAACCTTTTGTTGTTGATTCTTCAGATGGCTGTTGCTCATATGAAGTATCCCTCGATGTTGTTTCAAAATGAGTGTTTTCTGTGGCTGTATTCATCTGGGCAAAAGGTAGGCCCGCAGCGGTAGTAATCATCAGCCCTGCAATAATAAAAGCTATTGCTCCTAGACATAATTGCTTTTTCACTTTTTTACCCCCCGTTTGGTGGTTTAAAGGTGGTTATGGAAACTAATATATTAGAAGGTATATATAAACTTTATCATATATTATATCAATATTATAAAAATAAATGTTATGTATGATAACAAGTTGTAAATTAGTATAAAAAGAGATGAGCAATACAGAAAATATTATTATTTTACTATCTTTATTTTAAACAAAAATATCAATATACTTTAAAAAAAATAAATAAAATTATCATACCTTTGATTTTTGTAGTCATTATGATAGACCCGGCAAAAATTGAAAGAATAATCAATTCATTAAATAAAAAAAGAGAGGAAAAAGAAACGAAGTTTCTGATACCTCACTGAATCAGACTTGACATGGTAAAAATACCAAAGTATCTAACTTTTTTGATACATTTCCCATAATTACCTAATTCATCTGTCGCTGTAACCTTAATGGCCACTGGACCAAAACCTAATGGGACAGGATAACTCTGCACACGTTGGGTTTCATTTACGCCTAAATTGACTATTGTATCGTTCGTATAATCTGGATCAATACGAGCGATACCTTTTCTGCTTCCGTTGATGAAAAATTCTACGTGCACATTGGTCAGATTATACCCCACGTGATTAGTCACATCCGCGTTCAATCCAATACCACAGATAATCTCAATCTCAATAGGCCACGGATTGATAGTGACATACGTAAAATTCTTAGCGTTGTAAAGACTTCCATCAATTGAGGTGAGCACAACAGGGATACGGCCTGTTTCGCGGTAATATTTAGTGGGATTTTTTTGAAGACTAAAACGGTTGTCCCCAAAATTCCACAGATAGCGATAGGGCTCGCGGCCACCATACACACGTGGTGCAAAGGAGATATTATCATAGATATAGGCTTCGTAGGGGCCTTTGCAGTCAACGATAAATCCATCCCAGGCTTGTAACAGAATATCATCAAGATAGAAATCATTACTAATGGAACGTGCTTGGTACTGCCAGGTCAGACTGAATTTTTGACCAGCGAGATCCGAGAGATCAACGAGGATCTTTGTCCATTTTTTTCTTGGAGTATTACTTGCATTTTCTACCAAATCCCATACTACTCTATCTAGAGACTCATTGATTAATATCTTAACAGTCCAATCATCAAATACGATGGAGGTATTTACCCAAAAGGTGAGAATGACTTTTGTGTAATCTGTTGTATCAATCTCCGGCGATATAAGCCACTCATTTTGCTTATCTATGTCACCATTTACATATGCCATCCATTCACCCATATGAGAAATGAAGTCGCCTACCGCCCAATGTTTAGAGCCACTTGATTGTTGGTCATCCCAATTGGTTGGTGGCATGATTCCTTCTTCAAACCCTTCTGTGAGAAGGATATCTCCTTCACCATCAGAGAATGAGGTGGATAGCTCTGCAATGTTGGTTTGATCTGATGGGGATGGAACCAGAGCAGTGGCACCAGTTGCAGTAATCAGTAGCCCTAATAATAAAAGTGCTATAGCTGCTTTATATTTACATTTGGAATTTAATCGAGCGATCATATTTTGCCCCCTTTTTACGCTTTTATATATCGCTTATGGTATTTAAATTTTTTTAATTAAATATTATCTCATTATATTGAAGATAGTACGTTCAAAGTGTTGGACGTGGCACCTACTATTTACCCAAATTTTACGTTTGCCTTTTTCTCTTTTGATTGCTGAATTGCCTGATCGTTATCTATCTGTTTTGGCTGTTTGCTTGATTCTTTGATTGTCGGTGCATTGTCGACATGGTTAAATAGCGGAATGGTAGGCTGTTGTGTTTCTTCCCGAGGCCGATAGGGTGGAAGAAGAAGGGATGAATGGTAGGCTTTCATGCCTCCAAGACCATCAATGGTTCCATCCTGGGCAAGGAACACTTCGAGTCCATAGCTTCGTATTTGAAGACGCCATTCAGGATAGTAGGGAGATTCTTTCCGATGAATTAACTCAAGGGTAATATCTCTTGAAGGAAGTTCTTCAATGGGGTATCCTGCTTGTTCTAGTGCGTCTGCAAGGATTTCAAATGCGATTTTTGGAGCGCTGATAGGCAGATAGATTACTGGTTCTTGCACCCACGAGGCCTCTCTGAAGTGTCCATCAAAGGCGTTGAGTAGTATGACGACTTTGGTTGTTGGCTGCTTCTGACCGGTATGTTCCTCTCGTGGAACAAAGGAGTGCGATTCGGTTTCAAAAGGAACAATGTAGTAATCTTGTTTTTCATCAACAAGATTCTTTACATAGTGTGGTCGTCCGGGGTGGGTGGAGGTAAAGACCTCTTCAAATCCTTGATCATAAGGAATGAGTTGTTCTTTTACGCCATCAGCGGCTGCCTTTACAACAATTGAATCTGAAATCATCTTGAAGTTCATGCTTGGCGATCGTATGGCTCCAAAGTTACCCGCGGGATTATCAAGGTCCCAGCGGGGTGGCGATGCAGGAATAGTCAGGTCAAAGTCTTGGAGTAGCGGGGGTTCACAGACGGCGACATATTCACCATTATAGGGGTCATCAGCAACGGCGAGTGGTTGGAAGTAGGTGGCTTTCCATTCCTGAGCAGTTTTGTAACTGTTTTCTCCAATCCCTGTGGGCATAGGATCGTTTACCCAGAACCCATAGACACTGAAATTCTGAGGAATGGGATAGGCAGTCTGGTTCATGTGAATACCTCGGATGCTCATCCAGTTACTATAATCACCATACGCTGGGACGGCTCCGGGGACATGCAGGGGATGACCAGATTTCTTCCCTGCAGGATAGTCTATCCACTGGCAGATCTGCCCGATCACTTCGTCAGGATCGGTATCGTGGTAGATGTCAAAGTTATACCCATACTCAGACCAGGGTTCTGGATCATAGTCTTGGAGGGTTTGATACATGCCCTGTGCATCAACATAGGGAAGGCTGGTATTGGTGTTATTTGCTTGTGCTGTTTCAAACAGCCAGGTTTGATTATCATAGGTCATAGGCGGCGTTGGATCTTGACTGCTGTTCCACCACATATAATTCAGATTCATCTGTAGCGTTGCTGCACTACAGAGTTGACTGGCGGTATAAAGCGGGTTTTCAGTTTCCGCTAGATACATGGGGAAGTCAATAAGATCAAGGTAGTATTCATTAAGTATGAGATCAAATCTGATCACGCCACTTTCTATGTGGCTTTGAGTAACGGTGCGATCGGAGACATTAATCCAGTTGCCAGTATCTGTTGCGATGTAGCGTAATTCGTCTCCTTGTTGTACGTCTTCTCCAACGATTAACGTCAGTGAATAATAGTTGTCTGTGGTGCTTGCTGGCCAGCGGTTGTCTGTATTCAGATTGATAATGGTGACTTCAAGCGGTGAGACAGGAGTATCATCTTCATAGGTACAGTATCCTTCCAGAAGGAGGGTTTGTTTCTCTGTGGTAAACGACCAGGTATCTGACTGATTCGTGGCCTGACTGTCATCAGCAATAGCATACCATTGGTAGGTGTAATTATAGGTATCTGCATTGGTCCAAGTGGTGGTCGCGGTTCCTGCTGTTCCGGTAACAGTATCTGTTCCGATGAGATTATCATTTGTTGCATTATAAAAGCGCACTGTAATACTACTGGCATCAA
>CAZTFR010000044.1:0-18239 GCA_964612945.1 uncultured Thermoplasmatales archaeon
GTGATGATGAACCAGGTCTGTGGATACCAGTCTATCATACCTGGAGGCGTCTTCCGCCGTATACTGTTCGGGTGAAAGCAATCGATAGTTTCGGCTTGGAAAGTGACTGGGCAACCATGAAAGTACGAATGAGCAATTCGTACATGGGTAGCAATGTCTTTATACAAAAGGAACTTGAGGGTACATATTTGAAATAGGGGATATTTTCCACAAGTAACCCACTCAGTATCTTATAAAATATAGTAATAATGATCTATTACTTACTATACAATATACTAAACAAATTGGAGTGAACCCCCAATAGTACACAATAAGTTACGTTAATAAGAACAGCTATTGGGGGTTGTACGATGGATAAAAAACGAAGAAGATTTTCACGAGAATTTAAAATCGAGGTCATTCGAGAAATCGAACAGGGAACCAAACAAGCTGAAGTGTGTCGGAAACATAATCTTCATCCTGTGTTGGTGAATCTCTGGAGGCGGGAATATCATCAGTCTCCAGAGACCGCTTTCCAAGGACATGGAAAGCAATACAAGGATGAAGCAAAAATCGAAGAGCTTGAACAACTCGTGGGCAAGCTCTACATTGAAAACGAGTTTTTAAAAAAAACCTTGATGCAATTGGAAAAACACGGGAAAAACGAAGAGGATCTGGAGGAAGAGACATGAAATACAGAATGATCCAAGATCCTCAATATGAGTGTATTCCCATTTCCCGAAAGGTGAAATTACTTGGAGTGAACAGAAGAAGTTATTACAAATGGTTACAACGCCCTCAGATGGATGCACAGAAGACCTCTGAGGACATGCAACTATGAGATGCCTTGCAGAGGATTGCTCTTGAATTCCCCGGGTATGGATACCGGCGTATGACCGTGGAACTACGGAACCAAGGATTCAGGGTGAATCATAAGAAAGTACTCCGATTGATGAGAGAAGATAATCTGCTTTGTGTACGGAAACAGTTCAAACCATTGAACACTGATTCAAATCATCCACATAAGATATATCCAAACCTGTTCCACAAGAGGAGGTTCACCCAGCCAAATCAAGGATGGGCAAGTGATATCATCTATATTCAACTCCCAGACATGTTTGTGTATCTAGCAGTAATTCTCGATGTGTACACCAGAAAATGCATAGGATGGAACCTGGGATTTTCTTTGGATACAACACTTGCTCTTGATGCCTTGCAGCAAGCACTTCATCATCGATGGCATCCATCAATACAAGGTTTGATTCATCACTCTGATCAAGGAGTACAATATGCATCCAAGGAGTATGTGAATCTGCTGAAGACTCATGGCATTCAGATCAGCATGAGTCGAAAGGGAAACCCTTATGATAACGCATTTGCAGAGAGTTTCATTAAAACCTTGAAATATGAGGAAGTCTACCTGAATGAATATTGTACTTTTACTGATGCAGTGGAACATATCGGAGATTTTATTGAGAGTGTATACAATAAAAAGCGGTTACATTCATCGCTTGGATACAAGTCTCCAGAGGCGTTTGAAATGGAGGTAAAAACTAATAAGTTACCTTAACTATTTGTGAACTAAGAGGGGTTCAGTCCAAATACAATAAAGGTAATAAGATGTAAAATAAGAAAAATTATAAGAACACAACGTGTTATTCAGCCACCTGATGGGATTGTAATATGACAGACAATACACTTGACTCGATAGGAATCATCTATGGCGATGTCGGATCAACTGAGTTTAATTTCACCGTCAAAAAACAAAATATCAGAAAATTCGACTACGTCGCCGCGCCACACAAAGAAGGATACGTTCTTGCCCAAGTCATGGACATCAAACGCTTTAGCGATCTGAAGTTTCAGGATGCTGTCTCTCTGCAGGATGAAGAACAACTCGCCTACATAAAAAGCAATGTCGCCGCCATCGCCGATGTCGTCGGCTACCGGGACAAACGAGGAAACCTGCAGGCACCACGTACCCCCTTTGACTCTGGAAGCAAAATTATCCCTGCACCAGAAGATCTGATCCGCCATGTCCTTGGATTACAACACGACAAAGAAAACGGTGCATATCTAGGCAATCTCAAAGGACACAACCTCCCCGTCTATCTAAACGTAGACTCACTAGTACAAAAACACATCTGTATTCTTGCCAAAACCGGTGGAGGTAAAAGCTACGCGTGTGGCGTACTCGTCGAAGAACTTTTGAAAAAAAAGGTACCCCTCGTAATCATCGACACCCATGGCGAATACATGTCCCTCGCAAATCCCAACAAGGAACGCAAAGAACAAAAAAACATGAAGAAATTCGACATCAAACCACGAGACTTCAAAAGTCAAATCACTCCATATTCACCCCTGGGAAACAGGGGAAATACCGAACATCTCACGCTCAACGGTGTCAACCTTGAAGCACGAGAAATCATCGATCTTCTGCACGCCAAACTTTCCGGGCCACAAATCGGCGTTCTCTACCAAGCCATAAAAGAAATCAAGGAATTCAAAACTACCTATACACTTCGTGACATCATTGAAGCAGTCAACCGAAGTAAAAGCAACGCCCGCTGGAACGTCATTGCCTCCCTGGAATCATTGGACAGCATCGGCGTTTTCTCTGAAGCCGGAACCGACATCAAAGATCTCGTTAAAAAAGGAAAATGCTCCATCATCAACATGAAAGGAGTCCCCCCAGACATCCAAGATGTGGTGGTCGCCCGGCTCACCAAAGAACTCTTCGACCAACGAAAAGCAGGACACATACCACCGTTCCTCTTCGTCGTCGAAGAAGCACATAACTACTGCCCTGAACGCGGCTTTGGAAACGCGGTCTCCTCAAACATGCTCCGCACTGTTGCCTCAGAAGGACGAAAATTCGGCATGGGACTCTGTATCGTCAGCCAGCGACCCGCAAAAGTCGACAAAAACATCATCAGCCAATGCAACACCAACATCATTCTTAAAGTCACCAACCCCAATGATCTCAAAGCCATCATCCAAAGCGTCGAAGGACTTACCAACCAAACCTACAAAGAAATACAAAGACTTCCCATCGGCGTCGCCCTCATCTCTGGTGCATCCATCCAGATACCTATTATGATGGAGGTACGTACCAGACAAACACGACACGGCGGACGATCCGTCACCGTCTTTAAAGACGGCGAGCCTACTGATTTTAAACCAAAACTCCCCAAAATGCCCACCCCGCCACCACAACCCAACCAACCCACACCACAACCACAACACCCCGAGCCCACATCAAAAGAACCCACGCCACAAACATCCTCGCAGAAACCAAACAACGCCACCGAAAAAGCACTCAACATCACCCGCGTCGCCAACCGCCTTGGCTGGGTACATACCACTGACCCAGACAAAACCATCAGCCTACTCTCCGATGAAGCCAAAAAAATGAAAGGAGATCCCTTCAAATACCTAAACGTCCTGGCAACCATAGGAAATAAATTCTGCCACACCGAAAACCCAGACTGTAACAAGTGCACCATGAACCAAGGCTGTCACTACCATCAAAAAAACAAACCAAAAAAAGGACTCTTCAGAAAATAAAAAAAAACAGTTGCTTAGTCATGAATAAACAAACAACCACACTCAGCATACCCCTTCTTCTTATCGCACTTATACTGACTACGGGATGCACCGATCTACTCTTCCCACTCTCCACCGTTTACCAACAACATCCCACCCACATCAGCTACACCATCCGCTACGGTTATACCATTAACGCCACAAACACCGGTGAGTACACCATCAACTACAGCTGTGATCTCCCCGAACTTCTCAAAGGATCCCTATCATCCAACATCCTCTACATGCAAAACTACATCGAAGAAAACCTCCAAAACAACCCTATGATCACCTGGAATATTCAATCAGATCAACTAAAAAACTACACCCTCGGCATCACCGCCGAGATCAACGCCTACAGCTACCTCGTATCAAATCTTAACGGTGACAACGCACAAACTATTGCACAAATCACCAACCTCCGCCCTGATCTCATCAGCCAATACACAAAACCGCAGGCAAATAAGACAACCACCTTCATCGACCCTAATAATCCCGCAATAAACCAAATCGCAACCACCATACAAGACCAAGCAGAAACCGGCAATGCCTTTCTCCTCGGCAAAGCACTCTTTAGTTGGCTGAAGATCAACACCCGCTATCGCATCCACACCGGCCAAACAGGTGTGCAACCAGCCGAAATCACCCTACAGAAAAAAACAGGAGATTGCGATGATCTCTCATTTCTATACATCTCCCTGTGCAGAGCCATTAATATCCCTGCACGGTTCATCCGCGGGTATCTCCTCTCCGAACAAAACGATGGCACCATCACGGCAACCGCACACGCCTGGACCGAAATCTATGTAGGAAGCACCATGGGAAACCAAGGATGGATACCCGTAGAATGCGCCTGCTCCACCCAGTCAACAGAAGCAGATATCCATCAAAACTACGGCGTCGAAAACGCCTACCATCTCCGGTTGTACACCGACGATGGAAGCAACGAATCACTCACTGTTTCACTAGCCGGTATCTCCTATGCCACCTATTCACCCAACCAAACACTGATCACCAACGCATTCATCCACCTTTCAAACTACCAAATACTCAACCAGCAAAAACTCAGTATCTCCCCGGATAACATCCGCTCCTATACTTAATAAAAAAGAAGAAGCTACCCGTTTTTTTATAAACACACATCTTTTATCCCATGTTACAAAACAAAGAGAAGAAGAGCTCCTATGACCCCTAAGCAGATAACACCGAACGCCATCAACGATTTCACCAGCTACATGCAGCGATATCCAGATCTCTACAAAGACCTTGCAGAAACCGTCGAGCAGTACACAACCTTAGATGCGCCCCGTATTATTGATCTCGGTAGCGGACCTGGCCTTCTCAGCAGAGAAATCAAACGAAGACTTCCCCATGCAAACATTCTAGGACTGGATCCCTCCCACCACATGATCAAAAAAGCACACCAACTGCTTCGCACCCCGCCACCACTCATCAACGCCACCACCGAATACCTCCCCTTCAAAGACAACACCGTAGACCTTCTTGTCACCCGATACACGCTCACCTACTGGACAAACCCGCATATAGGATTGTCAGAGATCCACCGTGTACTCAAACCTCGAGCAATTTTTATCATAGAAGCATTAAACAAAAACTACCCTTGGTGGATGCAACTGCTCACCAGAATACACATGACAACCAAACAAGCACCCTCCTCAGTGATTCGATACCATCTCGATGCGTACCATACAGCATACACCAAATCACAAGCCGAACACTATCTCACCCAGCACGGATTTCGCCTCCTCAAATCAGAAGGAAAACCTAAGGAATGGCGATTTCAAGTAATCGCAGAAAAACCCACTGAAAAAAATATAAATACTTCACAAACATAATATTAAAATAAGAAAATGAAAATAATCCTCCCGAAATCTTCCCTATTGTATATACTCCTTCTCTTTTTCGTAGTCATCCTCCTTTCCACCTGCAGCATACCACAAACAATTGCAGACACTCCTTCACTCAACACCCCAACACAACACCCAATCTTCAATGACGAAACAAAAGATCTCTATCTCCTCCGAAGCGAACACTACCTCTACCTCAACGCACTAGAAAACACGGAGACGGTGCATGTTTACTGGGCCTTCCCACCAGACTATGCGCATCAAACCCCTGTCTCTTTAGAGATACACAATGACACCACCGACGCTCTACTCTCCTATGAAATCATAAATGATGAACTTGAACCAAACAAAAAAATACACTTTACCCTCCAGCCGTTACAAGAAGAACAACAGGTCCTTCTTCATTTCAGCTGCTGGGTCCTCATCAAAAATCATCAGTACGAAGAGCTTCCCAAACAGGCCGACTTTCCACGGAGAAAAACACTACCCTGTGAAACAAAAACATGGCTGCAACCTACAAAGGTCACACAAGTACGAAACCCACTTATCAAACGAAAAGCAAGACAACTACAGGGACTTAGCAACGACATGATCCGCTATGCACACCGTATCGCCCCCTTCATCAGATGGCACCGGTACCCCATCTTTGTCATCCAGTACAACCTCGGACTCCTTGGAAACCAAGACGCCTTCACCACTCTACTTTTGAATGGAGAAAATGTCGGACGATCACATCTCGCCTGTGCCCTTTTTCGCACCCAACAGATACCTGCACGAGTTCTCCTTGTACACAACGACCAAGGATTCTGGACACAAATGCACTACATGGTCGAATACTATGTGCCGAGCTACGGGTGGGTCTTACTTGACTCTACCTTCGGGCAAACACCGTATGAGCCAAAACGTCAGATCATCAACCGCATCTGCTATCCAGAAGACGAAGAAAACACCAAAAAAGATTACATCTTCCCCTTCATGAAAGGAGAAGAACGATGGATCTGGATAGACACTCCTGCCGTTGAACCCTACTATGTCGACTGTCGAGAAGGAAGCAAATCACAAATGTTCCCCGAGGGAATCATCAATACCGATGAATTCACCGCAGAATACGCTTTTTTTCACACCAGATTCATGTTCACCTTCTATCAACAATACCTTGGCACAAATCTCTCCATGGAAAACCAACAACACTTCCAAAACGCAACACAATTTCAAACAAAAGCCTTACAGGCGTTCTCTGAAAAACAGGACATTCTACTCTACATTGATTACATCCAACACGCAATCAACGAATACCAAAAAATAACCGAATAACTCTGCATTTTTTAGGTACTACTTGTCAAATAAGTCTTTTAAACCCATAAACCGACTTTTTTTAAAAAATTAAGAAAAAAACGAAGTGTGAGGACTATGAAAAAGAATATACTACCTCTTGGAATTGCGATAATGCTTGTACTTTCTCTTTTTACATCATTACTCGCAGTGCAAGCCTGTCATACCCCACCTGAGGAACCTCCCGAACTACCCGAAGAAGATGAGGGATGTCCAGTTGAATTCTGGCGAGAAAATACGGACGAATGGGTTGATTACTCATCGACCACCCGAATCTATGGGATGTATACCGTGTTCTTCAAAAATCTCACCTATACAATAGATATTAACTTGAGTCTTTTTGATATCTTATTTTTTGAAGACGATGGAGATCTACTCGGTGCTGCAAAGGTGCTTTTCAGAGAAGGATTTGCCGCATTACTGAATATTGCTCATCCTGATATCTCCTACCCACTCCCCAAGGTTGACGTTATTTCACAAAGCTATACTGCTTTGAAAACCTATGATCGAGCAGTGATTCTTTCACAAGCTGAGAGTTACCGCGCGTACAATGAACTGGGAAGTGATATCTGCGATGAATGCCCGCAGTGTGACACAGAGCTCCCATCGAAAGTCGAAAACCTCACCGTAGTTGATGCCCATGATGGAAAGTTAGATCTTTCATGGGATCCTGCAACAGACAATGTCGGTGTTGATCATTATATTATTTATCGTGATGATGTACCGATTGCTACCTCGACAGTGACAAACTATCAAGATAGTGGGCTCATCAACGGTCAGGAATATACCTATGAGGTCTCTGCAGTTGATGCAGCAGGAAACGCGGGAGAAAAATCTGATCCTGCCAAAGGCACACCCACCAAATCTGAAAAATCGTTACACCTGCACACTCCTAAATCGGTAGACGAAGGAGACATGTTTCTTGTCTGGGTGTCTGATGACGCTGATGACCCCGTAGCTGATGCACAGGTCATCTGGCTGAGCAGTTCCTATCTAACTGATATACATGGGGAAGTACTGCTGATGGCACCTCACGTCGATGTCGATACTTATTTTGAAATTACCGCGTCAAAAAAGAATTATTCCTCTGATAAGAATCACATTCTTGTCCGAAATACAGATATTCCATCAAATGAAACCGACGAGGGATGCAGCCCTGCATTCTGGAGAAATAATACGGCGCTCTGGGTTGATTATGATCCCGCGCATCGTATCGATGTAGATCTTGCTGTGATTCTTGATAATTCTACACTAGTTTTTGATGTAAATATTACCTTACTTGATGTGTTATTCTTTGGTGACGAACCAGATCTTCTTGGGGCAGCAAAAACATTGCTACGGGAAGCACTTGCCGGTTTACTCAACGATGCACATCCCAATATCAACTATCCTCTCTCAAAACAGGATATCATTCTTCAATCAGTTGCCGCCCTACAGACACTTGATCAAACGACCATTCTTGATAAAGCTGAAGAATTCAAAATCTACAATTGTTTAGGAAGCGATATCTGCGATAGCTGTTCAGAATGTGAAAATCTACCCCCAGTTGCAGACGCACAAGGACCCTACAGCGGCTATGTCAACATTCCAATTGACTTTGATGGATCTGCAAGCTATGACCCTGATGGAACCATCGCCTCATACGCGTGGGAGTTTGGTGATGGAGCAACAGCATCTGCAATGCAACCCTCTCATACGTACACATCAGTAGGAACCTTCCTGGTCAATCTAACCGTAACAGATGATGAAGCAGCATCTGATGTTAATCGGACCGTTGCTGTTGTCATTCAAAAACCTGATACTACGCCCCCAAGTAAAGTTCTGAATCTAACCGTTACCGATGCAAAAGAGGGTAAATTGCTTTTAACCTGGGATCCAGCAACTGATGATACAGGTGTTGATTATTATAACATTTATCGAGACGGCAGCTTCATTGCAAGTGAACCAACCACCACCTATCTTGACACGGGCCTTATCAACGGACAACGATATTGGTACAATGTCTCCGCAGTAGACCTCTCCGCAAACGAAGGTGAACGCTCTGATAATGCAAGTGGTATTCCCACTGCTACACAAACTAATGCTGCACCCGTTGCAGATTTCACTGTGGAACCAATCACTGCCACGACCTATCAAACTGTTTACTTCAATAGTACCTCGTATGATCCTGATGGCGTTATTGTCAATTGGACCTGGTCTCTTGGAGATGGCACTATTGCCTTTGGCGAACATATTACTCATCAGTACAGCTCACAGGGCATTTATTCGGTGACTCTGCTCGTCGTTGATGACGATGGAGCAATAGATACAACGACAAAAAACAACTGCATAACTATCGGCAATCATCCACCTATCGCTGACGCACAAGGACCCTACAATGGATATTCAAATGTCGCTGTCGATTTTGATGGTTCTGCAAGCTATGACCCTGATGGAACTATCGTCTCATACGCATGGGAGTTTGGTGATGGATCCGCCGGCTCTGGTGAAACACCGTCACATGTTTATACTCAAGTAGGAACCTATATGGTAAATCTCACTGTTACTGATAACCAAGGCGCAGTCGATGAAAATAAAACTGTTGCCATCATCATCAAACAACAAGAACCTAATCAGCCACCACACGCTGATTTTACAGTTGAGCCAACAAATCTAGCTACCTATCAAAACGTCTATTTCAATAGCACTTCCTTTGACACTGATGGCGTTATTGTCAACTGGACCTGGACACTTGGCGATGGAACGATAGCATATTCAGAACATGTCATTCATCAATACCTCATGCAGGGAACCTACTCTGTTTCTTTAACTGTTGAAGATGACGACGGGGCAACAGATACAATGACAAAAACAGATGTTGTCACCGTGGGAAATCATCCCCCTGTAGCTGACACAGATGGCCCCTATCTTGGTTTTCAGCAGACACCCCTTCAGTTCAACGGCTCAAAAAGTTATGATCCCGATGGAACAATTATCTCCTACCTCTGGAGCTTTGGGGATGGAAACGTCAGCACTGACATGAATCCAGTGCATACCTTTGCAAATATTGGCATTTATAATGTAACGCTCACCGTTGTTGATAATGATGGAGCATCGGATATAAACAACACCGTTGCCGTCATCAGCATTGAACGTGATCCACCAAGTCAAGTCATCAATCTCACCGTCTCCGATGCAAAAGACGGAAAACTTGATCTTAAGTGGGATCCCGCAACGGACAATATCGGTGTGAGTCATTATGAAATTTTCCGAAATGACTCCGGCAATTTTACTCGCATAGGAAATGCAACAACGACCGCTTTTACCGATTCAGGACTTACCAATGGTCAAATATATTGGTATAAAGTTCGCGCCGTCGATGCAGCTGGCAACAACGGCACGTTCTCCAATCCAGCAAGTGGCATACCCACTGCATCACCTGGGCCAGGACCAGGACCTGGACCGGGACCCGGACCAGGCCCAACAAACAATCCACCCACAGCACATGCAGGCGGACCCTACGAAGGATTCATCGGTGAACCGATCACCTTCAACGCATCAAAAAGTACCGATGATAAAGGAATTATTGAATACCTCTGGGATTTCGGCGACAACACTACCGCAAAAGGAAAAATCATCACACATCACTATCAGCAAGCCGGCACCTATACTATCCTTCTAACTGTCAAGGATGCCCCCGGTGCCAAAGACACTGATCAAACCACCGCAGACATCAGAAATTTGCCTAATAATGCCCCCACAAAACCCCTCATCGAAGGACCCACTATCGGGGAAGTAAACATCACGTACTGCTTCAACATCAGCGCCTCTGATTCTGACAACGATCCCCTACGATTTATCATCAATTGGGGGGACAACTTCACACAAATCACAAAATTCTCCAACATGACGCAAATCACCATCTGTCACCTCTGGGATCAAGTCGGAAACTACACCATTACTGTCCAAGTCGATGATAACAAAACCCTCTCCGAGGAAAACATTCAAACCATCACCATTATCATTCTAGAACCAGAACAACCAGACGAACCAGACAACCTCTTCTGGCTGATCCTAGGAATGATTTCGACGATACTTACCACGCCCGTAATTAGCTTAGTTTATAGGAGGAAAATATATGAATAAAAAAAGGAACAACTCCTTTCTACAAAAAATAAAAAAAGTCCCTCTCGCCGTCACTCTCACTATCTTTGCCGCAATCGCAATAGAAATACTCTATCTCTACCATTTCCTCACCCAAGGACTTCTCGTGGAATACGGCTATTCACTTGGAACTCTCTCCCAGTTTGAACATTGGGCAATTCTCAGCGCTCTTCTCGTTCTGCTCTCAATCGTACTGGCACTTATCATTTATGGTGCATTTAACCGACGACTCTGGACCAGAAAATTCCTTATCATTATACTCCTCTGGTCACTTCTGCTCCCCATCTGGGGCGTTGCCATTCAAAGCTACGTTCTCGTCAACCTCGTCGTCATCGTGATCTTCTCCGTCATGATTGCAGTCCTCCACGCATACGCGCCACTCGTTGAGTACTTCGGATCCATCTTCCGCTATGGTGAATACATACTCTATAAACGCCCAGTTCTTCTGAAAAGCGGACGACATATTATCATCCACTTCTTCAGCAAAAAAACACCAAAAAGCGGTGAACCAACGAGTCTTCCAAAACAGTACAAAGTAGAAATCAACGAACGATCAAAGATGCCCTACCTTGTCAAACGCACTACAAAACGGATCTATAAATACGGTGAATACCTCCTCTACAAACGCCAAGTTCAACTGAAAAGTGGAAGTACCGTGACGATTCATTTCTTCAGTAAGAAAAAACCAAAAAGCGGTACCCCTTCACCACTCCCAAAGCATTTCCACGTGAAAATCAACAAACGCTCAAAAATGCCATATTTGAAGAAAACTGCTAAGTAACCGCTCCTTTTTTTCTTTTTCTTTTTTTATAATTTAGAAAATTATTTTAATGTATAATATATTACAGGCGCTCTGATAACGCAGGGTATTAGATATGTATGGTACGTTCTAAACTTAAAAACATTGTTCATTCACTTTGTTGTTATCCGGACAAATCTTCAGCGCTTTCTTTTATCTTTCAGTGGAATGAATGGGCTCCTGATGAACGATATGAGTATATCGAAGATAAAACAATACGAAAAATATCGTATGATTCGTTTTTTCAGGATGCAAAAAAGATGATTTCTCAAAAGGATTGGAATCAACTTTCTGATAGAGAACAGCGTGCTCTTTTTCAACTTCACTTTATCAGATAAAGCAGTAGTTGTCTGCAGAAGAAATCATCCAAGCTGCTTGTTTGCTCTTCTGTTTTTTAAAAGAAATAAACTTATTATAATCCAATCAATATCGCTTCTTCCGTCATGAAAGAGTCTTCATCAAAAAAGAGATCTATCAGTTGGGTTCTTCCGCTCTTGGTATCATTTCTCGTTTTTCCTCTTGGGCTTAGTCCTCTTGCCCTGTTTTTTTATGTTTTTTTCCGGTATGCTCCCCTCTCCGAGATATGGTTTTATTTTCTTGTTCCATCTCTGTTGTGCCTGCTGATTGCTTTTGAAATCATCTTTGTGTTGTTGGTTTCAGGAGCGTTTGTTCGTCTCTTTCATCTGTATTATCAGCCAGGTACATATCTGTATTCTTCTTCTGAGAAGAACGCGGTAAAATGGGTTCTTGTGTGCCTTTTGTATACGCCTCTTAGAAAGATCATTGAAATTGTACCGGTGGGTGGAATGAAAAATGTCTATCTGCGATTGTTGGGGATGAAAATCGGGTCGAACTGTTTGGTTGGTGGGGTGATCAAGGATCCCTGTGTAAGTATATTTGGCGATAATGTGACGATGGGTGAATATGCAATTATTTATGGACATATTCATAATTATGAGAAGCGAACCATTACGATTGCCCCTGTTGAGATCGGTGATAATTGTGTGATCGGTGCCGGTGCTATTCTTATGCCTGGTGTGCGGATGGAAAATGATTCTGGTGTAGCTGCAGGCGCAGTGGTTCCAAAAAATTCTGTGCTTCAAGCTGGAAAAATTTATGCTGGTGTTCCTGCTCGTGAGCTGTAAACTGTAGTTTTTTGTCCTCAATGTGAACCGGTACGTTTAAATACTCTGTAAGGAATAAAATAATACTACGGGGAAAAACATATGAAGAAAAGCATTTCATTACTACTAATAGGCATCGTATTCGTTTCTTTTGTAGGAACTGCTACTCCAATTTTGCATATAAGCTCTGAAGAACAGGCGGTATCGTCTCTTTCGGAGGCAACCCATACGGTTCTCGTCGAAGAGGTCAGTACGCAGGCCTGTGGATATTGTCCAACAGCAGCCGCACAACTGAGGTCAATTTATAACGCAGGTGATCTTGATTTTTATTATATTACCTTGCTTCCTGATGCAAATAAGCATATTTGGTCTCGTGTGCAGGAATTGGGTACCACAGGCGTCCCGGATGTCCATTTTGATGGTGGGTATAGAAATATTGTCGGCGCTCAGGAAGATGAAACACCGTATCGCTCTGCGATTTCTGCATGTGGAGCACGTACTGTTCCTGACATTGATCTATCTGTCTCCGTTGAGTTTAAAGGCGGGGGCACGCTGAAAATAACGATCACCGTCCTAAACAATGCCGAAGAAGAATTCACTGGTCATCTCCGAGTCTATGTCGTAGAAAAAGAATCCCGCTGGAATGATGTATCACAGGTTCCCTTTCATTTCGCTGCCTTAGCAATACCCGTGGATAGAAGCCTTGCGGTACCACACAGTACCCCGCAAGTATTAGGTGACAGCAATACCATTAAACGAACCTGGTTTGGCGCACTCTATCAATTCAGTGATATCACTGAAGACAACATTATGGTCATTGCAAGTGTCTCTGATAGCGATACCGACCATGTCGTCCAGACCGCTGCAGCCCAACCGACCGCACAAACACAACTATACAGTCATACTCCACTCCTCCGAGGTATGGTACTCGACTTTCTCATGCAGCTTCGCGATCTCATACGCCACTAACATCAAACCTTTCCTGCATTTTTTTTCTCGAGTAATCTATAAATAAATATCTGGTCATACTGCCTTAAAAAAAAAAGAGAACGGGTGATAAGAATTCCGCGGGGTCATACCAACCGCTACCAACGGCAGCACAATCTCACTGAGCTTGGAGCCAACGCTCAGAGTATTCTTTCAAAAAAAACGATTGTCATCATCGGCGGCGGTGGCCTGGGAAGTCATACTGCAGATCTCATGGTTCGCATTGGAATCGGAAACACTGTACTCATCGATGATGATATCATAGAACTCTCCAATCTTCATCGCACAGCTCTATTGTCTGAACACGATATCGGAAAAGCAAAGGTGGATGTTCTTGCAGACAAACTTTCGCAGATTAACTCAGAAGTATCCATCAAATCAATCAGGCACCATATCAGCAAAACAACCATAAAACATGATGTGCAAACACCAGATCTCATCCTTGATTGTACCGATAATCTCTCCACTCGTTTTCTTCTCAACGAATACAGTATCCAACAGCACATTCCTTGGGTATATGCAGGCGTCTACGCAACCACGGGAATGGTTATGGGAATACTACCTGGAAAAACACCCTGTCTGCGATGTATAATGCATACCATGCCTGATAAGGAACAAGAACTCATTCCCGTATTCGGCATTCTTACCGCAACAATTGCCTCTATCCAATCTGTTGAAGCAGTAAAAATACTGCTTGATCAGCATCTAAGTGGATTGCTGTTCTACAATATATGGACACAGCAATTTGATTCCGTTCATATTACAAAAAATTTTACCTGTCCAATCTGCGTGGATCACACCTACACATATCTTGATCAAAAAAAAGGGATACCATGAATATTACGGTACACTTTATTGGACGATATAAACAGGTAATCGGTGAAAGCCAACAGCGTATTACCCTTAATAAGGGAGACACTATCTCAGATGTTGTCGAACATCTAGCTCAACGATTTCCACAACTATCGAAGGATAAAAAATTCTTAATGGTCTCAAAAAATAACTCGTTCACCACTCTTGAGGATACCTTACATGAAGATGATACTATCACCATTATTCCACCGGTAGTCGCTGGAGGATAGCGCTCACATGAAACATAGACTTACAACAATAATACTCTTCGTTTTCTTTTTCTTACTACTTGTTCAATCTGTTATGGCAGATAATCTCGTTGAAATCAGTTACTACTACTCTGGATCATGCGGATCCTGTAGACACTATTCGGAAGAAGTTATTAAACCCTTAGAATCCTTTAATGTCTATAAAGGCAAGATCGCTGTCATCTGGAAAGATGTTTCCAAACCGGCAAATAGAAAAGAAATGCAAAGTCATAATCTCAGTTTTCCCTCAGTGGTAATAAATAATGAAACCCGTGTGCCTAAAAGTGATTTAAATTTTACAAATCTTGTCACAATCATAGACGCCTATCTTGCAGAACAAAACGTCATTGACACCTACGATGAACGTATTGTTGATATTCCCGTTATCGGCGAGATCAATGTATCAGGTATTTCAATGCCCGTCCTTACCATAATCATAGCCGGAGCAGATAGCTTAAATGTATGCTCCATTTTCATTTTATTTGTACTCCTCAGTTTGCTAGTCAATGCAGAATCACGAAAACGAATGATTCTTGTTGGAGGAATATTCATCTTTTTTTCCTTTCTATGGTATTTACTTTTTATGTTTATCTTACAACGAATCCTAAGTAGTTTTGAGATGATAATAATCGCAAGTGTCGTCGGAGCTATTGCTGTATTCCTTGGTTTAATTAATATCAAAGATTTTTTTCTCTTTAAAAAAGGGGTATCAACTGGGATCCCAGAAGGGAAAAAACAAGATATTTTCCGCCGAATGCGAGAGTTAGTAAAAAGCCCGTATCGATCAGTTGTTATTATCAGTACAATCACTCTTGCGGTGACGGTGAATTTATTTGAATTTGTGTGTAGTTTAGCATTACCCGCTATTTATGTTGGACAGTTACAGATAAGAAATCTCTTATCATTTGAACAATATCTATATATTATATCGTACAATGTGATTTATGTCATCCCTCTAATAATCATTTTTTTGTTATTTGTTGTAACACTTGGACGTCGGAAAATTTCAGAGTTTCAAGGTCGAGTGTTAAAGTTATTTTCTGGTATTTTTATCCTCTCATTTGGAATCATATTTTTGTATGATTATATGATCTTTCATATGATATCTACACCGATAATAATCTTGATACTAAGTATCGTGCTTACTGTGATTATTGCTTCAATTTGGAAACAATACTATGCTGGGAATGATACCGAATAAAAACAAGAGTAAAAAAAGCAGGAGATATTGGGGGGTTAAGGTTAATTTTTTATATTTTTTCTTCTACAAGATCTGCAATATCTGTTGGAAATTGTGCAACAGGCACCTTTGCTTTTTTGAAGGCTTGTATTTTTGATGCTGCGGTTCCTTTTCCCCGTGAAATTATTGCTCCAGCATGACCCATTCTTTTACCGGGTGGGGCCGTTCTTCCTGCGATAAAGGCAAAGACTGGTTTGCTGATATCTTCTTGAATGTATTCTGCCGCATCTTCTTCTGCGGTGCCGCCGATTTCACCGACAAGCACTACAGCTTTGGTTTCTTTATCCTTTTCAAATGCATATAGTGCTTCGATAAAGGATGTTCCGATAATGGGGTCGCCACCAAGACCGACGCAGGTGCTTTGTCCCATGTTTTTCTCGGTTAGCGCGTTGACGATTTCATAGGTGAGTGTTCCGGATCGGCTTGCTACGCCCACGGGTCCTGTGCAGAAGATGCTGCCCGGTAGAATACCAATTTTTGTTTTTCCGGGGCTTGCAATGCCGGGGCAGTTTGGCCCAATTAATACTGCATTGTTATGTTTGGCGTATTGAACAAATTCCATAGCATCATGAAAGGGGATGTTTTCGGTAATCACAACGACCGTTTTTATCCCTGCATCTAGTGCTTCAAAGACGGCGTCTTTTGCAAAAGGTGCGGGGACTAAGATAAGGGAGGTGTTTGCTTTTGTTTTTTGTACTGCTTCTGTTACTGCATTAAAAATAGGGACGCCATGGACCTTTTGTCCTTCTTTTCCGGGTGTAACACCAGCAACAACCTTAGTGCCAAATGAGAGCATCTCGCCGATATGAAAAACTCCTTGATGACCGGTTGCACCTTGTACGATCACCGTGCTTGAGGTATCAACAAAAATTGACATGATCAGCTCCCTCCCGCAAGTTTCGATGATTGTTCTGCAGCATCCTGTAAGGTTGTTGCGGTGATTAATCCTGCATCTTTGAGAATGTCTTTTGCCTGCTCTTCATTCATCCCTTTGATACGAGTGATAACAGGGCAGTCAATGCCTTCTTTGGTAATCACTGCTTTTACCCCTTTAGCAACAGTGTCACATTTGGTTATGCCTCCAAAGAGATTCAGAAAGATGACTTTAGGCTTGGCCTTTCTCATCAATTCAAACGCCTGTTTGACTTTTTCAGGATCATCTGTTCCTCCTAAATCAAGAAAGACGCCTCCACTTCCTTGAAAGTGGGTGAGGGCATCAAGGGTGGCCATGGTAAGTCCGGCTCCATTTGCAATAACGCCTATGTTCCCATCAAGTTGAATAAAAGCGATGGATTTTTCGCGAGCTTCTTGTTCGAGAGCAGTTAGGTCTTCTTGTTCAGGAATGATATCTTTATGACGAAATAGTGCATCATTGTTGATGATGACTTTGGAGTCAAGGGCGATGATCTCCCCAGTGGTGGTGAGAACAAGAGGATTGATTTCTACGAGTTCACAATCATAGTCTCGGAAGAATTGATACATTTTTTTCAATGAATTCATTAAATTTTTTCCTTCGTCTTTTCCTAGTTTCAGCTTCGACATAATATTTCGAAGATGAAAGGCTTGAATGCCGGTGAAGGGATGAATCCATACTTTGAAGATATCATTGTCAGGTACACTTTCAATATCCATTCCTCCCTGTGCACTGATCATTAAAAGAACGGTGCGTTTTGTTCTATCCAGCATGAAGCTTGCGTAAAGCTCTTTTTGGACATCGACTTTTTCTTCCGCATAGATTTTTTTTACCGTATACCCTTTGATGTCCATGCCTTGTATTGCGGTAAGATATTGTTTTGCCTCATCGAGATTTTTTGCGATTTTAATGCCACCTGCTTTACCTCGCCCTCCGATGGGTACCTGCGCTTTGAGGACGTAGGGGAATTGGAGTTGAGAAAGATCTTTTTCACTTCCAATAAGGCTACCATTTGGGATTGATATATTGTATTTTGAAAAAAGTTCCTTTCCCCGATATTCTAACAGTTTCATTGACGCAGAGAATGTAGAAACTCCTATTTAGCACTTTTTTTGTATTTGTTTAGCTAGGTCACCTTCTTCTTAATAAAACCGAAAAATCCTTGCAGA
>CAZTFR010000045.1:0-18114 GCA_964612945.1 uncultured Thermoplasmatales archaeon
AAAAAACTGGTGTTTCCCAGTCGAACGAAATATCTGTATTTCTCTCCAAGATTATATGAAGATATTATGACCAATAGAAAAGAACGATTGAAGCAGGAATACGATGAAGCAATGGAACTGCAGAAAACCATTCAGTCAAAAAAGAAACCTCGGAAGAAATATCGAAATAGCAACCACTTTCTTTCTACTTATATCTCATTTACGTTTCCCCTCACAGGACTGTCCCGTGAGGAAGCCATTGAACGTGCGTTGCAGCTGTCAATTACGGGGAAAGAAGGATTTTTTAGCGTGGTTTCCAACAAGGATTTCTCAGTTCATGAAGCATTGATTTATTACCGGGAAAAAGACTGCGTTGAGAAACTTATTCACAGTATGAAAAATGAGATTGACATCCGTCCAACACGGGTGTGGACCTCGGAGGAAATCTATGGTTCTATCTTAATTGCTTTTCTTGCTCAATTGGTGATTAGTTTCCTTCGTTTTAAGCACAAGACATTACGTCGTGTTTCAACAAAATTTATCAAACAGAGCTTGAAAAATTTCGCACTTACCATCATTATTGGTAAAAATGGGGTGAGGAGACGGGTGTTTTCTAATTTTGATTGGATCAATACCCTAATTTTTTGTGAAAAAGACCCGGGATAACGTGTTTTTCAGCTTGTTTTGCTGGCTGAAAGTCTGAAAATGGTGTCATGTGCGAAATGTGTTCTAATCAATAAAAGGACATTCACCTGCGAAAGTCAGGTTGGAAAAACAACACCGGAATGTGTTCAGTGCTGTACCAAATATGTCTATTTCTTTTGTAAAGAACATCCTTTTGCATCCCATCCCATAACTATGTGGGATGAAACGGTGTTCTTCTATCTGTAATTTATGGGTGATTTAGAAAAAAGTGCAAAAGCTTTGTTATAATATTATTTGTATCTCTATTCTCACCAATAGCTAATTATTGAAGAATCTTTGATTGGGCCTATTTCTTCTATCTCGTTGACAAAATCAGTTATAGCATTCTTGAGTTTCATTGATTCACCACTGGAGACCCATGCCATTCTAATTCTTCCTGGTTTGATGTTAAGCTGCTTAAGTAAGTTTTTAAGTAGTAAAATTCTTCTTCGGGATTTGTAGTTTCCATCATGTTCACATTCTTCTGCTGGGCAACCGGAAACCATTACGCCCCATGCTCCTTCCTTAAACGCATGTATTATTAACTCCGGAGTAACACGACCAGAACACATGGTGACAATAATCCTATATGGGCTGCTTATCAAAGTTGGTGACTCACTCAGCTGCAACCCTGGAAATACTGACCAATTACAACAGAAAACAATTATCTTAGTATCACTCCTCGTAAGGAAACGTGTAATCTGAATCTTTATTTCCGATGGTGACACCTCAAATCCTTCTTTTTGAGATATTACTCCTGAAGGACATGTTGCCACGCACAAACCACAACCCTTGCATTTAGCTTTGTCCACAACAATCTTTCTGTTTCCAATATCATCTTCTGTGAACGATAAAGCCTCTGACTTGCACACGGAGACACACATACCACAAACGCTACATAGGTCTTCTTCAACCTTAGCTGTGGTGCCATCTACATCAAACCCTGCATCGATAAGATCAGCTCTTGCATCAGTAAAAATTTCAGTCACTGGCACTCCTGCTGAACAGTTATCACTGCAATTCATACAGTAAAAACATTGGAATATTTTCTCTGCGATATTTTGAGAAGGTTTGATTTCGCCGGTAAGTAGCCCATAAAGGAGAATAAGTTTGCCTCTTGGTGTATCAGATTCCCACTGAAATGTTTTAAACAACGGGCAAAGCTCGTAGCAGTAACCACATCGAATACATTTATTAAGTTCTTTCTTCCATTTTTCTAATCGTTTAAACTCTGTTTTCATAATAGGTTTCAGGGTTTTTACCTCCATTTTCACTTCACCACCTGATATCTAAGATTTGTAGCTT
Source organism: uncultured Thermoplasmatales archaeon (assembly GCA_964612945.1). Classification (GTDB taxonomy): domain Archaea; phylum Thermoplasmatota; class E2; order DHVEG-1; family DHVEG-1; genus CAZTFR01. The sequence goes on from CAZTFR010000045.1 coordinate 1,969, forward strand.
TTACCCAATTATCTGGAGCATCCATGAGTTTATACGGGTTCAAGATATTGTTAGGATCAAGAGCTTTCTTTATTACTCTCATCACAGGTACCATATCACTTCTTGCCTTTTTCCAAGCAGGAGCCTTAGACAATCCTATGCCATGTTCTGCAGATGTTACCCCTCCAACTGAATGAACATAATTATATATTTCAGTAATAGCACGCTCTGCATCTTTCCACTGTGATTTTTTTGTTGGGTTCATTAATATTTTAGTATGCATACAACCTGATCCACAATGTCCATAAGCACTCATTATAACATTATTTCTCTTTGCAATTTCGTGAATTTTTCGTGCAGTTTCTGCCATCTTGGAGTAAGGCACCGCCATATCATCTGCCAACGAGATGCATGCATAACCTTCTTTATAGCCTGATAGAGCTGGGAATAACTTCTTTCTTCCGGCAAATATCATAGTACGCTCTTTTGCATCATAACTCAGTTCAATCCCAAAACCATGATGTTTTTTACAAATATCTTTCATTTTATTTATCTCATAATCAACACTTTCTTTTACCATTCCATCAGCTTCAAAAAGCAAAATAGCTTCTACATCAGGGAGACCAAGTTTCATAGCCTTATTAACTGCTGTAATAGATATGTTATCTTCGAGCTCAAGCATTGATGGCATAGCACCACTTGATATTATATCACATATAGCCTGACCAGCATCTTCAAGTTTATCGAATTTTGCAACACCAAGACATCTAAACTTTGGAATAGGTACAAATTTTAACGTTGCTTCAACAATTACGCCCAGGGTCCCCTCCGAACCAACTATAAGTCTTTCAATCTGGTAACCAGAGGCTTCTACTCTTGTGTAAGCACCAAGAGTTACCAATTCACCATTTGCCAGTACAATCTTCATACCAAGTAAAGAATCTCTTACAGCACCATATTTGACAGATCTTATTCCACTTGCGTTATTGGCAATTTCTCCTCCAATGGTAGCAATTCTGCTAGATGCGGGGGTGACTGGATAAAACACGCCATAAGGTTTTAGAGCCCGATTTAGATCGTCATCAACCACTCCAGGTTCAACCCTACAAAAAACATCCTCCGGATTTATTTCAAGAATCTGATTCATCCCTTTCATATCTAGAATAACTCCACCACTTATAGGAACTGCTTGACCAGACATACCAGAACCTGCTCCACGTGGGACAACAGGTATCTTATTCTTATTCGCATATCTCATTATCTTTTGAACTTCCTCAATTGTTTTAGGTCGTACAACAACTGAGGGCAATGCCTGATGAACTGATGCATCTGAGGAATATACATAAAGATCTGCAACATTATCTGAAACATTATTTTCCCCTACGATTCCTTTCAGCTTCTCAAAATCTAACTTCATTATTTTATCTCCTTCACCGGGTTCGGCCCTATTTTTTTAAGTTCATCTACAAACTCTGTTACAACTGAGGCGAACTTGTGTCCCTCTGACGCAGAGACATAATCAAATCTCACTCTCTGTGGCTCAACCCCCATCTCGCCTAGTAGTTTTTTCAGAAGCTTGATTCTACGATTTGTTTTATAGTTACCAGACTGATAATGGCAGTCCCCAGGATGGCATCCTGCAATGAGTACACCGTCGGCTCCTTTTCGGAGGGCTTCGAGAATAAAGACGGTGTCAACGCGACCAGAACACATCACCCGAATGGATTTGATATTTGGAGGGTATTTAATGCGGCTGGTTCCTGCAAGATCTGCGCCAGCGTAGGAACACCAGTTACATAAGAATCCGATGATATTTGGCTCAAATTCTTTTCCCATTTTTTTCACCTTTTTTGTTAGTTTTCCATTTTTTTTATTTCAGCAAGGGTTAATTCGAGTGCTTTTGGTATTGCTGCGGTAATTTCTCTGCTGAGTGATTCTGTAAATTCCAAAGGCATCTGTTTCATCATAATCGCGATGAGAATGATTTCTTTTGGAAGCCGTGTTTCTCCAAGTTTTTTTGCAAGCGTAATTGCCTCTCCGAGGGATACATCATGAGGATTGCATGAGTGAATGGATGTAAGCTTGTGGAAGGGGATGCGTTGGACGGTTCCGGGATGTGCTTGGCGTGATTGGACCACATCAATGATGATTGCTTTCTCATAGCCCAGCATGCAATCAAGCAGATTCATACCTCCGGTTGATTCATCATCTATAGTAACCTTCTTGTTGAGTGGATGCTCTTTGAGTTGTCGTATGACATGAAGTGCTGCTCCATCATCACCCAGGATAGGGTTTCCGACACCAAGAACTATCGTTTTCATTACACAGTTTCCTCTTGGAGATTTTGAGTGAGTGTTTGTATATGATTTCTGTTATGATCATAGATATCTACCCGGAGGGGGAGACCACCCGGAAGGGTGTGTGTTGCACAGGCAAAGCAGGGATCATATGCGCGAAAGGCCATCTCAACGAGATTCAAGGATGCATTATCGACGGTTCCATTTTTGATCATGCCTTTTGCTGCATCACGAATGGACATATTGATTGCTCCTGCGTTATTGGTGGTGGCAACAATCAAGTTTGCTTTGTCGATAAGCCCGTCTTTATCGAGTTTATAATGATGAATAAGTGTTCCCCGGGCTGCCTCAATGACCCCTATTCCTTCACCAGGTTCACCTACCGGGTTTTTGACTTTTTCTGAGGTGATCTGGGCATCTGAAATTAATTCCTTTGCTCGTTCTGTTGCATATAATAGTTCGATAAGCCGTGCCCAGTGAAATGCAAGAGTAGAGTTGACTGCTTTTCCCCCAAGGGTTTCAAAGAAGCGGTTGTATTCTTTATTAGCAGCAGGTGTTGCCATGCCTTCGGCTGCATTCAGTCGTCCGAGGGGGCCTACCCTGTATATGCCGCTGTCTTTTCCATCTTGAAATCCATTCCATCCAATCTTTTTCAGATAGGGGAATTTGATGTAGGTCCATTGTTCGACGCGTTCTCTGATTTTGTTGTAATATTCGTCAACGTGAAATTTTTCGAATTCTTTTCCTTTCTGATCAGTTACCCGAATCATGCCATCATAAAAGTTGAGCTTATTGTTGGAATCAACTAGGCCCATATTGTAGGTAGCAAGTTGATAGGGATCACTAAGGATAAGATCAACGTAGGACTTGTTCTGCAGAACGATATCATCAAAGAGTTTCAATGAAAATTTTGCAAACTCAATGCATGAATCAACCATGGGTTTGATCTCTTTGACCTCATCTTGTGTAAGACCTTTGGATACACCACCTGGAAGACCACAGACAGGATGGGTTGCCTTGCCGCCAAGGATGGCGGTAATTTTTTGTCCATACGCCCGATGTTTAATGACTTCTTTACCGATGTCAACCCCTACTTTTTCTATGACGCCCAATACATTTCGCTTTTCAGGGGGTGCATCAGGTCCCACGACAAAATCTGGTCCACCAAGATAATAAAAGTGAAGGATATGATCATAAATGATATATCCACAGTACATTAGTTCTCGAAGTTTCTTTGCGGCAGCTGGAGGCTCGGTGTGAAAGGCTGCATCTAATGCCTTTGTTGCTGCAAAATGATGGGCAACAGGGCATACTCCACAGATGCGGGATGTGATTTGAGGCATATCCTCTGCTCGTCTTCCCTGTGAAAATCGTTCGAATCCACGAAGTTCGGGTATTTGGAGATAGGCATTTTCGACGTTACCTGCGTCATTAAGAAAGATACTGATCTTCCCATGACCCTCAAGGCGGGTAATGGGATCAATTTCAACTGTTTTCATTTTTTCACCTTCCGTCTTAGAAGAGAGGTGGGTAAGGTATATTTGTAAAACGTGCCAACAGGGTCGACAATTTGATTAACCAAGGCATCGACTTCTTCATCTGACATTTTTTCTTCTCCTTCGAGCCCAAGAATTGATGCAAGCGCGGAGATCATCTTTGCACCCTGATCAAGTGAGTTTGGTGTGGGGCCGTTGCAGCCGGTACAGGGCATATTGGCATCAAGACAGCGAGCACTACACCCTCCACGCGTTGCAGGACCCATGCAAATGATGCCCTGTTCCAAGAGACATTTATCTTCTATTTTATCGACTTCATACACTCGTTTTACAGCAGTGATTTTTTTCTCTGTTTTTTCAAACCGACATTCATCACAAACCGATTTCATTAATCCAATGACCGCTCCTTTAGGTGGTAACTTGTTTTCAACGATTGCTTGCACGGCGGTCATAATCTGATCCGGAGTTGGTGGGCAACCGGGTAGATAGTAGTCTACATCAACGGTTTGATCCAGGCTTTTTACGGTATCATAGAATTCCGGGAGGGTAAGGATTCCCTCTTTTACTTTTACCTTTGTTTGAGGGGTGATCTTTTTGGGGTTTTCTGTTGAGGGGTTTTCAAGATAGGCAGTATGAAAGACTTCCTCGCGATCTCCAACGTTTGCAAGACCGGGGATGCCACCGTTCACTGCACAGGCACCAAAGGCAACAAGCACTTTTGCCTTTTTTCGGAGGAGTTTAGCAAGATGTTCCTGTTCTTCAGTGCGAACAGCTCCATTGAAAAAACATACATCAATACTGTTATCCTTCATTGCTTCGACATCTTTATATTTCGTGTCAATTGCCACAGGCCAAAAGAGGATATCTGCAGCTGCGACGACATCAAGGATTTTTTCATCAATGTCAAGAACGGCGATTTCGCATCCGCCACAGCTTGCTGCCCAATAAAAGGCCACTTGTAGTTTTGAGTTTTTCTTCTTTGATGAATTCTTTTTGTTCATGCATTCACATTCTTTATATTTTTATCTTGGGGGTACTTTGACAGGTTTTGTGATTTTGTTTTTTTCCAATAATGCCGTTGGATCAACTACATGTTGCTCAAAGCCACAGACCACAGGGTCCAGTCCCAGGGCTACAGCGATGAGTTGGGTATAATAATACACGGGGAGTTGTGTGTATCCTTTGAAGAGTTGTTCTGCCTCTTTGCCGCGGTAGTCGAGATTGAATCGGCAGAGCGGGCAAGAAAGTACGATGGCGTTGGCACCACGTTCATGTGCATAAGTGGTAATGCGATGTGCTCGTTTGGCGACCAGTTTTTTTTGTTGTACGGTGTTGTAGGATCCACAGCATTCGATTTTGAAGGGATTGTCAATAACGGTCGCGCCGAGTGCATGGAGAAGGTGTTCGAAGATGTGTGGTTCTTCTGCATCATCAAGGGCGACATTTCGTGGTCTGATTAGCATGCAGCCATAGTAGGGCATGATGTGTAATCCCTTGAGTGGATGGGTAACGTGTTTTTTGATAGTGTCAAAGCCAATGTCGTCTTCGAGTACCTCGAGGAAATGACGGACAGTGACTGTTTTTTTGTAATCGTTTTCGCGGTCCATAAACAGGTTGAGTGTTTCAAGATCATCAGGGTTTTCTTTTACTCGGAGATTGGTTTGTTTGAGGGTGTTGTAACACATGTCGCAGAGGACGGTGACACTGGTTTCGTTTTCGTCTTCAACATGGATGAGACTTCGGAGCGGTGCGAGATGTCTCATGAGATCATCGTCGCTAAGTGAGGCGACCACGCCGCAGCAGTTCCAGTCGTTCATTTCGACGAGTTCATGGCCAAAATGTTTCATAATTGCTTGTGCTGATGATTCAAGGTTTTTTGCAGATGTTTTCAGGGTGCAGCCAGGGTAGTACAACAGTTTCATAGACATACCTTTTCATACTTTTTTATATATATTTTTATATAACTTTTATCCTATGTTTTTTCGAAAGAGACTCACCAAAGCAAGTTGAGGAATCGACTCCTTTTCTTTTTTTGAAATCTCCGTAACTTTTGTATGATCAATTTTTCGACGAAGTACAATTTGACGAAGGGCCTCCATAATTTTTGTAATATTGAGATCACGAGGGCAGCGTTCCGCACAGGTGTAACAGCTTGCACAGATCCAGATGGATTCTGCATTTAACACATCTACACGATCCAGGACTACCCAGCGAATCACCTCGTCAGGTGGAAGATCCATATCTTCGACAAACGGGCAGCCAGCAGCACACGTCCCACAGGAGTAACACCCATAGAGATTCTGACCGCAGAGCTCTTCCACTTCTTTGACAAGCTCCCCTTTTTGAATCGGAAGTTTTTGAATTTCCTCACGTTTTTTGATCACACGTTTTCTCATATTGTCTTCCTTCCTGCAAGGAGGGCATCAAGCATCACTCTGATTTGTTGACTGGTAAATCCGTTTTGCTCAATAGCGCCCGAAGGACAAGCACCTGCACAAGCACCACAACCTTTACAAAGCGCCCGGTTGACCGTTGCAACCACACGATCCGGACCATCAGGACGAGCCGTTAACTCAATAGCATTAAACGGACAGATATATTCACAAGTGCGACAGCCACTGCAAAGGTCTTCATGAACTATTGCAACCTGACCCTCGCCTTTCATTGTTTCCTGCATGATGGGAATAGCCGCTCGAGATGCGGCACCCTCTGCTTGAGCAATAGAGTCCACAAGATTTTTTGGGTAATGGGCAGCGCCACAGAGATAGATGCCATCGGTTGCAAAATCAAGCGGGCGAATCTTTGCATGGGCTTCCAGGAAAAACCCAGCCGGATCTGCAGGGATCTTCAACATATTTTTCAATTTCTCAGTCATCACTTCTCCTTCAGTATTAATAGTAAGTACAACAAGATCGGTAGGAAGGATCATTGTTTCATCTAAAATATCATCATGAACCTTCACCTTCATCGGACCTTCGGAAGGATTCTGTGTATCAAGCATCACCTGTGGTTTCTGATCTGCCGAATACCGGATGGTGGTGACATGATGTTTTTTCAGCACATCAGCATAGTACTCCTCTTCTTCTTTTCCAAACACGCGCATATCCCTATAGAGAATCCAGATTTTTGCATCAGGGTATTTCTCATTGATGAGTTTTGCGTTCTTAATGGAAACACCACAGCCAATACGACAGCAATAGGGGCGTTCTTCATCCATAGCTCCTGCACAATTTACCATCACCACATGTTTCGGTGGTTTCTTCAGAGCCCCGGATTTCAGTTGTTTTTCAAGATCAGTTTGTGAAAGAATATTGTTGTTTTTCCCATAGTGATATTTACCCTCAAGATCAATTTCTTTAAACCCAGTCGCCACAATGATGGTACCAAACTGAACGGGTTTCTTTTTGCCCTTCTTATTAATGGTTCCTTTGTAATTTCCAATAAAGCCTTCAAAAGATTCGAGTTCCGCATCGTTTACTACTTGAATGTGTTTATTTTTCTCCACCTGTTTGATTAGTGGTTGAATGATGTCTTTTGTCTTGGCATCTGAGGGAAACATAGTGTAGAGCTCTTTGAGTCGGCCGCCCAGTTGTGGTTCTTTTTCAAGCAGAATCGACTTTATTCCCATGTGCGCCAGGGCAAGCGCTGCCTTCATACCAGAAACTCCACCACCGATAACCAGTGTTTTTGGATGAATAGAAAACTCTTCTTCGCTCAGCGGCTGCAGTAAGGTTACTTTCGCAACCGCTGCATGAATCAGATCAATTGCTTTTTGTGTCCCTGCATCCCAATCATCCGAATGCACCCATGAGCAATGATTGCGGATGTTTGCCATTTCAAACAAATACTTATTTAACCCAGCCTCAAGAAGGGTGTCCTGGAAAAGAGGACCATGCGTACGAGGTGAGCAGGCAGCAACAACGATACGATTAAGATTCTTTTCTTTAATGAGATCACGGATTTTTTTACAAGTATCTTCGGAGCAGGCGAACATAACGTGTTCGGCATAAGCAACATGAGGATGATTCTTGATATCCTCAGTTACCTTGTCAACATCAAGATAGCCTGCAATGTTTTTTCCACAATGGCAGATAAAAACACCTACTCGAGGTTCTTCCTTGAGTATATTTTTTTCTGGAGGAAACTCTCGGCCGATATGGCGTTTCCGGTTTTTGATGGGCGCTACTGCCTGTGCGGCGGCACCACTTGCCATTGACACACTATCCGGAATATCCTTTGGCCCTTGTATGCATCCGGCAAGAAAGATACCTTTTTTTGTGGATTGAATCGGGTTGTTAAGAAGGGAGTCCTGTTTGAAAAACCCGTTTTCATCAACGTCAACACCCAGTATTTCACCAAGTTTTTTGTTATCTTTTGCGGGAACTATCGCCGTGGAGAGCACCAGTAGATCAACCGTGTCTTCTTTTACCTCACCAGATATCGTATCTTTGTAGCGGACAACCAGGCTCTTATTCTTGTTTTCATACACTGAGGAGGGCCGCCCGCGGATATAATTAACCCCAAGTTTTTTTGCATGATCGTAGTACTGTTGGAAGTCTTTTCCGTAGGCACGGATGTCTATGTAATAAATATTGATGTCGATATCAGGATGTGCTTCCTTGACGATCGATGCCTCTTTCGTGGCATACATACAGCATACCCGGGAACAATAGGGATAGCCAAGTTGTTCACTGCGACTGCCGACACATTGAATCCAGCCTATGGTTTTTGGTTGTTTACAGTCAGAGGGCCGGAGTGGTTTGCCACTGGTTGGCCCAAAGGAGGAAAGTAATCGTTCGAACTGCATGGCCGTCATCACATTATCATATTTTCCATAGCCATACTCCTTACGCAGTTCTAGTGGTTCAAACACTTCAAAGCCAGTGGCAACAATAATGCTTCCCACGTTGACACTGATTTCTTCGGATTTTTCCAAAAAACTGATGGCTTCCGGCTCACAGACACGATCACAAGAGCCACAGCCAACGCAAGTGTCTTTGTCAATGGTGTAGACAATGGGAACTGCCTGAGGAAACTCAATATAAATTGCTTTTCGTGTCGATATTTTTTCATCAAATTGATTAACGACAGTCACCGGGCAGACTGGAACACAATCACCGCAGCCAGTGCATTTATCTGGATCTACATATTTACTTTTCTTGAAGATTTGAACGGTGAAATCACCCTGTTTTCCTTTCACCTCATTGAGTTCAGCATAGGTGATCAGCTCAATATTGGGATGGCGGGCAAGCTCAACCATTTTTGGAGCAGCAGTGCAGATCGAACAATCATTAGTGGGAAAGGTTTTGTCAAGTTTAACCATGGACCCGCCGATGGTAGCGCTTTTATCGATGATGACGACTTTGTAGCCTTTATCTGCAGTATCTAAGGCTGCTTGCATGCCTGAAATTCCTGCTCCTACGACAAGCACATCTGCGTTGATCTGTCGTTTTTCCTTCTTTTTTGCATGATATGCACTGGCCGTTTCCATCTCATGCTCTTCTTCTGTAAATGAGTCATCTAAGAGGACTATTTCTGGTTCATCATAAAAATAATCATCCTGAAGGGGTATTCCCTGCGAATGATCTCGTTTATGATTATAACTCGGCTCTGGCATTTTTTCCTGCCTCAAATCCTTTCTCAAAGGCTTTCTCGTTGAGATCCTTAAACCTGCTGGGGACGCTATCAAGAACAGATTGTTGCACAGCGTCTTTATCCAGAAGTTTAAAAACCGCTGTTGCTGCACCGACCATGACAATGTTGGTGACAATTTTGTTCCCTAATTCTTCTGCGATTTTTTGAGCATGAATGCGATATAGTGGTCGTTTGATATCATGTTTTTTCACCAACTCAGGATCAAGAATGATGACGGTGTCATCGCGTATATCATCACGATAGGTGTCAAAAGATTCCTGGGACATAGCAACAAAAAGATCAACACTTGTAGGTCGCGGATATCCTATAGTTTCATCAGAGACAATAACTTCTGATCGTGCCGCACCACCCCGTGCCTCCGGGCCGTATGACTGGCTTTGTACAGCATTATAATCCATAAAAACAGAGGCAGCTTTACCGATGATAAAGCCAGCTAGAATCACTCCTTGTCCCCCAAAGCCACAAATCCGAATTTCCTTCTTCATCGCTTCACCGTCCTTTTTTTCACGGTTACGGTTTGCGGTTTTAACGTCAGTCGATCAACCATCTTATGGTATTTTTCAAAAAACTCTGGTTTTTCGATGTTTTGAAACACCCCAATTGTGATTTTGTTTTCTACTTCCTCTTTTTCTTTTGGTGATCCATACATCATAATCCGTTGATAGTCCTCAAGAAGAATGGTGTTATCATCATACCATTGCCAATGTTTTTTGATATCCCCCAGCTTATTTCGACGACCATATGCAGTGGGACAGGGAGCAAGAAACTCAATAAGAGAAAATCCACGTTTTTCAATGGCTTCCTTAACCGATTTCATCGGTTGATACGGATGCGTAACCGGCCAGCGAGCAACATACGGTGCTCCAAGGGCTTTAGCAACCTCGCAGATGTCAAAGGGATATTCAATATTGCCATAGGGCGCAGTTGTTGCGATACTTCCCACTGGAGCTGTAGGTGCCAGCTGTCCGCCGGTCATACCGTAGATAAAGTTGTTGATCATGATCACTGTCAAATCGATATTTCGCCGTGCTGCATGAATGAAATGATTGCCGCCGATACCCGTGCAATCTCCATCTCCAGTGAACACGATGAGTTTCAGATCAGGGTTTCCTGCCTTAATACCCGTTGCAAAGGCGATAGCTCGTCCATGGGTGGTGTGCAGTCCATCAGCGTTGATGTAGCCAGGCAATCGAGAGGAACATCCGATACCGGAGGCAAACACCACTTTGTCCATATCTAACTGTAGTTCCTCAAGTGCCCAAAAGGTGTATTCTAAGACAACGCCATGTCCGCATCCATTGCAAAAAATCGTTGGCCACATGCCTTCTCGCAGATACTTTTTATTGAGTTTATCAGCAGTATGAATTTCTACCATTACGCTTTCACCCCCAAATGTGGTAAGAGCTCATGGGGAAGATGCATTTCACCACCAATCTTCGGAGCACTCTCCACCGGGCAGTTCCCACAGCTATACTCTTTTACAGAATGTACAATCTGACCTAAGTTCATCTCGGGAACAATAATTTTATCTACTTTTCCCGCGAGAGTTTCAATTTCTTTTTCCGGAAACGGCCACACCATTTTTAAACGAAGTAACCCCACTTTAATGCCTTTTTCTCGGGCAAGATACATAGCGGATTCAGCGGGACGAGCAGTAGCACCATACGTAACAAAGGCAATATCTGCATCATCAAGATTGGTTTTTTCCACACAGGTAAGTTTCTCTCGATCATCGGTGATTTTGGTGGTGATTCTTTTGACAAGTTTTTCATGATCGGGTTGCTTATCAGTTGCGGGAAATCCCATCTCATTATGGGTAAGGCCAGTCACATAGGTATGATAGCCAGTTCCAAAGGTAGGAAAATCAGGAACCTTACTATTCCGTGTTTGTGAATTCGAGAAGGGAACAAATTTTTCTTTACTGACGGTTGCAGTTACTCTACGTTTAAGATGAAGCTCTTTTTCATCAGGGATCACAACACGTTCTCGCAGATGACCAATTTCGCCATCGGTCATCACACAGACAGGGTTTCTATATTTTTCTGCAAGATTGAACGCTTCCACGGTGAAATCCATGCTTTCCTGAACGGTACTGGGCGCAAGAGCGATAGCTTCAAAATCACCATGTGTCCCCCAGCGGACCTGCATCATGTCACCTTGGGCACCAAGGGTGGGTTGACCCGTTGAAGGCCCTGTTCGTTGTACATTGACAATAACACAGGGAGTTTCAGTCATCGCTGCAAACCCATAGTTTTCCATCATTAACGAAAAACCAGGGCCTGATGTTGCCGTCATCGATTTTTGACCACTCCATGATGCGCCAATAACCGCAGCGATACTTCCAATTTCATCTTCCATCTGAATGTAGGTGGCACCAACTTTAGGAAATAGGCGAGCAGCTCCCTCAGCAACCTCAGATGCAGGTGTGATGGGGTAGCCTGCAAAAAAGCCGCATCCGGCGAGAACCCCGCCGTAGACACAAGCCATATCTCCAAGTAGAAATTGTACTTTGTTTCCAAGGACTTGCCGAATTCGATCTGGGTTTCTTTCATATACCATGTAGTTTCTTTCCCCCCACAGGTCTTAATAGGATTTTTTCCGCCTGTTCTTTTTTTTCCTCAGGGAGTACCGTAATTGCAAAATCTGGACAGACAAGTTCACAGAGTCTGCAAAAATTACACTCATTGTTCTCTTTCAATTTTGGTGGCCGGATTCCTCGTTTATTTAATTCATCGGATTCCTCAAGTGCGTCTACTGGACATTTTTCAATACAGATACCGCATCCTTTACACCAGTCGTTTTTTACCTCTATCATTTTGTTCCTCTTTTTAGAAGATATCCAGCGCCCGTGAGATTGCCATTTCACCCCGGTATTCTGGTAAAAGCACCGGTGCTGTTTTTTCCAGTTGTATCTTAGCTTTTGCCAGCGTGTTATTAAATCTATCAATGTGATGAAGGGTCAACTTTCCCACCTTTGCCTTTTTTACATATTGTGCAGCATAGATGCCAGCACGGCGGCCAAAGACATTATAATCAAGTAAAGAGTTTCCCATGAGCCTGTTTTTACCATGCACTCCACCAGTGACTTCTCCTGCGGCAAACAGACCAGGGATCTGAGTTTCACAATGCTCATTGATTTCTACTCCGCCATTTTGATAATGAAGGGTTGGGTAGACAAGAATAGGATGTTTGGTGATATCGATGTCGAAGCGTTTGAATTTGCGAACTTCACCTGCAAGAAGTCGTTGAATGGTCCCTTTTCCATGTTTGATTTCAATCATAGGCGTATCAAGCCAAACACCGGGCATACCCGTGGGGGTGACAATGCCATTGTCGGATTTACATTCGTGAATAAGTGAGGCAGATTCCACATCGCGGGGTTCGAGAGGAAACACAAAAGGATCTCCATTTTTATTGAGCGGTATGGCTCCGAGTCCTCTGATTTTTTCTGTGGAGAGAACGCCAACGATGGGTTCTGGGTAGGCATCACCTGTGGGATGAATTTGGATGGTATCAAGATCCGCTAAATGAGCGCCGACATGATAGGCCATTATAAGACCATCACCGGTTGCTCCGTAATGGTTGGTGGTAGGGTAGTTTGCAAGATGCAGTCGGCCACTTCCACCCGTGGCAAGAATGGTTGCTTTTGCTCTGATGACATAATATTCAAAGGTTTCTAAGTTAAAGGCGATGCCACCGGCAACCTGTCCTTTCTCATCCATAATAAATTCAATAATAGGACAGAATTCAAGTACAGGCAGTTCAAGATTTCTGAATCGATCGCGGATATTGCGAAGCAATTCCATCCCCGTGTAGTCTTTTGCGCTGTGCATCCTGTTTCGACAGGTTCCACCCCCGGAGAGTTCAATGAATTCCCCATCGTCATTTCGATCATACATGACGCCCAGTTCCTGATGCCAGTTGATAATCTGTGGCGCATCAAGGGCGAGGGCACGGGCAAGCTCTGGTTTATTGGTGAAATGTCCACCGCCATAGATGTCAAGATAGTGAAGGGCGGGGCTGTCTTCTGGTCGATCGGCAGCTTGAATACCTCCCTGAGCCATCATTGAGTTGGCATCACCATGGCGAAGTTTTGTGGTGAGTATAATTTGGTCTTTTGCTACACCATTCTCATAGGCAAATAAGGCAGCAACCGTTCCTGCTCCACCTCCGCCGACAATAAGAATATCAACATCGTAATCAACCTTGCTTAAATCAACATCTTTAGGCTCAAGAATCGATCGTGCTTCAAGGAGATCAGCTATGCCATTGTAGAGATGATCACTCTTATTTGGCCCAATACGGACCTCACGGCGGGTGCCTTTCATATAATCAGGGTGATACTTGTGGAGCATCTGCTCTCGTTGTTTCATCGTCATTGGCTTGACAGGATGAGACATGTTATGTTCGCGTTTTTCTTCCACTAGTTTTATGGAATCCATCATATATTTCGGGTAGCCATGAGTAAGTTTCAGATCAATCACCTCCTAGAGTACTGCTGTCTTCTGCTTCAATCTCTCGATTACTGTACAGCTCCCGTATTTTCTTTTCATCCATGTTCATGAGTTTTTCAACGTTAGCATCATACTTTTTTTTCGAAATTTCCTTGAGCCGCTTTTCAAGATTCTTCGACTTCGGATCAAGATATCGCCCCCGTATTCGACGAGCAAACTGGGAAAGATGATAATGTTTGATATCAGCAGGGCATCGCATGGCACATAGACCGCATTGAATACAGTCGAATGAAAGTTCTGCGCACCGGGCGATATCACCACGTACCGCCATTTGAATATATTTCATCACTTCGATATCTTGTGGACAGGATTTTGTGCACGTATTACAGGAAACACATCGGGCAATTTCAGGGTACATTGTAATAAGTGTGTTCTCCTCAGCTTTGACCTTTGTGATATCATACTCTGCTTTAGAGGCGGGAACAAAAGGGAGTTGCACAAGATACATTTTATCCTCCACAACCTTTTGACATGCAAGATCAAAGCCGAGCTTTTGTTCATCTTCAATACGATATACTGTCGAGCAGGCACCACAAAATCCTGCTCTACATCCACATCCACGTACAAACCGATAGCCCGCATATTCTAGTGCTTTCATGATGGTGAGTCCAGCAGGTACTTTGTAACTTTTCCCCATGATAAAAACTTCAACTTTATCGACCTGTTCCGACTTTGTTTTTGGTTTTTTTGCTTTGGGTTTTTCTAATACAGATTGGGATTTATTTTTCATGCCGTTTCCCACCACGATTTAAAAAAATAACGTTGCTGATGAAATGATCCACACGCAAGATACCGTGTGTTTTTCTCTAGCATATTCTTTTTCTCCATGAGCCTCCCACGGACAAAATCTAAATTTATATGTTAATTGTGTAATATAAACTTTGTGTCTTAAATAAACATAATCACATTATTACTTACAAATTAATGGTTAAAGGTGGATAATATTACTTCATCTTCCACATTTTAGCATATTTGGCTAAAATTTTTATTAATATGAGAAACATTTAAATGATAATTTGCCTTATTATTAATCACGAAAATGGACAAAGTTGATTTAACGCCAAAGGAGAAAAAAACCCTCTACGGATTAATACATTATCCTAAAGCCACCGACAAAGAACTTTCTGATCTTCTTGCCATTAAACATTCAACGATCACTGCTATTCGAAATAGACTGCAAGAGCAGGGTTATTTTCGACCGCTCAATATACCACGCTTGCAAAATTTTGGGTGTGGCAATCTCGTGGTCATTTACACCAACTTCAGTCCACTTATTCCTCTGGAAGAACGAGTGAAGATTACTGGAAAAACCATCGAGGTGTTTGAAGAAATCTTCTACTCTATCGGCGAACAAGAAAAGGGGTTTTCTCTGAGTCTTTCAAAAGATTATGCAAACATCGGACGCATCAATGATATACGAACCGAAACCTTTGGCAGTCGTGGACTCCTTGAAGATGAATATCCTAATATGATCATTTTTCCTTTTGAGATAAGCCGAATCTATCGGTTCTTTGACTTTGCACCATTGCTCTCGAAACAGTTTCATCTTGACATGTATAAACCACAAAAGATCATTGATTTCGGACAACCCACCACTATACAACCTAAGCGCCTCTCAGATATTCAGAAACAAGTGTATTGTATGCTGATTAAATATCCAGAGTATACAGACAAAGAAATTGGGGAGAAACTTACCATCTCACGACATACCGTTTCCCGTGTACGCCGAGATTTTGAGGACGATGAATTCATTCGCAGAATTCATCTGCCTAATCTCAAAAAAATGGGTTTCGAAATACTTACGCTCATTCATATAAAATTTGACCCACGAAAGCATCCAGATATAGAAAAAGATGAAGCTACAGCACTGATGACAGATTCCACTGTGCTGATGGCCTGTCGCATGTTTGAAGCATTTATGCTTTTAGTTCATACCGATTATGACAATTTTAGCCATGATTCCATGCGAATAATGCAGCTTCTAAAGGAAAAAGAATGGATATCAAAATCGCCTATGATTCGCACTCATAGTCTTCGGGATCTCGTCTTCATCAAGGATTTTGTGTTCACACCTATTGCAAAAAAAACCATCGGTTGTGATCTTCCCGTTTAAAAAAAAGGTATTTGTTTAGCTTTAGGAGAGACACAGTTCACGTCTGAGCAGATTCTCTAACTCCTCAGACATATTTTTCCCTTGCAACCGCC
>CAZTFR010000046.1:0-16971 GCA_964612945.1 uncultured Thermoplasmatales archaeon
AAACTCAGCTGTCGCCATTATGCTCACTGATGAACACGAACGCATTATTTCTTGGAATTCCTACACAGAATATCTCCTTAACACTGATAAAAACTATCTAAATAATCGACCGGTTCACACCCTTTACCCGCCCGAAGAATGGGAAAAAATCAGAAAACAAAACATCAGACAAAAAGGCATGCAGCATCACCTGGAGACAAAAATAATCACTCAAAATAAACACCAAATCGACGTTGATCTATCCCTCAGCGTCCTCCGTGATCACAATGGAGACATCATCGGATCTATCGGAATTATCAAAGATATCACCACACAAAAACATATACAACAACAACTTGAAAAATCAGAGCAACAATTCAAACTTCTTTACGACCGCGCCCCTGTCTCTTATCATATCCTCTCTAATGAGGGAATCATAACCAATGTCAACCAAAAATGGTGCCAAACACTCGGGTATTCAAAACAAGAGGTCATCGGTTCAAGCATCTTTGACTTTATCGAAAAAGATGAACAACAAGAAGCACAAAAATCATTTAAGAAAAAACTCACCAGTAAAAAAACATACTCCAAAGCAAACGAACGAACCTACCTTACAAAAAAAGGAGAAAAACGAACCTTTGTCATCCACGACTTCTTTTCTTTTAAAACAAAAGACGCCATCGACTCCATCTTCACCATTATGGAAGATGTCACCGATCGGAAACAAGCAGAACAACATCTCAAAGAAAGCGAAAAAAAATATAGAACCATCTTCAATCTCTCACCAGAATCAATTATTCTCACCGATGAAAAAGGAAAGATTTTAGACGCAAACGATCGCATTCAACAACTCATCGAATATCAACCCGAAGAGCTTCTTGATTGTAATATCAACTCACTCGCCTTTTTAAGCAAGGAAAGTAAATCCCATATGCAGGCCACCTTAGAACGACAAGTAAAAGGAAGAACAACCACCCCATTTGAGATTGAATTATTCACAAAAGAAGGAAACAGAAAAATCGGCATGACCTATTCTACACCAATAAAAAATGCAGACCAAAACATCATCGGCAGCCTCATCGCCATATCTGATATCACCCAGCAAAAAATGGCCTGGGAAAAAATGGTAAAATCAGAAGAAAAATACCGCGTACTCGCAGAAACATCAGCCGATGGTGTCTTCAGCACCGACGTTCTCGGAAGACTCACCTATGTCAACCCCTCACTAGAGCAAATGATGGGAAGACGAAAAAGCCAAATCCTTGCAACACCTTTCCGTCAGTACCTCTCAGAAAACTCGGTGTATCTCTTTCAACAAGCGCTCCTCGACGTACGAAAACAAGACAAAAAAGTAGCCAACCTCCGATTAGACATTCTACACGGCGAGGGATACGAAATTCCCATTGAAGCAAACCTCGCACCATTAAAAAAAGAAGGAAAATTCACCGGTATCGAATGCACCATACGCGATGTCTCTGAACGAGAAAAAATCGTACGCGAACTTAAAAAATCAGAAAACCTACGAACAGAATTTATGAATATTGTCGCACATGAACTGAAATCACCAGTAACCCCGATCAAAGGATACCTTGATCTTATCGCTACATCAGAAAACATCGATGAAAAAATAAAAAACTGGGCACATATCGGACTACGAAATGCCGAACGACTTCTCTCTCTCGTCAACGACATTCTCGACGTCTCACGACTTGATACCGACACCATGCGATTCAACATGGAACACATCAACATCACCGAAATCATCAATGATGTCACCGAAGATATAAAACCAGCAATAGAAAATAAAAACCTTAAATTCACCAAGAAAGTACCCTCAAAACTACCCAATATCTATGCCGACAAATACCGACTACATCAAGTCTTAAAAAACCTGCTTGGCAATGCCATCAAATTTACCGATTACGGAAACATTGGCCTTGAAGTGCAAATCAAAGAAAAAAATCTTAGGATACGAATTGAGGACACCGGCATCGGAATCTCACCTGGAGAAACAAAAAAAATATTTACCAAATTTTATCAGGCATATACTGGTGATGATCGGAAAAATGAAGGAACAGGCCTTGGACTTTTTATCTGTAAAGAAATTGTAAAAAAACACCGTGGTGACATCTGGGCAGAAAGTAAAGTTGGGAAAGGAACGAAATTTACGATTGAACTTCCAATCTCTCACCAAACGGGTTAAAAATATAAAACGGTTTTTCACCACTTGACACGCTATTTCCTTCATCATCGTATACTTTTGTTTCTAAGATATGTTTTAAAAATGCTGGCTCTTGCCATTTCCATAAAAACGGATACTCGGTAACGGTCTCTTTGAGATTTCCATCGATATAAAATTCTGCCTTACTAATTTGTTTATTATCAACATGAACACTCATCGGACCGACTATGAATGTCTTTAAGAAAGGAACCAGTTTGGTATGTTTAATATACACAAAGTCATCAATCGTTACGTGGGCTATACGAAAATAGAGAAACATAGCAGCAATCGCTGAAAGCATACCACCAATAAGAAGGATCTGCCAGTTTGCTTCAAAAAAGCTTTGTTGAGGAGGCTGTCCATATTTGAAATAGATATAGGATGCACTTGCCGATTGGAAGCTTGTTCCTTTTTGAGCTTGTGCATCAATTACCAATGGATAGGTACCATTGGAAAGATACGAAGGTGGTGTGTAGGTAAAAATTTCATTATCCGAGGTAACAAAATCATCTGTGACGTCCATAGTTCCAAATGTTGCATAGGTGATTGTCACAGGTACATTATACATGATCGTAATGGTGGGTTGATCTTCTCCGATGATTCCACCATCACTAGGTTGAAATATTGGTGGCTCTACAGCGGGGAAAATATCAGTAAAAACTGCTACGTATTGGGTTTCTGCATCATCAAGTACATATATTTGGCCATTTTTACGCCAGATAAGATCTGATGCTATCTGTCGACTCCCGGTGGTAATTGAGACGGGGGAATCAGTATAGAGATCAGTGATTTCAAAGTAGATCCATATTTTTTTCTCAACAACGATAGTTGCTGTTGATTGTTCTTTTTGTTCGTCGATTTCTTCGCTGCTAATGATTCCTTTTGTATGTGCAATAGATATGATTTCACCGGTTTGCGTATCCCAGAAAAATTCAGGTATGGCATCGTTATTTGTCGATATCAGAAAACAATCATGAGTATCTAATTGAACGGGGGCATTCTCAGCAAGCGTGAGTTTTTGGTTGGGATCAATGAAGCTGTCATATCGTCCATCAAAATCAGAATCATAACAATAAAATTGTTTGGTGAGTGTAAGATTATATGTGTAATTTATTAAGTAGAGTTGTCCCCAAGAGATTACGTTTGGTTTTATCTCTGTAATGGTGATGGTAGTTGAATTGGTTGCAGTGTTTTGATTGTCATCTTGTACCGTTACGTGTATGGTATATGTTCCACTGGTATGATATTGATGGGTAGCATTTATTCCACTTTCTCGGGTTCCATCTCCAAAACTCCAAGAGTAATTAGTTATGCTTCCATCAAGATCAAAGCTATTTGCAGCAGAAAATGATATATTTTGAAGGACAAAACCTGAATCAGGTGCATCGAGTATGGGTGTAGGTGGTTTGGTGTTATTTGAATTATCTGAGGTATCATTTGCATGGATCACACAGTAAACTCGATCAACTGGTTTTTCCGGGATGATAATCTTTTTGTAATAATCAGATCCTAAAGAGGGCGCACGATCCATTTCAACGGTTCTATTTGTGGAATCAGAATACCAAAAATCGATAGAGACCGTATCGACAACAGAGTCATCTGTGATTTTTGCAATAAACGTGTAGCTGTTGGGAAGCGTGTCGAAGGATTCCCCATATCGTCGCACATTGATTAGTGGTGGAGTATTATCGACAACACTAATACTTTGCATGCTGCTTGTCGTATGTGTTCCCCATTGATCTGAGGCGTAGAAGCGATATTGAAGCAAATTGGTATTACTATTGAGCAGTACCGTATGTTCAAAGGAATCACCGGTGGTGTGATTCATTGTTTCGTTCTGAGTCGTATTTCCATGAGACCAGATAACTCGAACGTCTCTGAGTTGTGACCAACTATCAGAATCATCTACAACGGTTGCATTGAAGGTAAATGATGCGGAAGGCGAGGCGGTTGAGGGAGAATTATCTGTAATGGTAGGAGGTATTCCTTCATCGATGGAAAAGTTAATAGTTTCTGATATGATCCAGTTTCGTGGATCGGAAGCAGCTATAGAGAAAGAAAAATTTCCAACTGGAGAAAACTGTTTGTTACAAAAGTAGGTAGTCCCTGATCTGTTTTGGATGATAGAGGAATTGGTTGTGTTTCCATCCTGGTTGGTTACAACGAGATAAACATTGCGTACTTCGGTGTTATCAGTGACGGTTACAGAAATATTCGTGTACCCCCCCAAGAACTGGATAGAAGGTGCTACACCAAGATCACTAACAGTGGGTGGTGTAGTGTCTACAAGGGGGCCATAATCTATATTCTCATAATAGATAGTGTAGTTATCATCGGCGATACTATCGTTATCGGTGTCAACAGCTCCTTCTGAAGCTTCATCAAAGTCATCCCAATAATTTCCAGAGATGTTGGAACCTCCAATGATATTCGTCCCCCTTTTTTTATCCCGGTTCCAGCGATTATGTGAGAAACTCTGATAGCTTTTATCAATAGCATTAACGCCGTTGTCAAAAAATGAGTTGTTATAGATAAAGGTGTTTTTGGTGAAAAAATCAAGATACATACCATAGCCGAGATTGGAAAAAATCTCATTTCCATATATGCAATCATTTGTCGTATTGTAGAGTTTTATCCCAGAGAGGGTGTTATTATATATTGTATTGTTACGCAATATCGTTTGATAATCCGCCGTGAGAAATAGTCCATCTTTTTCATTATGGGAAACCGTATTATAGGTTATCACATTATTTATTCCTACAATTTTAAATCCATATCTACCGTTACGCATTACACTATTATTGCTGATATCCTCGTTATAACTGCAATTTTCTAACACTACACCGGATATCTGATTTCCAGAAATCTGATTATAGCTTATGTCCGTAGAATTACTCCAATCATTCAAATAAATTCCTGATTTAGTATTATACGATATGTTATTATTCTGCGATATAATATTATTTCTGCATGAATTATTAAGATAAATGCCGTTCTTTTCGTTGTTATATATTGCGACGTTTTTTGATATATTAATATTTTCTGATCCGGTTGCATAGATGCCATTATTGTTATTTTTGATTGTATTGTACGTGATGTTTATATCTGATGATTGGTTAAGATAAATACCGTCACCGTTATTGTTGCGAATGATATTGTCATAGATTAAAAAGATGGTATCATCTGTAAAAATTTGGTTTATGTTGTTGATATAAATTCCATGATGCCCCTGAGAGATGAGGTTATCCGTAATAATTGCGTTATCTTCACTAATGTGAATAATACTGCTACCCTCTGTTGAGGCGCCGTTTTGTATCGTAAAATGACTGATTTTTACTTTCGAAGCGTTAACCATGATCACATGGTTTCTGCCTAACCCATCGATTGTGGTCGTGTTTCTATCTTCTCCAAAAAGATCGAGTCCTTCTGAGAGATCATCAGATATTGTCAGGTTCTCATAGTAGATACCGTTGTACACAATAATTCGATATCTATGAGCGGTATCGTTTCTAGCAGCGTTGATAGCTGCCTGGATTGATGAAAATTCTTCATCTTCACCGACATACAGTGTGTGTTCAGTACTTGCTTGTGTTGAGAGTGATACATGAAGAAAACTATGGCAACATGAAAGTAAAACAAGACTAGTTGCCACTACGAAAATTATTATTTGAGCTATCCCAACCCTCTTCATATTTGCTGACAGTTAGAAATCTATTGGCCCCATAAAAACATTCCTATTAAATGTTATCAATACTAGCAAGGTGTGTTCATCGTTCCCAGGGCATACGTGAATCAAGATACTCAGTCCAGAACGGTTGTAAATCCGGGGTGAGAAGTTGTTTTTTTGAGAGAAGTATACCATGTTTTTTTACGATTTGTTGGATGTCTTTTCCTATGCTCAGCTGTGGGAGTTGCTGTCGAAGAAGTGTTGCTATTGAAGTATATTCTCGTTTTTTGGTAACATACCATCGGTTGTTTTTGATGATTGGTTTGTCTATTGTTTGGGGGTCATCCATCCATTTTTTTTGGAAGTCTAAGCTATTCTTCTTCAATCTGACGGGTGGCCCTTCGTGAAGAGTTGTTGAATGAAGTCTTTTTTGTTTGATTTTTAATATGATAAAAACGTAATTTTCTTGTACCGTAAATGTGGTGTTAAGGATGGTGAACTCATGTCTTGAACAGAGATCACTAATTGCACGTTGCGCTTTACGTATCTGTGGGTAGAGGTTTTCTGATATGATATCAGGTTTTTTGAACCGTATGCCAATATAGTTGTCGTTTTGTATCGTGTTTCGTATTTTTTGTTGTGTCCACGGTGTGAGTTTGTTGGGAAAAAAGAAAGTGTATCGTGGCGTTTTAAGATATGCATTGCATGCTTTTACAAAGAAGTTGTATTTGTGTTCAACAAGGGCTGAGGCTACATTTCTTTTACTGTCAACAGGGTCGATGAATGCGAGAGGTGTATGAAATCGGGGATGATGTGTTGATTGTAATGTTAGTATGATCTGTGAATTCCAGAGGGCTGCTTGTGTGATAAGATTTTGAAAGGTGTTGTATTTAAGGATCAATAGTTCGCAGAGGTATCCTGAGAATCCTTGAATTTCTGCTTCTGCGCCGTAGCAATTGATTCCTTTAAGGAATTGTTTGAAAAGACGAACGTGCGCTTTTTGTATTTCTTCAAGATTTCTTATAATGTATGTGGTATGAAGTGGGGTGCGATCTACGGCAGTTATTTTCTCCTGAGTTTTGGTCATATTATAGCAGGGGACAATTTCTGTTTGATACGTGTTGAATGTTCCGCGTATATAGGGATGTTCAGCGTAGCATTCTTCAGTATTTTGAAGGATGTCTCTTCCTACGGTGAGTGCGGTAGTTTCAAGTATTTTTTGTGGGGTTTCTGGGGGAAATACAAGGAAGAAATCGATGTCAAGCGCATGAGCGAGGTAGGTGTCTTTTGCAGTAGATCCTACAAGTTCAAGGGTGACAGGATATGGTACAGATTGGAGATGTGCGGTAATCTCTTTACGTAGTTGCTGAATAGTTTTTTGAAGTCGAGCGCGTTGATGTGCTGTGGGAGTTACTTTTTTTACTACTTTTTTTTCGATTCGTTCTTTGCTTTCTGCCATAAATTGTGCTCCTGATGTAGATACTGTACTATTTTAATTGCGGTTATGGTTACGATAACACCTGCAATGACGTCGATAAACCAATGGATGGCTAAATATAGGACCGCGCAAATAACTCCAATTGCAACGAGTATACTGAAAGAAAAGAATCGTTTGTTTGTTGTTTTCCAAGTTATAAAGGGGATAAAAAGACTTATTGCCACATGAAGAGAGGGAAGTGTGTTGTTTGGGCCGGTGGTGGTATAATAGAATTGTTCGATGGAGGGCAGAATATGTTCGAGGGCGGAGGGAAGATGATGGTACAAATACACGTTTGTAATGGGCAGAAATAAGTAAAAGGGTAAGGCAATGCTGTAGATGATTCCCACTCCAATTGCAAAGATTTTTAGTAATTCTGTATTTTGTGTCAGAAGCGCATACAAGGGAGTGAACCACAGCAGGAAGGGGTAAATGAGGATATACATTGCTACGGCAATGGTGACAAGAACAGGGTGCCAATAGCTTGCCAGATATGCCACGTAGCCGTTCTCAATTTGTTCTATGACGATGGCGAAATCTTGGTTGATGAATGTGGTACAATATGAATCCAAGAGGTTGATCTCGATAAGATGAATGAAAACCACAAAGAAGATGATGAAAAGATAGGGGACTTGTTTATAGATCCAGATGCTATATGTTTCCTGTTGCCTCCTCCAAAAATGTTTTGGAAGAAGGAGAATATAGGCACTAAAAAATAGGATAAGTTGACTGGGTATCATCACGTACAGCCAGATATGTATAGCCAGTCACCACCTACGAAAGCGCGATTTCTGACAGTGTCGAGTACACAGGGCCCTTGGGTGTCAGATCACTTTTCATCAGTTTAATTGTCTCTACCGGTTGAGTGCCAAATTCGTTTTGTCGATGTGCCTTGAGAAGGTTAAGCAGGTTCTCTTTATTCCGAGCAGATCGCACACGACCAATTGTTAGATGAGGTGAAAATGATCTTTTCTCGGTTTTAAACCCAAGTTTCGGAAGATATGTCTCTATTGCAGAGGCGATTTCTTCTAAGGGTTCTGCCTGTTGAAGACCAATCCAAAGGACTTTTATATAGTTTGTATTAGGAAAAACTCCTATCCCCTGTAGGATAAGAGTGAATGGATCAACTGTCTCTATGGACTGTTTCATAATATCTATTAACTCTGGGAGAAGGATATCCTCTGTATCTCCAAGAAATCTGAGTGTTACATGCAGATTGTGTAATTCGACAAACTTAATATTTGCCCCTGACTGCCGAAGCTTTCTATATATCTCTTTGATGGCAGGAGTCGGGGAGATCTCAAAAGCAATAAATCCTCTAAACTGTGACATAATACTCCTTCTGCAATTGATGAAATTTCTTTGTACTCATGTAGTTTACGGTTCAAATATTATTGTTGTATTTGTAAAGCTAATCTGTTGGTTTATAAATGGAATGTCGGTAGATCATATCTCCTCAGTTATTAATTTCTCCGAGAATCACTGAAAAAATCGTGTTTGATACCAATTTTAACAGTGATTCTGTTCTCCTGAGGCATATCCTTAGCTTTAGAAATACGTATTGTTTATTCCTCAAGGGTAATATTATATATTTTAGAAGGTAGTTTCCTATGTATTTGATATGCTTGTTTTTCCGTCATAATCTCGTTTTGAAGCAGTTTTTTGGTGAGTTTCGGAACAGTTTTTGGGCCCAAAACTGCTCCCGGTCGTTTTGGATCATCAATATAGTCGGTTTCCATGAGAAAACGGGTTCCTTTTTGAAGAGCAGTTTGTATATTTTTGGTACGTGCAAGAACAGAGGGAAGAAGCCCATAATTTTCTTCTGGAGTGATAAGCGGCGGCGAAAAATGTTTGATGAGATGATCTACCGGATATCCAATTTTTTTTGCCATGGTTGCAAATTCATGGCATTGTTCTGGAGTGGTATGTTCCGTGTGAAGAACGAGAGGGATATCACTATCCTTTGCCTGTTGCATAGCATAACAGAGAAGGGCATTTGCCTCTCGAAGGAGTTCATCATCAACAGGAAAATGCGGTCGTCCGATTTCTCCGATAGCGATTGCATCACGCTCAACGCAATACTGAACTGCTTCATCGATTCCTTGTTTCATCAGTGAATACGCACCAGATCGTCCTAGTTTTTCTATAAATGAAAGATAATCAACGGGGTATGGACCAACAGTGATAAAGACACCGATGTTGAGTTCTTGTCTGATTTGTTCTGCCATTTCTTTGGTTATTTGATATGCAGGTAGGTAGCTTTTCTGTTGAAGAACAAGCTGAGGCATTGGATACTGACATAACACACAATGCGTACCACCTGCGTTTTTAAAATCTTTCATGGCTTCTAAAAACCGTCCTTCTCTTCGCAGATGGAGATGATTGTCAAAGATAAGCAATCGACATACCTCACAATAGGGTATCAACTGAATATTTAAAAGTCATCTTCTTGTGGTTTTTTTCCACTAACAATCTCTAGAACGATACGGGCGAACATCCAGCCAAAATAGCCCATGAAAAAGGTAAAAAATCCGCTGATGCTGTAGACCATGATGTTTCGTATTTGATCATCACCGCCCTGAATGATGAGAACAAAGATACTGATTGCGATATATAGGAATATTAAAATAAAGATTGCCCGGAGCATACGAATAGTTACCTTGACTGTAGTAAATGGCAGTTCATCTAATGCAATTTTTGTGTTTGTAATCCCCCCAGACAGTAATGACTGTTTTTGTTTTGTTGCGTTTTTCCAAAGCGTCTTTTTTCTGATCCGTCGAAAGCTCACTTTACTCCTCCTAGTGAAAAAGAATAATATGAGAGTGATCCCACACTAAGTATAGAATAGCAACTTAAAAGTGTATTTTGCAGATGCTTATGCACATACTGTGCAGGTTTTCCCACAGGCTTATATGTAGGTGCACAGGTAGGTATCTATTGTATGTGTCTATGCATCAGCAACAATACGGATGACCTCACCATCATTCAGTTGGTGATCTGCACCAATAACTCGTTTTGTTCGCGCGTCAACAGCACGAATAAAATGATCTCCAAGATCGGTATGGACTTTATAGGCTAGATCTTTTGCAGTAGATCCACGGGGAAGTAAAAAGGCATCAGGAAGAATGCGGCCTTCTTTGTCAGTGAGGTGGTTTTCATCTTCAACCGGGTAGACGACTATGAGATCAAGAAATTCCACCATTTTTTCTATACACTGTTGTATTCCTGTGGATCCATATTTGTCTAACACCTGTGTTTGAATGTATTCCAATGCTTTTTTTTGCTTTACAGAGACAGAGGCATCGTTTCGTAATGAAAGGGTGCTGCCCCCTGGAGTATACGAGATGATGTTTTTTTCAACGGCATTCATGAGAGCAAGTTCACTTTCTGCACTTGTTGGAACAACAACATACTCAGTTAGTTCTTTCATTTTATCCATTAATGTGTCAGGTGCTTTATCCGATTTATTAAAAGCAATCAACATGGGTTTGCTGATCTGCCGAAGGGTCTCTGTCAACTGTAATAGAGCGTCATCATTCCAACTCGAGGGTTTTTCCTCATTAAGAGATATTTTTCGTACTGCTTTTGAGATATGCTGCTCTTTGATGCCAAGCCCAGTGAGCTTTTCTGCAAGCATCTTGGTAATCTTTTTGCTTTCCAGTTCACTTTGACGAAGGATGCGCTCCCAATCTTTTCTAATGATGCCAAGCATCCAATACGTGATTTCTTTCTCTAGAAATCGGACATCATCTACGGGATCATATGATCCTAGTTCAACGGGGTTTCCCTCTGCGTCGGTACTACCGGAGCCATCAACAATATGAATGAGCCCATGCGCCTGGCGGAGATCATCAAGAAATTTGTTTCCTAAGCCTTTACCTTTATGTGCATCGGGAACAAGCCCGGCGACATCAATTGCCTCAATGGGAACAAAACGGATGCCATCAACACATTTTGAATTATGTGGCGTACATTTCACGTTAAACTCTTTACAGGGGCAAGTTTTCCGTACATACATAACCCCACGATTTGTATCAATTGTCGTAAAGGGGTAGTTGGCAATTTCTGCGTGCGCCTCAGTTGCTGCGTTAAAAAAGGTTGATTTTCCGACATTGGGTTTGCCCACAATACCCAACTGCATGTCAAATCTACTCCAATAACTCTTTTACTTCATCTACCACATCGGTGTCGGCTTCAAAACGTTTCACTTTTCTTGTGGCTTCATCGGCAGATGGATCAATAAAAGTGACTCCTTTCTTAGCATGGATGGTACCTTTTACTACAGCAGATTTTGCAATTTCCACACGTTCTGCAGAAATATTTCCATGCACAGTTACCTTATCATTTAAATACAGAGTTTTCTCGGTGGTGATATTACCCTGGATAACCACATTTTTTCCACAATACATATCACCGGTACAGCTAAGCGATCCTGAAATCTGAGAATTATCGCTAATATATCCATCCCCTTTGCCCGTATAGTTGCCAACGATCTTGCAACCACTTCCAATATGAATATGACAATCTATTTGAGATTTTGAAGCACCAATTATCGCATTATTGGGAATAAATAAAAATGTCTCTGAAATAGGGATAGGCTCCCCCTCGTTTTCTTCAAGTTCATTAAGAAGGCGTTCAATTTCCTCACTGTGACCCATCTTAAGTAGCTGTAGCAAGTAAATAAATACATAGATAATCATTGGTATAGGACTGCGGATATTTATCCATCCTTTCGCTTCAAATCCCTCCTGAATATCCACGTTATCTCCGACGTCAAGATCGCCGTCTAAGGATAATTTCCCTTGAACCGACACCTTTTCCCCAAGGTAGACGTTGCCCTTACTAGTGATATTGCCGCCAATTGTGGAAAAGATATCTACTCTGATATCTTTCTGCGATTGTAGATCACCACTCGTAATCACATGCTCCCCAACAAAAATTCTTCCATCGGTCTGAATACCAAATTGCATCAAACTTCGATCTCCAATAATCACATCTCCATGCGCAGAAATCTGACCATCCTGAAAAATTGTATTATCGGGAAGGACAAGTGTTTTTCTGTTAAATACCATTGCGAAAGTAGTAACAAGTAGGTTGATTTAAAATCAACGGGTCTGCATGCAATTATACTGAGAAATAGATAAGAAACATTGATAAAGAATGAGTAAATAACCTTCAGGAGCTCACAGGAATGAAAGTATATAAACATCCGTCTCCTATATCTTTATGAGAGATCATTATACAACGGTGTTATCATTGACTGAAAAAAACAATATAGCAGATCAACAAAAACGATTACCAACAATTGAAGAGTGGATTAAAAAAACAAAATTCAAAACCACTGAAGAAATCGACGTTCCAGATAAATTATTAGATCAAGTGATTGGACAAGATAAAACCGTCGATATCGTAAAAAAAGCAGCAGAACAAAAACGACATGTCATGCTTATTGGTGATCCTGGAACAGGAAAATCCATGGTCGCTCGGGCCATGACCGAGTTTCTTCCAAAAGGGGAACTCGAAGATATCATTGCTTATCCTAATCCTGAGGATCCAAACACCCCACGCATCCGTGTTGTACCTGCGGGAAAAGCAACTGATATTATCAAAGCACAACGTGAAGAAGCGCGGAAAAAATCGGAAACACAAAATAACTTTCTCATGGGTATTGTACTCATGATTATCATCCTTGCAATTGGATGGTCCATTTATGAACAAGAGATAACCTATGCCATTCTTGGTATTCTCGCAGGAATCATGATTTATTTTATAATTGCACGCGGAGGCTTCAATCAACGACGAGAACTGCAACAAGTCCCCAAAATACTAGTCGCCCATGACAAAGAAGACTTGCCGCCCTTTATCGATGCCACAGCAGCACACTCCGGCGCACTCCTTGGAGACGTACGGCATGATCCTTTCCAATCAGCAGGACTAGAAACCCCGCCTCATCAACTCACCGAAGCCGGAGCCATCCATCGAGCTCACAAAGGAGTGCTCTATATCGATGAAATCAACACATTAGACCTTCCTTCACAACAGCATCTCTTAACTGCAATTCAAGAGAAAAAATTTCAAATCACTGGTCAGTCTGAACGAAGTTTTGGCGCAATGGTCAAAACCGAACCTGTTTCCTGTGACTTTATTCTCATCTCTGCAGGAAATCTTGATGCATTAAAAGGTATGCATCCTGCGTTACGCTCACGGATCAGAGGCTATGGCTACGAGATTTATATGAATAGTATCATGGACGACACCGATGACAACAGGAAAAAACTCATACGGTTTGTCGCGCAGGAAATAAACAAGGATGGAAAAATACCTCACTTTGACAAACAAGCCGTGGCAGAAATCATTCATGAAGCGCAACGACGAGCGGGAAGAAAAGGAAAACTCTCACTTCGCCTTCGTGAACTCGGAGGGCTTATCAGAGTTGCAGGAGATATTGCCTTTGATCGTAGCGATAAAATCGTCACCGAAAAACATGTACTGGAGGCAAAAAAAGCCGCTCGCTCCCTTGAACAACAAGTAGGAGATCGCGCCCTTGAATCACAACGACAATATCGCTCATTTCATACCAAAGGTAGGGAAATCGGAGCAGTCAATGGCCTTGCCGTTCACACCGCTGATCCCTCAATGAGTGAGTTCTCTGGATTAGTTTTACCAATAGTTGCCGAAGTAACCCCCGCTGGATCTCAATCTGAAGGAAAGGTTATCGCAACCGGAAAACTTGGTGAGATTGCAAAAGAATCGGTTCAAAACATCTCTGCAATTATTAAAAAATATATGGGGCGAGACATTTCAAAACATGATATACACATCCAATTCATCGGAACCTATGAAGGAGTAGAAGGAGACTCTGCAAGTATCTCCCTTATCACCGCAGTTATCTCTGCTATGGAAAATGTGTACGCCCGGCAAGATGTTGCAATGACCGGATCAATTAGTATCCGAGGAACAGTTCTTCCGATAGGAGGAGTGACTGCAAAAATTGAGGCAGCCTCAGACGCAGGCATCAAAACAGTACTCATCCCAAAAGCTAATCTTAACGATGTGCTCATTGAGGAAAAATACAAAGATCGGATTGAAATCATACCTGTTGAAACTTTGACCAATGTCCTTGAACATGCATTAGTTGGCGAAGGAAAAGAAGACCTTTTAGCAAAACTTCGTTCAATGCGTCCTCCGAAAATAACTGGGAAAATAGAAGCGGAATCAAATAAAAAACAAACTGCATCACTCAAAACAGAAAAAGAAAAGTCCGATACCTCACAGCTTCAATCAGAAGAGTAACGATAAAACGATATCCTGTAAGGTGTAAGAATCTCATGAACGCCCTATTTATTGGTCGCTTCCAACCAGTTCATAATGGTCATCTCCAGGTTCTCAAACAAATCAGCAAAGACTATGAAGAAATCATCATCGGTATAGGATCGGCGCAATATAAAAATACCTCGCAAAATCCCTTTTCATTTGAAGAGCGACGCATAATGATATACCAATCCCTCGTGGAGGAAAATATCACCAACTATCAGATCGTAGCAATACCAGATATTCATGACCCGCCAAACTGGGTCGACCATGTTTGCTCAATCGTTAACAACTTCGATGTGGTAATATCAAATAACACATTTAACCGAAATCTCTTTTCAGAAAAAGGATTTCGTGTTGCGACTACTCCTTATTTTAATCGAGGCATTCTATCAGGGCGTGAAATTCGGAAGCGAATGATTAAAGGAGAAAACTGGGAAGAATTAGTTCCCTCATCAGTCGTTCAAGTCATCTGCAAAGTTGAAGGAGTACAGCGGGTTAAACAAGTTGCAACATAGAGAATTATCCTCGTTTTTGTATTCTTGATAACGACTGTAAAGATATGTTTATATATTTATGAAAAAAACAGGTTAGTTTGTGATACAAACTATGGGAGAGAGTCTCCAGTGCTCGAAAATCTCAGCCTATTTTCAGCTTTTACGACCTTTTACGCTTCTAGCGCCATTTCTTGTGTCGAGTTGTATAATGATTGCAAGCTATTTCTCCCTTGCAAATACTACTTTAACATATTCAAATCTTTTATTAATAATTCCAGCGAGTCTCTGTTTTACGCTATTAAATGGCGCATCAAATGTTTTAAATCAAGTCACAGATATTCGAGAGGACTGTATTACAAAGCCCTATCGTCCTTTGCCTCGAAAGCTCTTTTCAAAAAAGCAGGCTATGAACATATCAATGGTTTTGTATAGCAGTGCTATTTTACTCTCCTTTTGTATTCATGAACTTTTTAGTATTTTTGTTTTTCTAATATGCCTTTTTTCAGTAACCTACTCGTTGTATCCTCGTACAAAAAAATATCTTTTTATTAATCAAATATGGGTAGCTATACCCAGGGGGTTTTTAGGTATTCTTGGTTCATGGAGTGTTTTTCAATCGCCCTTTGAACCACTTCCTATGATGATTGCAGGAATTGCGACCGTTTTTCTTTTTGGAGGAACCGCAACAAAAGATCTCTTTGATATTAATGGAGACATTGCTGTCGGCACGAAAACACTCGTTAATAGCTATGGGATGATAAAAACGGTGCTAATATCATCAATTTTTATGAGCGGTGCCTTTCTCTTAATTATTCCGTTAGTTTACTTTCACATTATTGATGCTGTGTATTTACCGCTATTCATGCTTAGTTTTTGTGGCATTTATATTGGATGGAGTATGTTGAAGGGTCATCGATCACAGAAACATGAAAATACAGCGGCGTGGGCAGGTATGTATTTTACCTATATCCTTTTCATTGCCCTTTTTACTCTTTTTACTTGGACACATACGTTTGGGTGAGATAAGGGCTGCGCCCTTATGATCCCCTTCCGCCTTCGCTTCCTCGGCAAGCCCTATCGGTCATGCCGCATCCCCGCTCGGCGGATTCTCAGTTAGTTAGCTGTTGCTGCCCGACAGGTACAACAGTCACCCCATGATGTCGTTGTTGATCCTGGAGATACTGAGTTGATTCCTCCAAGTTCATCAAACCCGTGGAGGCATGGTGTTCGTATCCGCTCCAGAAACCACCACGTGGATATCTTTTTCTAAACCCGGGATGATGTTCAAACATTCGTTTTGCACTCCAAGATTTAAGCATAATCTCTGCGGTTTCAACAGAGTATCGCTTTGGTATGTTCACTTGGAAGTGAACATGATTCCAAGCGAAACCAAATTCACCGAATTCAAAACCAAAACGTTCCAGTTCTCGAAATGCACTAATACAGGTGTCAATATGTTGCTGCTTTTTGAAGCATTTATATCTTTGATGGGTGACAAACATCATGGTCACCCAGTTATTTCGGGTGTCACCCGAAATCTTTTTAGAGCATCCGCTACATTCAATATTCATAATTTTGTGTTTCTCCTGTTGCGCCATTAAAGAGCAGGCAGATATGTCTGCTGCGCGCAACAAAAAGATGTTATATTGTAGATAGAAAAAAATAGCTTTTCATCTGCGGGTCTTACACACAATGTGTTTCAGACCACGCAGTATTCAAGCTAATTCAAATAATAATCAGACTTCCACTAATCATAGAAATAACAAGCATTCCAAGGTTACTAATACTCGCCATAATTGAGTATTGTGCTGCACCGACT
>CAZTFR010000047.1:0-16595 GCA_964612945.1 uncultured Thermoplasmatales archaeon
GCTACTGTTGCAGCAAGCAGAAAATTGCTTACCTGCATTTGGCATATGCTCATGAAGGATGAAACATCTAAGTACGACAACGACAATTAGAGATTTGAAGTGTTTTCATAGGTATCTCACAACTGCAGCTGCGAATACTGCGTAGACCGACGTTAAAAAGGAGGGCTCGCAGATGAAAAGCTGCAGTTATAAAAAGGTTTCATTTCTTTTAAAATAGTATTACATAAATAATTTTTACGCGTTTGAAATAAACGAGCCTTTATCTTGATTCTCTCTCTTTGTTGTAAACGAGGTTGAAGGGGGCCTATTTTGCTTTTAACTGAGCAGCGATCTCTTGAGCCCATGCCTTTGCCATCTCAGGTTTCATCGTCTCGCCTTGATTATCCATCTTCGCCCATTTTTCAGGTATCTTTCCAGGTAAAGAAACCATGGACTTAGGTGAAAGACCATACTTTTCTACCAGTGGCTGTAAGAATTTTTTGACAGCTCTGTCAGGCTTCTCAATCGCTGTACCACTGGATAAAAACATGAACAGATGTTTACTGCTGAGTGCTTTCTGTTTCAGGATTTTCTTCCATGGTCGGTACACCCGGAACATTCTCACTCCTGTTCCAAGAACGACGGTATCATATGCGGTAACATCAGGGATTTTTTCCTTTAGATTCGATGTCTCAACTGCAAATCCACTCGAATTAAGTGTCTCTGCGATTATCTCTGCGTATTGTTCAGATGCCCCACCTTTAGTATAATAGGCGACAAGAATCTTACTTTTCATAGCCACTACACGAAATATGATTTCTCACTATGTTTAAGAATATTACTATTGCTGAGCTATGATTCAAAAAAATTCCGATGCTCCCGTCGGGATTTGAACCCGAGTCTACGGCTCGAGAGGCCGTGATGATTGGCCGCTACACTACGGGAGCAAAACAAACGTTTGTTATCCACCTGATGCGACTTTGATTATTTGCAGATTCTCATCATGATCCAAGCAGGTATCAATCGGTATCGGAGTGGTCTTTTTCAATACAATGATGCCATCTGGTTTCAGATTAATTTTTCGAATTACATCCTCAACCGTTCTTCCTTTAGTAATATCAACGGTTTTCGTTTCATTACTCGGGGAAATCGTTACAGTTACCTTCAAGGGAATCGATACCCATATAAAAACTCCTTAGATTAAACTTTCCACGACAGAAATATCTTTTATGCTGGGGTAGCCAAGTCCGGCCTACGGCGGCGGTCTCGAAAACCGCTGGTGATTGTCACCACAGGAGTTCAAATCTCCTCCCCAGCGTTTCTCTCTAAGTAAAATACCCTAAATCAAATATTGTCCCCAACCACTAATTATCGTTAAAAAAGATAGTCAAATCTCCTATCCAGTATTTGGTATTAAATAATTAGATGGTACATGGGAATATTAGCTCAATTTCCTATAAAAATTCCTTAACAGATAACTATTTAAGCAATCAGAACGCTATACTCCATCTAAAAGGAAAGAAAAATAGGAGTTTCACAAATTCGTTTTTTCGAACTTTTGAGATTTTTCATTTTTTGCTCTTTTACACGTCTCAGACAGCAGAGTCTGAGGAGGTGACATACAATAATGAAAGGAACAGTCAAATGGTACAACGATATGCGCGGCTTCGGCTTTATAGAAGGCGAAGACGGAAAAGATATCTTTGTTCACCGAACAGCTCTCCCCATGGGCGACGGTCTCTATGAAGGAGACAAAGTTGAGTACGAGATTGAAGAATCTGATCGTGGACAACGGGCAACCAACATCAAGAAACTCAAAAACGTATAACGTATAACATCACCCAACAACAAACATCGTAGAATTTATCATATAAAAGCTAACGTGAAACAAAATTGTCAAAAATCAATTATAGGAGAAAACAAAACATGGCAGAAAAAACAACGGAAAAAATAACAAAGAAAACAAAAACAGACGAAAACACCATCTTTGTCGGACGGAAACCACCAATGAGCTATGTCCTTGCAGTCGTCACACAATTCAACAGCAACGGCTCAAATGAAGTCATATTGAAAGCCCGAGGACGATCAATCAGCACCGCGGTAGATACCGCAGAAATTGTACGGAACAGATTTGTCACAAACGCAACACTAAAAGACATTAAAATTGGCACCGAAAGCGTCATCAACGAAGAAGGCAGAGAATCAAATGTCTCATCAATAGAAATAATCCTTGCAACAACAAAAAAATAAAAAAAAAAAATCGACAGTTAAACCATTCGATGAAGAACAAAACAACCTCAGTGCATGACCGGAGTTGATGAATACATGGGAAAATGGACAGACACTCTTTTTGGAACTTCTGAAGAACAAACAAAGAAACACAAAAACCGACAACAACGAAAAAACGAACTCCGACAACAAAAAGAGAACAATGAAAAATTAAGAACATACTACCGCAACAGACACCAAGAAGAACTCCGGTTACGAAAGATTAGAGACACCGAAAAAAAACAGTAATATTACACATAGTAGAAATAATGGAGGCACCTATCGAATGGAAAAAATCACAAAGAATCTTAAAAAAATAATGAAATCACGCAACAAAAAAACATTACTTTATAAACAATCCAATAGTACAAAAAAAAGTAGATTTGTAGATGCTGTATCAAAGAAGTAAAGTGATCAGAATAATGTATAATAAAATGGAGGAACACAACAAATGAAAGGTACTATTAAATGGTATAACTCTAGGAAGGGATACGGATTCATCACAAGTGAGGATAACCAAGAAGTCTTCGTTCACCGATCCGCATTCGACGCAGACACATCACTTAACGATGGAGACGAAGTCGAATTCGAAATTGAAAAATCAGATCGTGGACCACAAGCGAAAAATGTGAAGAAATCCTAAGACCATCAATCAATCCAACTCTTAGGTTCATCTTCTAATTTTTTATAAAAATATTCACAAAAGGTTCGAATTGCTTTGACAAAAAAAACACGACAAACCATAGAGGAAATCATGCAATGCCCAGAATGTGGAAGTAACCACTTCGGCAGAGATTATTCCCGTGCAGAAGTCGTATGCCACGACTGCGGGTTTGTTATCGATGAAGACATCATCGATCAAGGACCTGAGTGGCGTGCCTTTGACAACGAACAACGACAGAAACGATCCCGCACTGGCGCACCCATGACCTACACCATGCATGACAAGGGACTCAGTACCTCAATTGGATGGACCAACCGAGATGCCTATGGAAAATCTATTCCAACGCGCAACCGCGCACAACTCTTTCGACTCCGGAAATGGCAACGACGCATCAGAATCAGCAACGCAACCGAACGAAACCTCACTATTGCTCTCTCGGGTTTGGACAGACTCGCATCTGTTATGAGTCTTCCAAGAAGCGTACGAGAAACCGCCGCAATGATCTACCGCAAAGCAGCACTTAAAAACCTGATCAGAGGACGCAGCATTGAAGGAGTTACCGCCGCCTCATTATACGCAGCCTGCAGACAATGCAACGTCCCACGTACCCTAAACGAGATTAGCGAAGTCGTGCATATGCCACGTAAAGAAATCGGCAGAAACTACCGATATATCTCAAGAGAGCTTAATCTCAGACTACTCCCCACCACACCAAAAGACTACATCAGCAGGTTCTGCAGCGAACTCAACCTCACTCAAGAGGTCAAAGAAAAAACCATGGACATTCTTAGAGAAGCAGCCGACCAAGAACTCACCAGTGGACGCGGACCCACAGGTCTTGCCGCAGCATCACTATACATCGCAACCGTGCTCTGTAACAACCGACGGACACAACGAGAGGTCGCCGGCGTCGCCGGCGTCACCGAAGTAACCATTCGAAACCGCTACAAAGAACTTGCAGACAAACTCGACATCGACTTTGTCATCTAAAAAAAAAGAATAAATTTTCTTATCAAAAGGTGAAACAAACACATGAAATTCGAAGAACTTACAATACATCATAAATTAAAACAAAAAACACAACAACAGGGATTTACCACCCTTACATCTATACAAGAAAAATGCATACCAACGATTCTCAATGGACGAGACGTCGTTGGACAAGCAGAGACAGGATCAGGAAAAACACTTGCATTTTGTCTCCCCATTCTTGAAAAAATACAACCAGGCAACAGGATTCAAACACTCATTCTCACACCAACACGAGAACTCTGCGTCCAGGTCACTAACGTCTTCCAAGAATTCGGAAGACCACTTGGCATACAGACCACCAGTATCTACGGAGGTGTTAGCATCCAACCACAAATACGCCAAATAAGAACCGCAAACGTCATCATTGGCACACCCGGACGAATCCTTGATCATCTCCGAAGAAAAACACTTGATCTACGACACATCCGCTTTCTTGTCCTTGATGAAACCGATAAAATGTTTGAAATGGGATTTATCGACGATGTCGAAGAAATCATACGACAGATACCAAACCGTCAGCAGACACTCATGTTCAGCGCAACCATCGTTCATGGAAACCAACGACTATTAATGAAACACCTTAAAAATCCCATGATTATAAACACAAAATCCTATGTCGACAAACACAAACTCCGACAGATCTACTATGACATCTATCAACAACAAAACAAATTCTCACTCCTCGTTCATCTCCTGAGAAACAACACCTCAGGCCTTGCCATCGTCTTCTGCGCAACACGTAAAGAATCTGACATTTTAACAAAAAACCTCAGAAGACAAAACATCAAAGCATCAGCAATACATGGAGGTATGAGCCAGCACAAACGATTACAATCACTCACCGCTCTCAGAAACCAAAAAACAGATGTCCTTGTGGCTACCGATGTAGCCGCTCGAGGTCTCGACATCAAAAACGTCACCCACATCTATCACTATGATGTTCCAAAAACATCAACTGATTATATCCATCGTATTGGAAGAACTGCACGTGCAGGCGAAAACGGATCCGCAGTCACACTTCTCACCGAGAGAGATCACGAAAACTTCAGACGCGTACAGGGAAATGAAGAACTTGACATTAGAAAAGCATCAATGCCGCCTTTCAAAAAAGTCCCCTTCGTGAGAAAAACTGAAAATAAAAAAAGACCATTTCAGAAGAGACGCCGATATTCATATGGTTAACCAAGTAAACACAACCTCAAGTATATTATAAAAAATATCCTTCTTTCTTTATAAACAAGTTTACCGGTAAAAAGGATAATCAAATCTCCGCCCCAGCGCTACTGTACTACATGTTTGTCTTTAGGCTGCAATGATATTAAGTCGTACCAATGATCGTAGCCATAAACTTGATTCAGTAATAGAGCCTTTTTCATCAACAAAAACAATACGCAGGGGGGCCATCCTCTTCTTCAGTGATGAGTTCTCCTTCCATCTGATAAGCAACAACCATGGTAACGGTACCCAACCCTTTGGCAGTTCCGATCTCATTGTAAGTCATCACTTGACCTGAGACATTCTCCATTGTATAAGTTATGCTATAGTCATCAGTTGCCATCGCATCAACACTATAATTTTTGGGAAGATCATCCACATCCCGTGCATTTCTCTTTATCTATTTTTACTGCCATATTTTTGTGTCTCCTTTTTCCTACTTTTTTATGTTTTGACTATGCTTATAAGAGAGGAATAATAAATTGCTATAAATCAAAAGTATTTTCACCCCGTCATATGCAATTTTTTATTCTTTTTTCGTTGAATGACAATATCTAAAACACCGTTGATGTAGGTGTACGTGGTTGTTTCTGCGTCAACAGCACAAGGAAGGGGGATGCAGATATTCGCAGCGGTACTTGATTCCGTTGGTAATAGTTCTATGTAGGAGGGCATTATTTTTAGCTGAAGATGCTTAAGAGAAATTTCAGGAATAAAAATGGTTAGCGTGACCCTGTGCTCATTTTTTTGGAGATCATACGGAGAAGAGGGCTCTTTGCATTTTGTGTGTTGTGGTTGTGGTCTTTGCCCGAAACTGTTTTCTAACATAATACGCATCGTTTTTTTTTGAGTGGATAAGGGGATAAGAGAAGCAGGTTCTATGAAGTTGTATGGCTGAAAGTGATTCCGTTTTAATGCTTCGATCATTTCGATAAAACGGATGTTTTCATACATCTTTTGAATTTCATGTGAAACTAGAAAGGGTTTTTCTGCTGCAAAAACATCGTAGGGATCTTTTTGCTTTGATTTTTTATGTGATTTTTTTATTGTTTTTACCTCCTATGAAAGGGGAGATTTTTTTGAATACACTCGTCTGTCGAGATGCAGGATGCTATGGTACGGTATATCATTGGTTTCTTCACCCCGTACAGTAAAAAAGTAGATACATGGCTTATAAAAATTTGTATAATAAATATTCTTATTAAGAGGCCTAAAAGCTATAATTATTATTAGAATGAGGGGATAGGAAAGAGTTTTGTAAATAAAATCGAAAAGATTCAGTAGCGTACCTATTGTGAAGCTTTAGAAAAAACTAGACTACCAAGTAGAAGAATCACGGTTAGAAAAAGAATGAAAGCAATTGCCAAAAAAGAGATATCAAAACTATACATATCTGCAAGATACCCAATTACTGCTGAAGAAGGACTTGCAAGAACAATAGAGGTAGAACGGTAAAAACCAAGTTTACCAGCGCGTCCTTTCTCCGCCCATTGGCCGAGCAGATAAGAGGAAATAATGGGGAAAATTACGGATACCAACGAGACAAAGGGAATAAGAATAAAGATGACCCAGATCGACGAAGCAGAAACTAATCCCAGGGTGCCAAAGCCGGTACATACCGCTAAGACCAAAATAATTAGTTTCTTGTTATATTTATCTGAAAGATATCCGATATATGGTTTAAACATAAAACCAAAAATTCCTAACACTGCAAGGGATATACCAGAGTACAGCGGTGAAAAGAATTTTTCCTCCTGAAGATACGATGGAAAAAAGGACATATAGCTTATCCAGGTGATAGCTATCAAAAGATTTATCACAAACATAAGCTGCACTGTTTTATCTTGAAACACCATAGCACCATCGACCACCCGTTCTTTAATGGAGACAACACTCGGAAGTTCAGTTGATTCCTGAGTCTTTTTGAAAAATATATATGCACTGAGAAAACCAAGTACAGCCCAAAGCACAAAAAAACGATGCCATCCATAAAAAGCGGCAAACGCAGTCGCAATAACGGGGATTAAATATGCTAACGATCCTGCACTTGAATGAATTCCTAATGCTTTCCCTCTTTTTTCCTTAAAAATATCTGTGATCATCGAGATACCTGCAGAGGGACAACTACCAGATCCAATGCCAAGTAAAATCAATGCAAAAAGGAACATTACAAAATGAACAGAAAGACCAATCAACAGATACGAAACAGAAAAGACACCCATCGCAAGGGCAATCGTGATTCGTCGTCCCTTGATATCTGAGAAAATACCAGAGGGGAACTGTAAAAGCGCGTAGAAAAGCCACATCGCAGTCATTGCTACTCCGGCTTCAGTATAACTAAACGAGAGATCTATCTTCATCTGGGGAAGCAAGGTCGATATACTGTAACGACCTGAGAGGATGAGAAACCATCCAAGCGAGATGAGAAGTAAGGTGACCGTTTCTTGTTTGAGGGGCTTCATTGTATCATGCAGAGGAAGAGATGTCTTATAAAGTTCTTGAAATAATGCTTCATATGAGTCAGCAGAGAGGATGCAGTGAAACAGAGGTCATATTTTTCCTAAACTCGATAAAATGGATCTACTGAAATACGCGGAAAAAATCATGGTTTTTGAAAAATCAA
Organism: uncultured Thermoplasmatales archaeon; assembly: GCA_964612945.1. Lineage (GTDB taxonomy): Archaea > Thermoplasmatota > E2 > DHVEG-1 > DHVEG-1 > CAZTFR01. Next base: position 7,782 of record CAZTFR010000047.1, read on the forward strand.
AACAGCGCCTTGTTCAAGTTGATCATCATGCATTAATGTTTTACAAACACGGGTTTTAAACTGAAATCCTATGGACTCAACTTCGTTTGTAATCTCATCAAGGGTCATATGCATTTCCTGCTGATGATGTTTAGGATAAAGCGCTAAAGTGCCCGTGGATTTTAAAACCCGGTAGAGTTCGGTAAGTATCTTCTTTCTATTGTCCAGCAGATGGAGAACATCAAATAGAAAGGCGATGTCAAGAGAGGTATCAGGCAGCGGTATTGTCTCTTTTTTGATATGAAGTGTTGTAATATTAGTCAATCGATGTTGTTGTGCTTCTGTAAGTACTTGCTGTAATCTGTCTGCATCCTTATCGGCAGCATAGACTCTACCGTTTTCTTCACTCGTCATTGCTGCGGGGATTGCATAGGTGCCATACCCGCATCCAAAATCAAGGACTTGCTGATTTTTGTGTAGACCAATAGCAGTAAAAAATTCTTTTCCTTTTGAGTCAAACCATTTCTTTTTGTCCGAAGAGATCATAGATTTCAACTTAGAGAAATTGTTTTTCCAACACCACACTCTTCAGTATTTTCAGGAAAAGCCTCGTTAATTTCCTTCTTGCGAGCTGTGCAGTGACAGGGGCAGATATAGTCGATATTTTGAAGAAGAGAATAGGTGGTAAAGCCGTGAAAACCACCGATTAACCCAACAATGTTTCCAATCTGTCTTGCAGCGGCAAGAATCGTTTTTATACCTGGGTGTGAGCAGCCAGTTAACACGTACCATCCGTTATCTCCCTTAATGATCAATGATTGTTCATCGACTTTTCCCGGTAATCGTCCGGTTGTCCAAATAGTTTCATAAATTTTTTCCGGTTTTTCAGGGGATATATAGGAGAGGGTACCTGTATTGGTCTGCTTTTTCAATCGATAGATGCTTGCATGTTTTAGAAAAGGGAGGATATGCTCTAATCCACCGTTATGATCGTAATGCTCATGGGAAATAACAATCGTTGAAATCGTTCCTGGGTCGATATCAAGTAGTTTCATGTTAGAAAGCAAAATGTCTCCCTTGGCCCCCGTGTCAAATAGGATGTTTTTTTCTGACGTCTCAATCAGACAGGAAAATCCCCAGTCTGATCGTAAGCCCATCTTTTGTGTATATACTTCATTGTCATAGATAATGCGGAGGTTCATGCAACATGACTCCTCATTTCTTTTTGTGTATACGTGGTTAATGTTTTCTGTAACGCAGTGAATGCAAGAGATGCACAGTGAAGATGCTCATCGGGAAGTCCATCAAGCTCGTTGAGCAGCTGGTTTGTGGTTATTTTTTCTGCCTGTTGAATGGTTTTTCCCAGTATCATTTTTATAAGTCGATTTCCTGAAGCAAGAGTTGCTCCGCACCCATCCGTCCAGAACCGCGCATCAACAATTCTGTTCTTATGTATATAAAGATAAAATTTCATTGTATCATGGCAGGGTCCTGTATATTTTACTATAGCATTGGCACTTTTAAGAACACCAAAATAGCTAGGATTTCTATATTCCTTGATAACAGTTTTTGAATAGTTTTTTTCTTCATCGTGCTCGATCTTCTTTTGAAGATCCTTAACCATCTCTTCAAAGGACTCATCCATGCTTTCTCAACTCATCTTGCAGAGTATTCCACATTTGTTTTATGTTTTGAGATAACACTCCATCTGCATACTCTACAATGCTTTGTTCATGAACCATTGCTTGGGTAATATCGGTGTCATAAGGTAGTTCACCCACAACAGGTATTTTTTCTTTCTCACAGTATGTTTTTATTTTTTTTGTATTGTTTTTGTTAACATCAGCTTTGTTGATACAGACTGTTGCGGGAATATCAAAATACTGTGCAACTGCAAGGATGCGTTCAAGATCATGGATTGCAGAAAGCGTGGGCTCGGTAACTATTAAGACAAGATCTACCCCCGTGATAGCAGCAATGACCGGACAGCCAATTCCTGGTGGTCCATCAATAATGATTATCTCTTTGTTTTTTTCTTGTGCAAGTTTTTTTGCAAGGGTGCGGACCTGTGTAACTAATTTTCCGGATGCTTCTTCTGCGGTTTTCAACATGGCATGTGCCATTGGACCAAAGCGAGTGTTGGAGATATAGGCGTATCCGGAGAGGCGTTTTTCCATGGTGATTGCATCCACGGGGCATACATAGGCGCACACGCCACATCCCTCACAGGAATCTATTTTAATTTCAACTGCTTCAGAAATTGCGTCAAACCGGCAGCGTTCCACACAGTTCTTACATTTTGTACATGTTTCATCGTCAATACAAGCGACATCAAGACCATAGAAATCGATGGTATGTTGAACCTGAGGCTTTAAGAGTAAATGAAGATCTGCTGCATCGACATCACAATCTGCAAACACAGCATTCTTTGCAAGCGCGGCGAAGCAGGCAGTCAGAGAGGTTTTGCCTGTCCCTCCCTTTCCACTTATTACGGTCAGCTCTTTCATGCAGTAACCGCCTCCTCTATCTGGGTAAAAACGTTTCCAAACATTTCATGCCATTCATAGGATGCAGTCACTAGTGCTGTTCCCTCCGAGTAGAGATGAGCAATCTTTTTTCTCTCAGGGATTTTTAAGAGAATTGGAATCTTTTCTTTTGCACAGTATTGCTCTACCGCGGCATCACCAATGCCATCGCGATTAATGATGACGCCAAAGGCGATCTTAAGATGACGAATCACGTCTACCGCGAGTTTTAAATCATGAAAACCAAACGGAGTAGGCTCGGTCACTAGAATGCAATAATCAGAACCAATAACTGATTCAATCACGGGACAAGATGTCCCGGGTGGAACATCCAAAATAACATGTCGGTTGGGGTCAATCTTTTTTTTCAATGCTTTAATGACAGGTATCGCCTGCATCTCACCAACCTGTAAGAGTCCATGAGAAAAAGCAATGCCATCAGCATTTCCACTCTCAACCTGTCCGATAATTCGTTCAGACCAAAAAATAGCATCTTCCGGGCAGACCAGCGCACAGCCGTCACAAGAATGGCAGAGCTCTGGAAACACCAGTACCTCTTCGTTGACTACCGCCAAGGCATTATAAGCACAAAACTCAGCACATCTACCGCAATACGTACATTTTTTTTTCTCTATTTTTGGAATACGGACTGCAACATTTTCCCTTTTTTTTATATCGGCTTTGATAAAAAAATTTGCATTTGGTTCTTCCACGTCGCAATCGAGAAACTGGACCTTTCCAACACTTAACGCAAGATTTGTAGAAACCGTTGTTTTTCCCGTTCCTCCTTTCCCACTCGCAACTGAAACAATCATTTATTCACCTTCAGAATAAGTGTTCCCACCGCTGCATCGACTTCACGGGCAACCAGAGGGCATTTTACGACAAACAAAAAAAAGATATCACGATGATAGGAGCTTAACCCCTCATAGTTGCCTTGACCTTTTGATATGACCATATCAGCAGATTCAATACTCTCTAAAAATTGCGGTGAGGCAAAGCTACAAACCATCCCAGGTGCTGAATACTCTTGTCCTTCGTCACCAGCGATTATCGTAGCAATTTTATCTATTTCTGCGTGGTATGCATCTTCGATGGTTGCATCGTTGATGATGGGATGCGCACGAACAACATAGGTGATAGTTTTTCCTTGTTTTGAAAGCTCGGACAAGAGAAGCTTATCATAAAATATCTCCCCGGTGTTATCTGCAAGATAAACAATGCTCTGTGCATTCTGAAGAGCTTTTTGAAACTGCGGATAGGCCGTAGCATCAAAATCGATATGGGATAGTTTGTCCAACATCTCAGTCACATCAAATCGGCTACTAGAACCAAAATCAATGACGTTTCCAACAATGGCCAGCTTGACGGCCATCAAAAGAGGATCATCTGCATCCTCTATCATTGTATGCAGAGCCGCGTATTGTTTTTGCGCGGTGAAATTGGAATGCGTTTTTACTTTTTTATAGGGGTCTTTTGTGTTGGTTTCAGACCTGATGATATTGTGTATTTCACGTGAAATTTCTGGTGGTGAATCAGTGAGTGAAATAGTAGTAAGATATGACATTACCTTTTGGAGAACATCTTGCTGTAATTGTTCATCATCTGTTGCCATACGAGCTGCCTCTAAGGATTGTTTGAGAAAGCAGGGTATACAATCAAGATGTGTTTTCATAATTTCACGAAAAACGTATTGTCTTCTAATGATGATGGTGGTCTCGAAATGCATGTTGTGCACAGGCATCTGCGGCTCCCGCTTTTTGAAGTTTTCCTTGTTTAAATGCATTGACTGCATCTTTGACCGTTCCGGATGCACCAATGTAGACTTCGATTCCAAGTTCTTCGAAGAGCGTAATGGCTCGTCGACCAAGTCCTTTGCAGATCATTACGGACACTCCTTCTTTGGCCATAATCTCTGGTGGTTGTCCGCGTCCGCCCATATGTTCGCTGGTGTTGGGTACAACTTTTATGTCATCTGTTTCAAGGTCTACAATGGTGTAGGTTGGCACTCGACCGAAATGTTCACCGACTAAGTTATCAAGTCCGTTTTCGCCCATCGTTGGTACACATACTTTCAAAACGATCTCCCTCCTCTACGACCGCCCATTCCAAAATGGCTTCCGACACTTGCCTCTTTTGTCTCATGAAGCGCTCCGTTGTTATATTGTTCAATAGCCTGTTTGACCGTTCCTGTTGCTCCAGTATAAAGAGGTATGTTTGATGCAGCAAAGATACGGTATGCATTCGGTCCCACATTTCCCGTTATCACAGCAGAAATTCCCGTTTTTATAACGGATTGTGCCGCCTGAATCCCGGCGCCTCCAGCAGCCATAGCTGCTTCATTAGAGAGAGAATCAAAACTCAGGGTTTCTGTGTCAACGATTAGAAAATAGCGGCAGCGGCCGAATCGTGGATCAACTGCTGCATCTAATGAATTATCTTTCGCAGTTACTGCAACCTTCATCTTATTCACCCATCCGTTGCAATGCGTTTTCAGCTGCATTTACTAGTTGATAGGCGATGGGTGATGCGGTTAACGCGGGATGTGTACCCAGCTGAAAGGTTGCAATATCATCTGCGGTCATTTTTTTCTGAATACAGGCACTAACAGTGTTTGTTAATTCACCAACGCTATCGCCGCCTCGAATTTGACCTCCGATGATTTCATTTGTCTTTTTGTTAAACACCAGTTTAATCTTCAGTGGTACCGAGCCGGGCATTTTTCCCGGGTGCCGGTTGGGCGCTTCTGCTTGTCCACTAACCACTTCGTATCCTAATTCTTGGGCGCTTTTTTCGCTGAGTCCAACTCCACCTAATCCAACCTTATTTACATAAGTTGACCATGCTCCCACAACACCAGGATTCTTCCGACGAGTTCCAAAGAGATTTGCACCTGCTATGCGTGCTTCCATAGTAGCAATAGATGCTAATTTTAGATCGGTATCATGGCCGGTAAAAAAGGAATGTTTATTGGTGCAGTCTCCACAGGCAAAGATATGCTCATCTGAGGTTCTCATCGTGGAATCAACCACAATTCCACCACGAGTTACTTCTAATCCTGCTTGTTCGGCGAGTTCTACATTTGGTTTTACTCCGACAGAAACAATCAAAAGATCTGCAGGTATTTCCTTTCCATTTGATAGTTTCACTGCAGAAATTTGTTCATCGCCAAGTGCCTCCTGCATTTTTACACCTGTGATCATGTTGATCCCTTTTTGTTTGAGTGCCTCTTCTGCATCCTTGCAAAATTCTTCTTCAAAGGCAAGCATGAGACAATGCGGAAGATATTCTACAATGGTGACGTTGACATCTCTGTTTTTTTTACATTCATCTGCAAATTCGACACCGATGAAGCCGCCCCCTAAGATCACAACATCTTTAGCATTGTTCATTTCATCGAGTAATGATTTGAGATAAAACCCGTCTTTTTTGATAACAAATACATTTTTTTTATCAAGCCCGGGTATCGGTATCATCGAGGGTGATGATCCTGTTGCAAGGACAAGTTTATCATAGCCGATGGTATCGCCATTTTTTGTGGTAATTGTTTTATCTGATCTGTTAATTTTTGTTGCCTCATCAATAACTAAATCAATGTCGTTGTTTGAAAGAACATCATCAGGTATCTGATTGTTATCTGGTGAGTTGACCGTTCCATATATGTAGGGGATCCCACAGGGAATCTGTACATTTTTTTCTTTTCTAATGAGTACGACCTTTTTGTTTGGATAATGTCGACGGCAGGTGAGTGCTGCAGGGATTCCTGCTGCGCTTCCTCCGATTACAACTACATCTGCTTGTTTCATGGTTTTATTCTCCTCTTTAATTATTCGTCGGTGTATCTTCTTTTGTTATTTTTATGTTCGGGTCATGGGTGCTCCACATTTTGGGCATTTTTTTGAGTAACAGGGAACACCAAGTTCGTGGGTTCCTCTATGCCCGCAGTTGGCACAAAAACATTCTCCGCCCGGCCCTCGAGCAAATCCTCCTCCAAGGCCTCTTCTGCCTCTTCTGCCAAAGCCGCCGCCTCCTTGTGGCATTGATTAGTTCACCTTTTTTGAATGGATGTCTTTTGTGATATTTTTTACGATTTTTGTAAAGGCTTTTGCGGTTGGTGATTCACTTTTTTGATCCATGAATGGTTTGCCTGAATCCCCGGTGGTTACGATGTTTTCATCAAGTGGGATGGATCCAAGGTAGGGTACTTGAAAATCTTCTGAGGCTTTCAATCCGCCGCCTGTTTTAAAGATTTCGACGGTTTTTCCGCAGTGTGGGCAGGTAAATCCGCTCATATTTTCGATAATACCGACCACCGGCATGTTCATTTTTTTCACAAAATTGATGGATTTTCGAACGCTTACAAGGGCAACATCTTGTGGTGTGGTAACAATGATGGCGCCATCGCACTCAGGGATAAGCTGTGCGATGCTGAGTGGCTCATCACCGGTGCCTGGTGGGATGTCGACAATGAGATAGTCAAGTGGTCCCCAGGCTACATCTCCGATGAGTTGTTTGATAGCTGCCATTTTAAGTGGTCCACGCCAGATAACAGGTGCGTCTCTGCTTTGAAGCAGAAATCCCATGGACATAACCTTCAGATTTTTTGAATACAAAACCGGGTTCATCCCTGTTTCTGTGCCCTCAGGTCGTTTGTCCTCTACCCCAAGCATTTTGGGTATACTTGGCCCATGGATATCAATATCAAGGACACCTACGGTGTTGTTTTGTTTGGATAAAGCAACAGCGAGATTTGCAGAAACGGTGCTTTTTCCCACTCCGCCTTTTCCGCTGAGAACGAGAAGGATATGTTTAATTTGTTGAAGACTTTTTGTGACTTTTGAGTCGTCATAGGCTTGTGCTTTTGCTTCCATATGATCTCCTGAGTATGCTCATCAACTCTGGGTAATTAATTGTTTTGAAAAAGAAAGAAGAGTAGAGAAAGGATTATGGTTCCTCTTTTTTTGCTTTGGAAAGCTCTTGGAGTCGCCTCTGAACAGATTTGAGTTCTGCTTCGAGAGATTTGATCGTTGATTCAAGATATGCTTTTTCTTGGTCTGTTGTTTGTTCTACCGGGGTCTCACTTGGATAGGGTTCGTCATAGTAATATCGTCGGCCCCAGAAACCTCGACCAAATCCGCGACCTCTTCCCCGACCAAAGCCAAATCCTCGTCCATATCGAGGGACATCCGGATTGGCATAACCCGGTCCGGAAAAGCCGCTACAGCGTCCAGCTGCTCGACCAGTCATCGGTCCACGACCCAAGGGTCCTGTTCTATCGCCGCCAGGCATAGTTTTTTTTCACCTCCTAAATCTTTTTCTAAGATGTGGGTAAGTTGTAGAGCAGTATTCTTCTCAAAGGGGGAGGATACGGGATGGCTAAACTACGGGGAATTTTTGGGAAATTCATTAGCCATCCATATCACTCTACAGCTATAGAACTATGTAGAGAGCTCTATTTATAAACATATCCCTTATAATTATAAAACAAAAAATGTATTTTATCAATATTTATTAAAAATATTTATATATGTTTAATCTATCTTTGATAAATAAGAATAGCAAAGGGAGTATATGACACGAAAAAATATCAAACTTGATAGCAAAGATAGAAAGATAATCAGCTTGCTCCATGACAATCAGGATATCTCACAAGAAGAAATTGCAAAAACCGTTCAACTCTCTCAACCATCTGTAGCCATGCGTATCAAAAAACTCAAGCAACAGGGCATTATTGATGAGATTATTGGAGTGAACTTGAACAAGGTTGGTATCTATGTGGCGATTGTCATGGTACGAACAACAAATTCAACCAAGATACTCAATATCTTCCGAGAATGTCCGTTTTTTATCAATGGTTTTGTCATTTCGGGAAAAGACAATCTCATGCTCCTCTTTGCAGGGGAGGATCTTGCTTCACTTGAATCTATGATCGATGAGCGGTTGCGTCCCGATGAAGATGTTCAAAGCGCTGAATTTAACATTATCATCTCCAGCATCAAAGACTTTATTATGCCCATAAAACTCATCGAACGGCCGATGAAAAAACCACCGTGTGGAGTTGATTATAAGGAGTGCGAAGCATACCATGAAAATCGGTGCTTCGGCTGCCCCGCGACCAGTAGATACAAAGGCGTTTTTTGGTAACACTTCTTTGTTATATCCAAAGAGTCTACAGGAGCATCATGGATATTTTTGGGAGAAACGTTAGCTATTGCTATTGATTCCATAGGCATTGGGACAAAATTAATTCCTTCCCACTCCAACAGTGAAAACATTGTGCAAAAAAGCAATGGACATCAATGCCATCTCC
>CAZTFR010000048.1:0-16580 GCA_964612945.1 uncultured Thermoplasmatales archaeon
ATCAATGCTAAAATGCAATAAACCAAAGAAACAAGCTAATTTTTCAACAGCCTCCTGATTTTATAATTCTACCGATATGTTTATACCGCCGGTAGTATATGTCTTTTTGAATTCCGCGCTGGAGTTTGATGGGAGTTGTTGTGAAATGCAGCATAAATATGGTGTAGTTCAATCCACAAATTGTAGTTGCGTATTTTATAAACAGGATGAAGATGGCAAGCAATCAACGTTTAATATTTTTGTTCATGCTGATACGCAACTGAAAGATAAACACCAGGTGTTTGCCTTTATTGATAACGAACAATTTGGCACTCAAAACTGGGCGGGTCTAGAAGATATGACGATCGATAAGATCATGGGTGCGTTTCGACTCTGGGCTGATGATGCTCCATTTATGTTTGAAATGGAAGCACAAGAACATCTTGGACGATGTCTCGGAGCGGTTATGAAGAGGCAATAAACCGCCTTGGATGGCGATTTTATTTTCTTTTTGATTTTTTTACTATAATTATATTTCGCAAACCTTATATGAGCACAATGCATACATGATACACGATAGCAGGAAAATCTGTTATCGAATAGTAAATGGAGGAAGAAATTTTAGGACCGGAGGAAGGGAAAAGTCATTTTGCATCTTTCTTCATTATTTATTCCCCTTACAAAAAGAATCCCTTCCGTCCTACAATTCTGATTATTTCAGAATGATCATAAATGTTTACGTTAATGGTGTTTTATCTTTTCTGAAGAGGCCATGTTTGCTGATGTTTTGATATGATTAATTATTGCCATCAAACCATCTACTCGAGCCGGTGAAAGATGGGTAGGTAATCCTATTTTTTCAATAAAATATAGGTCTGCTGACGCAATTTCGTCGGCAGGCTTATTGTTCAAAACTCGAAGGAGAAGCGATAATATTCCTTTTATTATCAATGAGTCGCTATCAATGGCAAATGTAAGTATCTCATTTTCTTGGCTCATAGCAATCCACACGGATGATTGGCATCCATTGAGCATGTTTTCTTCTGTTTTGTATTGTTCGTCAAGAGGCTTAATTTTTTTCCCCAAGGTTATCAAATAGTGGTATGTTTCCAACCAATCTGAAAGCTGAGAAAACTCCTTAATTATTTCATCCTGCTCATAATTGATGCAATGGCTCATAGGTCGATATGCATCTCCTTTACTTTTTGAATTCCGGTGATAAGTCGATCAACATCTTCATATGAGTTATAAAGCGCAATACTTGCCCGAATGCATCCATCGATATTGTAGTGGTCCATCACGAGTTCGGCACAATGCATTCCGCTACGGACCGCAACACCGAGTTTATCTAAAATGAGTGCGGCATCGTAATGATGAATATCTTTTAAGTTAAAAGAAATAATACCACAACGCGGTTTTGCTTCTCCATAGAAAGTAATGCCCTTAATTTCTCTGAGTTTTTCAAATACATACGTCATCAGTTCAGTTTCATGCTTTTTTATTGCATTAAAACCAATGGAGGAGACATAATCTAATGCCTCATGAAGACTGACTGCTGCAGCGATATTACTTGTTCCTGCTTCAAACTTGAATGGAGGCTCTGAAAATGTTGTATTGTCAAGACTGACTTGTGCGATCATTCCGCCTCCATATTGATAGGGGGGCATAGACTCAAGCCATTTTTCTTTTGCATACAAAACGCCAATTCCAGTTTCTGAATAGATTTTATGACCCGAAAATACAAAAAAGTCACAATCAAGCTTCTGAACATTGACAGGCATATGTTGTACCGTTTGTGCTCCATCAACAAGAACAGGTATCTCTTTTGTATGCGCGATTTCGACGATTTTTTTTATGGGATTGATAGTCCCAAGAACATTCGAGACGTAGGTAACGGCTATGAGCTTTGTCCTATCGGTGATCATACCTTCAAGATCGTGGAGATCAAGGGTACCATGGTCGTCAAATGAAACTACTTTTAGCGTTGCACCGGTCTTTTTGCAGAGCATCTGCCAGGGAACAATGTTTGAATGATGTTCCATTTCAGATATGATGATTTCATCATCTTTGTTGATAAATGCTTTTTGAAAGCAGGTAGCGACCAGATTTATCGCCTCTGTTGTGCCTGAGGTAAACACGATCTCTTTTGAAGATGCGGCATGAAGAAACTGTTGTACTCGTATTCGGGCCGATTCGTAGGCTTCGCTTGCTTGTTGACTGAGATAGTGTGCTCCCCGGTGAACATTACAATTCATTGTGGAATAGAATTGAATAATTCGTTCAAGGACTTGTTGGGGTTTTTGGGTGGTCGCAGAATTATCAAGATAAACTAAGGGGTTTTCATGTATCTTTTGCTGTAATATGGGAAAATCAGCTCGAATACGTTCAATATCATACATGTTTTTGCTCCTAAGGTTTTTGTAGAAGTACCAGGGAAAACCATTTCTGTTCATCGGTAAACAGCTGTTGAATGTCAAGATGTGCAGCAGCTGCAAATTGGTTGATGTGTTCTTGTGTAAATTTGTATGAGTTTTCTGTATGAATGGTTTCCCCTTCTGATAGGAAGAGTGGTTCTAAAAAAGACGGGGAATCGATATGCATATCTTCTGTTGCTCGAAGATGCATTTCAATGCGACTGTCTTCTTTGTTATAAAAAGCGACATGTTCGAATAAATCAAGATTGAAATCCGTGTCGATATGGGAGTTAACAACAGAGAGAATATTTTTGTTGAATTGATCGGTTATGTGTTTGCTATCATTGTATGCTTGTTCAAGCTTGGTTATATTTTTAATCATATCAAAGCCGATGAGGAGCAGATCACCTGATTGCATTGTGCTGCTGAGTGTAGTGAGAAAGTTTTGCGCTTTTTCTCTTGAAAAATTTCCGATGGTGCTACCAAGAAAGCAAAAAAGTTTTGGTTTTTCATGTGTTAGAATATTTAATTGTGTCATAAAGTCAGCAACAATACCGTGAATATGAATTCCGGGAAATTTAGTGAGCAGAGTAGTAGCGGCTTGTTTAACTGCGGAGGGGCTTACATCAAAAGGAAAATAACAGATAGTTTCTCTGTTTTTTTCAGGTATTTTTTCAAGAAGAATTGATATTTTTGTGCAATCTCCACTTCCAAATTCAATTATGTCAATGTGATGGAGCTTTGACTGAAGGACGGTTGCTGCTTGTTTTAATAGTTGAATTTCAGTTCGGGTGAGGTAGTATTCTGGTAGAGCAGAGATGGATTCAAAAAGTTTTGATCCTGTGGAATCATAAAAGAAAAGGCTGGGGATCTGTTTTTTCTTACCGGTGAGCATAGAGAGGAGTTGGTTTTTTATTTGTTGATCACCGTTTGGCAGGAGATAATTATCTATTTTGATAAGTGATGGTTTAATAGTGTGCCTCCATTATTTTTTGTTGTTGTAGGTTTGTTGGTTCACCTGTTTCAAAGGAAAGATTGTTGCTGCTCCATTCAAACCAGCCGCCGTCAAAGACAGATATCTGTTGCCATCCCATAAGCCAGGCATTGAAAAAGGCTTCACTGGCACGCCAGCCGGTACCACAGTAAAATGCGTTGTGTTTTTCAGGGGTGATACCGTTTTGTTCCCAAAGCGTTTTGATTTCATGATATTCTCGGGTGGTATGATCCAGGTTTCGATAGTTTTCCATATGGTATGCATCACTTCCACAGTTGCCAAAGACCGCTCCAGGGATTCGTCCTTTTGCTTTGATGTAGTGATACCCGCTTACCTGTCCAATGTATTCCTTCCAACTGCGGACACTTATCAGATTTTTATGAGGATCGGCAAGGATAGCTTTTGCCTGGGGGAGATCAGTAAAAAACTCGGGATGTTGAGGAATGGATGCACCAAACTCTTTAACAGGTTTTGGCGTGGTTGTTGTTGTGGAAGTGGTATATCCTGCATCTTTCCAGGCCTGTAATCCTCCATTTAACATCCGTACATCTTTAACACCGGCATAGAGCATGATAACAGCACATCGAAAGGCCCCAAGATGACCGGCGCTGCTACCTGGAAAAGGATCGTTAAAATTCGGAAAGGAAAATCGGCCGTATAAAATAACGGTGGTATCGGTAGTAATACCTAAGGTTTCAAGCGTTGTTTGCAATTCGTATGGTTCCCGTCTGTTCCAGGTATCAATGGATTCTAACCAATTGGTATCTAATTCTACTGCTTTGGGTACGTGACCATCGGTGTATGCCTTACTATTTTGATAATGAGCATGGCAGAGAACATAGGAGTTGTTCGTATATTCTGATGCAGCTCCTGTGGTGATGAGATCATGAAGCCAGTGTGCTGAGACGAGATGCTGATAACGAGGTAGGTGCTCAAGTGGATAGTTCTTGTTTGCGCTCCATTCATCGACAAAATCTGGGTATATTTTGATATCAGAATATCCTGCACGTAGAAAATGCTGTGCAACTTTTTTTGAAGAAGAAGTATCATATCCATAGATGATGATGGTTTGATGTTTCGAAATTTTTTTGTTTTCCACAATTTCTATCCAATCTAAATAAGAGGTCCATTTTTCAGGTAAACTGCGAGCACCAGGGATATGACCGCCTCGTTTTTCACTATGCAGTCTCCATCCGTTATATGCCTCTACAGGTCGAACATCGATAATCGATACATCTGTTTGTTTATGAATATCATGAAGTTCCTGAGCGGATATCCACCTGATTTCTTGAATTTTTTTTTTATGCATGATAAAAAATACTCCCCGCAGTAATTTTAATAAATATTTAAATTAATTTTGTTACATTTTCTCAGTGTTATAAGAGATGTAAACTAATATAATTTACCATTGTTTTGAAAGAGTTGTTTTAGCACGTATGCTTAAATACCAGAATTTCTTGTCAGTCGTTGAGGTAACTATTATGGTAAAAGCTGTTTGGAAAGATACCGTTATTGCAGAATGTGACAAGACTGAAGTTATAGAGGGTAACCATTATTTTCCACCCGAGTGTGTGAATAAAAACTATCTTAAAGAAAGCGGCACCACCTCAACCTGTCCCTGGAAGGGAAATGCCAAATACTATCATGTAGAAATAAATGATGATACTCTTAAGGATGCGGCATGGTATTATCCTGAGCCTAAGGAAGCTGCAAACAAAATTAAAGGGTATGTTGCATTTTGGAAAGATGTAAAAGTCGTTGAGTGAAAACTCATATATCTTTTTTTTATTTTTTTGTATTCTTGATACTATTGAATATATACCAATGTGTTTAAGAATAAAGTTTCTATATAAACACAAATGACTCTGAATAAAAGATATCTCCTTGCAAGCATTCTTGTTTTTATACTCATTATGTGCGTATTTTTTATCTATCGCTATAACGAAGAGGCAGCTGCCTTTCGGAGCGGCGTTCGTGTAACTGTGGAAAAGGTTATTCCTGAGGAAGTTCGCGTCACTTACACCAGGTTACAGCTTAGCATATCCATCTATAATCCAACCGATGAAACAATTGATGATTTTTCCTCAGCGTATGATATCTACATTGCAAACACACCCGTTGGATCTGGGTCAATTGATAAATTATCACTTCCTGCAAAAACAACCAGGACGAGCACGAGCACTATAATCATCTATTACGCCCAAGTTGCAGATGGCGTCGTTGATGCACTTACCCACCAAAACTATGATCTTACCGTCAGTGGAACTATCGAAGGGAAGATCTTTTTTAATCTTCTCCCCATTTCTGAAGAGTTTTCAGCAGTCTACCGCGCATAACAACAAGCGGTATCAACGAAAAAAGAAGACCAAGAAGCACGGCGTCAATTCCCAAGGGATTGCCAAGAAGCAACCAGATCAATGCACTGCTTCCACCACCAATGAGACTGAAAAATGCACCTTGTGAGCTCACCTTTGTTGTATTCTTAAAAAATCCAAATAACACCGGGAGGGTTAACCCTGCTGCAAAGACGGTATAGGCAAGAATTAAGGTTTGAATGATATCTTGAAGATAGAGCGCAATACCAAGGGCGATACCACCGACAACAATCACACCAATGCGAGACATGGTAATGGATCGTTTTTTTGTAATGTCAACACTGAGTATGGTGCCTGATGAAATTAATACGGAATCTGCTGAGGAAAGCATTACTAAAAGAAAAGCAGCAAGAATCAACGCTGCAAGCAGGGGGGGAAGAATCAAAATCACCTTCGGAATAGCAAGTGAAATCTCTGCACCCTGCAACCCTGGAAACAACACCGCTGCAGACAAACCAAGTATTCCAATGGCAACTGCAAAGATGACTCGAAATACACCAGACAACAAAACCCCTTTTTTTGCCGCGTGTTCATCGCGTGCAGATAACACCTTTGAATATACGTCAGGGCCAACAAGATTTGGTAGGAACATAAGCAGAAAAAATGAAGCCGCAGAGAGACTGCCCACTGAAGCATTCACCGGAAAGGACGTATATAAAACCGATAGCTGATCAAAACCTGACCATGCCTCAAGAAAGATGAGGGGTGCCGCAATCCCACAGACACCAACAATCATCACTATAAACTGTACAAAATCTGTATACACAACAGCAAGCTGGCCACCAAGAAAGGTATAGCCGATAAAAATAACTGAAATAACAATGAGAAGTAGCTCATAATTCAGCGGAAACAATACCAAAAGAATTGCTCCTGCACCCTGAATCAATAAGGCAATCCATGCTATCTGACTGATAAGCACCAACAGTGCTGAAACAGACCGCACTCTTTCACCAAAAAACGTTCCAATAATCTCCGGAAGTGTATACCGTTTTGTCCTACGGACAATCCCTGCCAAAAAAAACCCAAGGGCAATCAACCCACACGCTGAACCAATATCTAACCACAACGCAGGCAAACCAACTTGGTACACCAAAGCACCTGCAGCAATCGTCGCAGAGCCACCAACCACCGTCGCTGTCAATGTCGTCGATAACAATAGTGGCCCAAGCGTTCTATCTGCTACAAAAAAACTATCACGTGAGCGGATCTTTCGGGACGACCAAAAACCAATAATGATAAAAATAAGCAAATATGCGGAAAAAAGACCAAGTATCAACCACTCATCCATAGAATCACCCTGCAAGCACAAGACTCATAAAAACTTTTTCTTTCCTCCAGATATATAGAAATAGCGCGTGCTTAATCTTAACATTTATATTAATTTTGTTGATAACCTCCCCCTTATGAAGGAAAAATTTGAAACAATTACAATTCAAATATCAGATAATATTGCCACCATTCTTCTCTGTAGACCGGAACGTTTAAATGCATTTGATCTCAAACTTGGTCAAGAACTTGTCCAAGCACTTACTGAATGTAAAAAACAACGTTCTCTACGAGCAATTGTGATAAAAGGTACTGGGAAAGGATTCTGCGGAGGGGGAGATGTAAAAGAAATGCATAACGCAGAAAATAAATCACAGTTCCTTCGTGATCTCACCAAAGTCATCGGAAGCTGCGTCAGTCATATTCGAACCATTGAAACTCCAGTCATCGCTGCAGTGAATGGAGCAGCTTTTGGTGCAGGGCTCTCCCTTGCTTTAGCATGTGATATCATTATTGCTGCGGATACTGCAACTTTTGGAACCGCCTTTACCGGCATCGGTCTTGCACCGGGATGTGGCACCTTTTTCTTCAGCCAAGTTGCAGGCTATCAAAAAGCATGCGAATACATTCTCACTTCGAAAACTTTTGACGCGCGACAAGCGCAGAACCTCGGATTTGTCTCTACTATTGTCCCTCAACATCAACTTGATGCTACGGTAGAAAAATTGACCAAGAAATTCCAAAGCCTTCCTCCTATCGCTGTTGGAAAAGCAAAAATGCTCGTCAACAAAAGCCTTGAAAACAACTTATCAACTCATTTGGAACTAGAAAGCATAACTGCAGCCAATTCAGCAAAAACAAAGGACTTTGCAGAAGGCGTAGCAGCCTTTGTAGAAAAACGAAAACCAACCTTTCAGGGGAAATAATGTTGTCGACAATTGTTGAAAAAACCATACAAACTTTTATGTATCCTCCTTATCATTGCGGGCAGAAATACAAGAAAAGGGGATAACGACGCAATGGTATACACCACCCTTCTCACCGAACAACAAGACAACACCTACACCGTTTCTCTCAATAGACCTGACGTTCATAACGCCATGAATGAAACAATGATGCGGGAGCTTACCAAATGCTTTCAAGAAGCTAGCAAGGATCCAAATACCCGGATCATTATTTTTACAGGCAAAGGAAAATCATTCTGTGCAGGTGCAGATCTTCATTGGATGAAAAGTATGGTCAATTACAGTCGTGAAGAAAACATACAAGATAGTAAACTGCTCCTTGATCTCTATGAGACAATTTATCACTGTCCTAAACCAGTTATCGGACGGATCAATGGACATGCATTTGGAGGAGGAATAGGACTGATTGCTGTTTGTGATATCGCAATAGGAATCCCTGAATCACTTTTTGCTTTTAGCGAAGTGACATTGGGCATAATTCCCAGCATTATATCCACCTATATCCGACCTCGAGTGAAACTCTCAGATATGCGCCGATTCTTTATCACCGGGGAACGATTTAATGCATCAGTCGCTCAGCAAATCGGCCTTCTAGACCTTATCGTTTCTGCAGAAGAAATTGACAATAAAATTTCGTTCTACCAAAAAATACTCCAAAAAGCTGGTCCGAACGCAATCAAAGAAGTAAAACACCTTCTTTTCAACTTACAAACCATGGACATCACCAAATACAAACAACATACGTTAGAAAAAATCGCAGAACTACGAGTCTCCGATGAGGGCCAAGAAGGAATCAATGCATTTCTAGAAAAGCGAAAATCCAAATGGAGAGAATAAGCGTGTTACAAAAAGTCCTTGTAGCAAACCGTGGTGAAATCGCGGTCCGAATTATCAAAGCATGCCAAGAATTAGGTATAAAAACTGTCGCGGTGTATTCTGATGTGGATATAAACGCACCACATACTCAAATTGCTGATGAAAGCATCAATCTTGGCGATCCTACTCCATCTGAAAGTTATCTTAACATTCAAAAAATCATCGAATCAGCTCAACAAGTTGGTGCAGAAGCAATTCATCCAGGCTATGGCTTTCTTGCAGAAAATCCTGATTTTGCTCGAACCTGTGAACATAAAAAAATAAAATTTATCGGGCCAAAACCTGAAATAATTGCTTTAATGGGAGATAAAATAGAAGCAAAAAAAACCATGGAAAAAGCACAAATCACCATTATCCCAGGATACCATGGTGTCAAACAAGATTTACAAACCCTTATAGATGAAGGAGAAAAGATAGGATTTCCGCTCCTTGTAAAGGCAACCGCCGGCGGTGGCGGTAAAGGTATGAGAATTGTCAATAGCAAAGATGATCTTGCACAATCTATTGAAAGTGCAAAACGAGAATCAAAATCGTCCTTTGGAAACGATTCCGTGTTTCTCGAACGCTACATCGATAAACCACGCCATATTGAGTTTCAGATTCTTGCAGATGAACACGGCCAAGTCATTCATCTCTTTGAACGAGAATGCTCTATACAAAGACGTCATCAGAAAATAATTGAGGAAACACCTTCCCCAGTCATGACAGAAAACCTTCGTACAGAGATGGGAGAGGCAGCAGTTGCTGCAGCACAAGCAGTGGGGTACACAAATGCAGGCACCGTCGAGTTTATGGTAGATAGAAAGAAAAATTTTTATTTCATGGAAATGAACACACGTCTTCAAGTAGAACATCCTATTACTGAAGCAACGACCGGTATTGATCTTGCAAAATGGCAACTGCGAATTGCAAGTAATCAACCTCTTACTCTTAAACAGAAGGATTTGACTCAAAGAGGACATGCCATAGAATGCCGAATATATGCTGAGGACCCAGCAAATGGCTTCCTACCAAGCATCGGACACATAGAAGAAATACAAACACCATCCGGTCCAAATATTCGAAATGATACCGGCATTGAAAGTAATATGGATGTCACACCTTACTACGATCCAATGCTTGCCAAATTAATCACCTATGCAGAAAACCGACAGGAAAACATCCAGAAGATGATTTGGGCCCTATCTCAGTATATGGTTCTTGGAGTAACGACAAACGTTGGATTTTTACGACACGTTCTCGAGCACGAAGAATTCAAAAAAGGAAACATCACCACTCATTTTATTGACGACTATTTTAAGGATTGGACAATCACAAAACAGGGACTACCCTTAGATGCAATTATTGCACTTGCAGTCTATGATTCATTTCATACAAAACGAAAAGAAATTGTCCGCTTCAAAGAAGCGGATCCGCATTCACCCTGGAAACACATGGGACGATGGAGGATTGGAAAATAAATGTTTATCAATTATGAACATAACAATAACGTCTACAATGTCACCGTCGAACGACGAAATGAACAATTCTATATCACCTATGATAACAACGAATACACTGTTACGGCAACTGAGATGAGTCCTGGTCAGCTGAAAATTCTGCTTGGCGATCGTATTATCAAATCTGTTGTATCTGAAGGCGACGAAAATAAATTCGTTTTCCTCGATGGCCATGTTTACAAGGTAAAACGAGTTGAACTCACAGGAAAAAAGAAAAGTGAAAAGAAAGCCGCAGATCTTGCCTCACCTATCTCGGGCACAGTTGTATCGGTAAAGGTAGATGAAGGAAACTCTGTTAAGAAAAATGATGTAATTATGGTTATTGAAGCAATGAAAATGGAGTATCTCATCCGTGCACCACACAAAGGAACGGTAAAAAAAATTCATTTCAAAGA
Organism: uncultured Thermoplasmatales archaeon; assembly: GCA_964612945.1. GTDB lineage: Archaea > Thermoplasmatota > E2 > DHVEG-1 > DHVEG-1 > CAZTFR01. The sequence continues at coordinate 10,764 of CAZTFR010000048.1, forward strand.
ACAAGATCAAATAGAAATCGGACAAATCACTGCTGAGATTGAAACGAAAGGGGGGAAGAAATAAAATGGACGTTCTTGAAACACAAATCGATACCTCAAGTAAAGAATTCAAAGAAAATGCAGCTAATTATAAACAATTTGTACAAGATCTTAAAGAAAAAATTGCTACCGCCTCAAAAGGGGGTGGAGAAGAAAAAATCAAGTTGCATAAATCTCGAAATAAAATGTTAGTCCGTGAACGTATAGAGGCCCTCCTTGACCCAGATACACCTTTTATGGAATTTAATCCTCTTGCAGCATATAACATGTTTGATAATCGTGCACCCTGCGCAGGTATTGTTACCGGTATCGGGCTCGTGCACGGACGAGAAGTCGTGATTGTTGCAAATGATGCAACAGTCACTGGTGGAACCTATTATCCAATTACAGTAAAAAAACATCTTCGTGCTCAAGAAATTGCTATGGAAAACAAACTCCCCTGCATCTATATTGTTGACTCTGGTGGTGCCTTTCTTCCTATGCAAGATGAGGTATTTCCTGATCGGGAACATTTTGGACGTATTTTCTACAATCAGGCAAAGATGTCATCGTTGGAAATACCACAAATAGCTGTAGTGATGGGATCGTGCACTGCTGGGGGAGCATATGTTCCTGCTATGTCAGATGAAACCATTATTGTAAAAGGAACAGGCACAATTTTTTTGGGTGGCCCACCACTAGTCAAAGCTGCAACTGGCGAAGAAGTTTCAGCGGAAGATTTAGGAGGTGCCGATGTCCACTGTCGCGAAAGCGGCGTATCAGATCATTATGCACATGATGACCCTGAAGCCATCAGAATATCTCGAAATATAATAGAAAACCTGAACCGCCCGGAAAAGACACACTTAGATATTAGTAAACCCGAAGAACCACTCTACGATATTGAAGAAATTTATGGTGTGATCCCTAAAGATTCACGAACACCTTTTGAAGTAAAAGAAATCATCGCACGAATAGTTGATGGCTCAAAATTTCATGAATTCAAAGCACTATACGGACAAACCATCGTCTGTGGTTTCGCTCGAATCATGGGATACCCTGTTGGAATCCTTGCCAACAATGGTGTATTATTCTCTGAATCAGCATTGAAAGGATCTCATTTCATTGAAATCTGCAGTCAGCGAAAAATACCTTTAGTATTTCTTCAGAATATAACTGGATTTATGGTAGGAAGCAAGTATGAAGCAGGCGGTATTGCAAAAGATGGAGCAAAAATGGTCACAGCGGTAACCTGCGCTCAGGTCCCCAAATTTACCGTAATCATTGGAGGTTCCTTTGGTGCTGGCAACTATGGCATGTGTGGACGAGCATACGGTCCCAGACAACTATGGATGTGGCCGAATGCACGCATCTCCGTGATGGGTGGCCAACAAGCCGCAAATGTCCTTCTCACAGTTAAGCGTGATCAACTCTGGAGAAAAGGAAAACAAATGACTAAAAATGAAGAAAAAAAACTCACTGACCCTATCCTAAATAAATATGAACAAGAAGGAAGCCCCTACTATAGTACCGCCCGAATATGGGATGATGGAGTCATCGACCCGATTGATACCAGAATGTTACTCGGCTTGGGAATCTCTGCAGCACTCAATGCACCTATCCCTGAATGGAAACCTGGCGTATTCCGAATGTAGAGCTGGAACATATGCAGTACGATGTCGTAGTGGTTGGCGCAGGACCTGCTGGATCAACAGCCGCAGCATTTCTTGCTGATGCAAACATGAAAGTTCTCTTGCTTGACAAAGACAACTTCCCCAGAGATAAACCGTGTGGAGGCGGACTTACCACACGGGTGATGCAACGGTATCCTTTTGTTGAATCTCTTCTTGATTGTACAGCCTTCGGCAGCATTACTCATTCTTCAAGTTTTAAGTATCAACTAAAAATTGTACGAGACAAGCCATTGATTGGAATGGTTCTTCGAAAGGATTTTGATTCAGCTTTAGTAGACAAAGCAAAACAAAGCGGTATCACATTTAAAGAAAATGCAACGGTTATAGATTTGGAAATTAACAAAAATGAAGCCATCTTGTTTTTAGAGGATGGAACCAAGATTTCAACAAAACTTGTACTTGCCTGCGATGGAATGAGAAGTATACTTACTGAAAAAGCAAATTTAACCTCAACAAAAGACAATAAATGCCTTTGTGTCGTCCAAGAACAAAGAGTAACAAAACAACAACTAGAAACCTATTTTTCAGATAAACGTATGGTCCACATTTTCATAAAAATTCGAGGTCTTGTTGGTTATGGTTGGATCTTTCCAAAAAAAGAATACATCAATATTGGCCTTGGTGAATTTGAGTCCGCGGTAAAAAACCATGGGCAACATATTCACTTAAAGGAGTTTTATAGCGATTTTATTGAGGAACTTAAACAGAGAAAGATCCTCCCAGCTGACTTTCCTATCGAAAATGTACGTGGGGGCGTTTTGCCTGTTTTTCCAATTGATAAAACATATTCTGATCGATTACTTGTTTGTGGAGATGCATCGGGATTTATTAATTCAATAACTGGGGAAGGGATTTACTATGCTATGGTATCCGGTGAACTTGCAGCAAAAGTAGCAATAGATGCAGTACGTAATGCTAGATTTGATGAACGTTTTCTTGCTCGATATCAACGTTTGTGGAAGCGGGAGTTTGGTAAAGATCTTATTCAATTGGGACGGTTTAATAAATACTGGGGAAGAAATTCAGAAACTATAGTGCGGTATCTATCTATTGATAAAGTATTTGCAAAACTGATGGTGGGTGTTATTGGTGGTCAGCTGCGTTTTTCAAAATATAAATTTCTTATATTCTTTCGATTTCTGTTCGTTAAGCTAAAGGATAAAATTCGGCGACATTCATAGGATGTAAATGGTTAGTGTTTTCGAAGTTCTCTTCTGAGGATTTTACCGGAGATTGTCTTTGGCAATTCATCCATATATTCAATAATTCGAGGATATTTATAGGGTGCAGTTACTTTCTTCACATAATCTTGCAGTTCCTTTGTTAGTGCTCCTGAAGGTTTATACCCTTTTGCAAGAACGATATATGCTTTTACGATAACGCCTCGTACACCTTTTGGATCTTCTACTCCAACGACAGCGCATTCGGCGACAGCATCATGTTCCATAAGTGCTGATTCTACTTCAAAAGGTCCAATACGATAACCAGAGGATTTAATGACATCATCGTCACGTCCTACAAACCAGAAATATCCCTCTTCATCTTTGTATCCTTGATCGCCGGTATAATAGTAGTTACCTCGAAAAGCTTGATTCATAATTTTCTTATCTTTCCAATATTCTTTGAAGAGGCCTGGTGGTCGAGTATCGCCGATGTAGAGTGCGATATTTCCTACTTCATTAGGTGAAAGTTCGGTTCCAGCCTCATCAACAATTCGTACGTCATGACCTGGTGTGGGTTTGCCAACAGAACCATATTTCATAGGCATAAAGGGATAGTTAGAAAGAACGCAGACGGTTTCTGTTTGTCCATAGAAATCATAGATTTCGAGTCCAAATTTTTTTTTCCATACACGTATCACTTCAGGATTTAATGGTTCACCAGCGCTCATGGAATGTCGCAGGTTGAGGTCATATTTGGAAAGATCTTGTTGAATTAACAGACGGTACACTGTTGGCGGTGCACAGAACGTGGTGACACCGTATTTTTCCATAGCTCTTAAGAGACCATCTGGGTTAAATCTGCCTGGTGTCTCCCATTGAATAATTGCGGCTCCGACAATCATTTGTCCAAAAAGTTTTCCCCATGCTGCTTTTGCCCATCCTGTTTCAGAAACGGTCCAATGAAGGTCACATTTGGTGAGTGCCTGTGCAAAACGTGCAGTTACTTCATGGCCGAGGGGATAGCTGTGGGTGTGAAGGACCATCTTTGGATAACCTGTTGTCCCTGAGGTAAAATAGATCAACATCGGATCGGAGTATTTTGTCTTACCCGCATCTTTTTGAGTAAGTTTTCCAGAGATGTTTTTCATTTCATCGTGGTAGTTGATCCATCCTTTTCGTTTTCCGTCAATAAGCATTTTAATTTTACAGGTAGGGCATTTTTTTATGATATTGTCCACACGGTCTGCATGATCTAAATCAGTTAGAACCATATTTGCTTCCGCTCGATTTAATCGATATTCGATATCTTTTGAAGTAAGTAGAACAGTGCCTGGCATGGGGACAACACCAAGTTTGAACATGCTGATCAATGCAACGTACCATTCCGGTATGCTTTGGAGAATTACAAGAACGCGATCTCCTTTTTTTATCCCCATTTTTCGGAGAACGATAGCAAATTGATTAGATTGTATCTTGAGATCATAGAACGTATGGTAGCGCGCATTTTCGCCGGTTCTATCAATAGATATTAATGCAAGTTTTGTTCTATCCTCTGCCCATTGATCTACAACGTCGAATCCGAAATTGTAAAATTTTGGAATATTCCATTGAAAATTCTTATACAGATACTGGTATCGATCTTTTTTTTGGTTAGAGGTTTTTAGTTCGTTTTCTGACATTGCATTTTTCCTTCTTTACAGCCCTAATCGTTTTGCAATAACCATTCGTTGCACTTCTGAAGTTCCTTCGCCGATTTCACAGAGCTTTATATCACGGAAGTATCGTTCTACAGGGTACTCTTTTATATATCCATATCCTCCAAAGATCTGGATTGCATTGCGTGCTGCACGCATGGCGATTTCAGAACCGTATAGTTTTGCCATCGATGCTTCAATAGAGAATGGTTTTTCTTTGTCTTCAAGAAATGCGGCCCGGTATACAAGGAGTCGTGCTGCGTCGATTTCCGTTGCCATGTCAGCTATTTTCCATTGGATAGCCTGAAATTTTCCTATGGGGCGGCCGAATTGTTCACGTTGTTTGGCGTATCCTATACTTTCGTCAAGACATCCTCGCGCGATGCCCACGGCCATTGCGCCGATAGCAGTACGTCCTCGGTCAAGGATATTCATTGCCCCGATGAATCCTTTGTCTTTTTCGCCGAGGAGATTTTCTTTGGGGACGCGACAGTTTTCAAAAATGAGCTCCACCGTTCGGCTACCTCGAAGACCGAGTTTGTCTTCAATAACGCCAACTTTCATGCCGGGAGTGTCTTTTTCTACTATAAAGGCGCTGATTCCTTTAGCTCCTTTCTCTTTATCTGTTTTCGCCATAACGGTGACGACATCGGCGATATTGCCACTGGTGATGAATTGTTTTGTACCATTGATCACCCACTCATTTTTTTCAAGAACGGCGCGGGTTTTGGTAGATGCGGCATCAGATCCTGCATTTGGCTCGCTTAGTGCCCAGGCAGCAAATCCATTTCCTGAAGTAAGTTTTGGAAGATATTTGTTTCTTTGTTCTTCTGTTCCTTTTTCATAAATATGTCCTATACCAAGAGAATTATGTGCTTCAACGGTGATCCCTGTTGATCCGCAATATCTTGAAATTTCCTCTAAAGCAATCATGTAACTGATGCGATCAATGCCGGCGCCCCCATATTTTTGGGGGACGGTCATCCCCATCAATCCCATTTTTCCCATTTTTGTATATAACTCCTCAGAGAGGTATTCTTCTTGATCATTTTTTGCAGCTAATGGTTTTAATTCTTTTTCGCAAAATTCTCTTATAACTTTCTGAAATAATCTTTGCTCTTCGGACAGCTCAAAATCCATGGTTGAATCCCATACCCTCATCAATATTGGCACTTTAAATTTTCGGTCAAGGGGGCATTGGGACAAAATTAGTTGTCATTCTTTTAAGATGATGACATATGCTCTTTT
>CAZTFR010000049.1:0-6944 GCA_964612945.1 uncultured Thermoplasmatales archaeon
TGGCCGGTCGTTGGATATTGATACCATATCTCAGGGTGTTGATCATGTGCAATTTATTGCAAAGCAGGTGGTTACTGGTTGGGAGGTAAAACGTTGGGATTACAACACTATTGATGGTCTAAACATGGATATGGGACTTAATTCAGGGTTGTATCATATTACGGCTATTGGATATGATGAGGTGAATGCTGAGGTGTGCCGCAACGATGTGTCGGTACTTTTTGTTAAGGTTGGTGGTGATAATATGGGTGTGTGGGTGCATACCACTTTTGATGATGGTGAACGGTATTCGTATCCATTAAATCTGGGTCTTTCTGAGTTTACCAGTATGTTGAGTTCTGGGGAGTCTCGGACGTTTCCTATTTCCTTGCAGCAGGAGGATGATACGGATGTGGAATTGCGGTTTCGCAGGACTCGAATTATGGATTCTCAGGAGAAGGTGATTGAAACCAAGTTTAACGTAAATACCCGTTGTGATACCAGTAAGCAATATGAGGTTGCGTTGGAGGTGCGTTTTCCGTTTTATGTACTTGATGAGGGACAACAGGAGAAGGAGAATCCTATATTTAGTGCTCAAGTAGGGTATTGTACTGCTGATCCTCAGGGTACGGGGTTGAATACGGTGGATACTACTTTTTATTTTGGACGGAACTCTGTTGATGAACCAAGGGTGTTTCGTCTTGCTGTGAATCCAAACTCTCTTGCTAGTGGAACTGAGATGACATTTTTTACAAGTTATTCTACCATCGATGGTGATGGATCTGAGAGATTTCACCGGAGTTTTTCTGTGGGATTTACCCCAGCTACAGCGTTGACGATAACCTCTATTCCGCGGGAGGCAAAAATTCAGTATGCTTTCGGGGAGAGCGCAGGTGTACCTACGTCTATTCGGTTGAATGCAGCAGGTGGGTTTCTTGATGATATTAGTCAACAGTTTACTCTTGATCCGCTTCCGGCGTATATGAATTTTGATGTAACCCTGATTGAGGGTCGTGAGTTTCTCTATGAGAGTGACCGGTCGTATAATGTAAGCTACCAGCTGCTATCAGAGCACCGGGGTGAGCTTTTAGAAATTGATTTTGATCAGGTTCCTCAGACGATACAGGCAACATGGGGTGTTGATCTTGGCGAGGTGGGTGATCTTGCAGTGTCGAGTTTTTTGGATGTGAATATGAGTTCGTCTATCCCCAGACTTGCGTTGTATTGTTCTGATTTGTCCAGGCCGTTACTTGAGATCGCTGAGGTGCCTTCTTCGGTTCGGCTGGAAAACAACATCGATATTGGTGAGGGTGTCGGCAATTTTTCCATGTATCGAACGCAGAGTACTCCGCGTGATATTACCATTTCTTCTGAGTTTGATGAGTTTTCTCTATCAAAATCATTTACGCTGTTTAATTCGTATTTTGGATTTTTCTGGGAGATCAATCCCGGGCAGGGTTCTGGTATGGTACGCGTGCAACGTGATGCAACAAGTGCTACCAGTGCGACGACGACGCTGAACTATAAAGAGTGGACGTTTTCAAAATCAGTGGATTTGCGCAGTGATGAAGCGCAGCTGTCATGGGATGTGAATCGTTCGCAACGGCAGGGGTCTATTGTTCTCTCAAAAAGTGTTGGTTCAGAGCCTTCATCGGTCACGTTTCGTATTGGACGGGGGAGCTGGGAAGTGTCTGATACCGTGGAGTTTCAGAATGACCATCTTGAGTTGTTTTGGGATCTTCCCACAGAGGATCAAACCCATGCTGAGGTGGGAGTTATCACCGGCGGGGATGAACTTGTCTATAACACACTTTCTGTGGTGGATGATGAAAACACAGTCCTAGAGATTGGTGTTGGCATTCAAACCGAGGATCATCTTATTTTCTCCTGGGAAAACATTGACGGGGTGATTGCTGATTTCAAGTGGTCTGGTCGTCTGCTGCGGTTACAGGATCTTGATATCTTAGTTGATACTGATGGCGAAGTATTTTCCTTCGGGGGAGATGTTTCCGTGGGTGAATCAGGGTTTCTGAATCTTGGGTTTAATAAGGATGTGAAGGTAACCTTTTTAGATCATCAAAGTGACCGGTTCAAGGTCTATGGTGATATGTCGTTTTTTGCCCATAGTGAGGTGCAGATTGATTGGGAGCTTGGTGAGTCAGGTGAATATACGATGTATACGTATAACAAACCTATGGGAGATGCGTTTAACTTTGAGTTTGGCTGGGATCCTGACCGTACGGGTGACTATCGATATGGGTTCCGATTAGTCGGTGATGATTTTATTCAGATTACTCGAACGATTAAATGGTATTCAGAAGATGATGCATTGCAGCGGATCTGGGTGCTTGGCGACCTTCCTTTACCAGGGGATTGGACGCTTCAGGTGTTATGGAATCATAAATGGTATCCAGTGCCTTGGCCGGAGACGTGAGTAGGGTATGGAGGAGACAAACACACACAGAATTTTTCTTTGCCTTATTGTGTGTGGAGTGCTCGTTTTCAATCCGCTTTCGTTGGTGCATGGTCATTTTTCGTCTCTTAATTTAGTTCCTCCTTCGGGTTCAGGGTCCTTGGTGGTCTGGGAGGACCAGTTTCTTAATGATAGTCGTATCGCTGCTGAGTTATCTGAAGGATATGTTGTTGATGATTCAGCAGGTCGTGTTTATATGTCGCATACGTATCCAAGTTGGGTTGATGCAAATTTCACCCGGATGAAAGAGATCACGTTGACAAATATGGGTAATGAGACAGTAGAGCCGTATGTGGTTGATCTCTCTCTTAGCTTTGATACAGATATGCAGTCTGATTTTGGCGATATTCGGTTTCGTGATGAACAAGGAACATTGCTTTCGTATTGGATTCGGGAGAAGCGGAATCGTTCCTATGCAGAAGTGCTTGTTGAGTATCCCTGTCTTCCCGCAAATTCAACAGAGAAGATGTATTTGTTTTATGGCAATGCCGCAGCAGAGTCACAAAGTGATTTTTCCTCAGTATTTGACTGGAAGGAGCGGACGCGGCCGGATACCATGATTTCGTTTAAAGGTGAGGCGGAGGGGGCATGGGATCCCAATGTGTGTTTTGGCAGCAACCGTTTTCTTACCACCTGGGAGGAACGCCTTGGCCCGGAGGATGTTGAACTTCCGCTCCCTGATTGGGAGAGAACCCGGTATTGCTGTATCCATGGACGCACCTATAATTCTACAGGGGAAGACCCCGATCCAGATGAAAATAATGATATCGACATTTCTCTTCCACCTCCTGATTATTCATATCATGCAGAAAACCCGTACAGCGCCTTTGGCGGCGGTCATTTCTTTGTTGTCTGGGAGCAGAACCCTGCAGATTCGGTGGCTCCAGCAAACCGGTATGAGGCAGATATTAAAGGCGCATTGGTGACCCTCGCTGGTGAGGTAACCAGACGGTTTGATATTTGTACGGTAAGTAAAGGGCAGTATAAGCCACGAGTGGCTTTTGATGAACACAGTCAGCGGTTTCTGGTGGTTTGGGAGGACGGACGAAAAGGGTATGATGATTTTGAAGTCTACGGACGGATCTACAATAGCAATGGTTTTCCAGTGGCATCTGATTTTGCTGTAACGGATAAGGCAGCCTATCAGGGAAACGCATGGGTCTGTGCTGACAATCAAGGATCGTTTGCTGTGGTCTATGAAAGTGGTCCGGATAGTAAGCTTGGCCCGTTTAGTCTGTATGTGCAGCGGCGTGACTCAAGTGGCGTGCAGCAGGGCGTCACCAAGCAGGTGGCTGATGCCTCTGATACACAGGATCATATTTTTCCGGCTATCACCTTTAACGAGCACTCTCAGCGGTATCTTATCGTGTGGAATGATGCCGATGTCAGTGAAAATCCGAATATCCGGGAAAGCTATTCTGGTTCTATTTATGGGCAGCTTCTCACCCAAACCCTGGGGACGGCAGTCTATAATTTTGTGATTCAACCAGGAAGCCATTATCTACGAGCAGATACGGTCGCATACTTTGGTACCTTGTTTTTTGTTTCCTATGATGGCGGGGTGTCTACTAGTCGAGATATTTATGGACGAATGATTTCTTCAAAAGGCGAGGTGTTGACTGGTGCCCAGCAGCTTTCGGATGGCTCCTCGGAAACGGTAGACTGGAATAATCTTGCGGTTGGACCTGATGGCATCTTTGCAGTCTGGGAGGATGAACGTGATCAACTAAGCCTCTATGCAGATGCCTTTGGCTATGTCTGGCAGAGCGTTCAGCATACCGCTTCAAGTCAGGTCTCCTACAATATCGGCTCTGAGATACAGCAGGTGCTCTCCGCGCGTATTGTATCTTTGGTAATTGAGCCTGAGGACTTGTTTTCCTGGCAGTTTTTTGACTATACTGCAACGATTCCCACTCAGACCACGGTTTTCTTTGATATTCTTGATAGAAATGCAACGACGGTGGTGCTGGAGGATGTGGACAAGGGGGAAAATCTGTCCGCACTGACCGTGGATGCCGTGCGTCTGCAGGCGCGTTTTTCCCGGACATGCTGTGATAAAAGCCCTGATCTGTTCTCCTGGAATATAAGTTATTTAGTGGGAACCGATATTTACCCGCCGTCAACCAGTATCCAGCTTGACCCCGAGGCTCCTGATGGAAATAATGGATGGTACCTCTCGCCAGTCACCCTCTCTTTTTCGGTGTCTGATCCTGATTCAGAACAACAAAACATCACCACGTTTTATCGGGTGGATGAGCAGGAGACACAGCAGTACATTCCTGAAAGCCCACCACACATTGAGGGTGATGGGGTGAATCACTCTGTTGAGTTTTGGTCCTCGGATTCTATAAATGAAGAATACCCGCATAACATCCTTGATGGCATTCATATTGATCGTTCGCCACCGTTGCTTTCTATCCGGTCACCGCCCTATATGGTGCAACCAGGCAGGATGGAGGTAAACGTGTCAGTCACTGAATATGCATCCGGCTCAGGTCTGCATCATATTTCTCTGTTTCTCAATGATGAACTGGTGCTCGAACAATCCTGTGCTGGGGAAAAACATATGACCATCTCCTACTATTTTAACATAAGTTTCGGTGAAACATTTGATGTATATATCGAGGCCGAAGATCTGGCGGGAAATACCGGTGCCGCCCGTCGTGATGTAGTCTGCTCTGAGCAGGGCATCTATCAAACAGGGTATCTGTATCTTTTTGATAATCCAAAACTTGGTCCGCTACCGATTCTTGAAAACCTTGATCTTGGGATTACCGTTCAGTATGATGTCTTGTATCTGGTTCTTCTTGATATCTCCAACAATGCCTCACGTGTGCAGTTTTCTGCACGGCAGATCAAGCTTGGCGGGGTGTTTGAGCAATGGGATCAAAATCTTTCCGATGGCTGCTCCGTTGAGTTTGAGCTTCCCCTTGGAATCTATGAGATCACCACCTCATCCTATGATACAGAGGATACCTTGCTTGATACCTCCGTGTTGATTTCCCAATTAGGTGTTCTTCTGTTATAACAACAAGCGGATAGAGCTTGTTTATCCTGATGCTTTCTATGTTCATACAACACATGTTGAAGGGGGAAAAAAAAGGAGCGCCCCGGCCGGAATTTGAATCCGAGTCCCTAGCTCGACAGGCTAGGATGATAGGCCACTACACCACCAGGGCATCTACTCGCTGTTACAAGATTGAGTAGAAGGGTGTAAATAATTCTCTCTCTTTAATGTTTTCGTAGCCAGGTAAGAAAAAAAAAGGGGGGGGTTATTGTGGTTCGTTTTCCCGAATTTCTTCAAAAAAAAGGTAGCCATCGATTTGGTTTTTGTTTTTTGTGTACTCTTCGAGTTCTATTTGATAAAGCTCTTCGGTTTGATTGAAGAGCTCAAGGAGCATGCGTACGTTTTCCATGTTTCCAAGGGAGAAGTTTTCTGCTGCTCGTTTGAGATAGAGACTTGCGTTGTAGCGAAGGACGGTGATGTTTGCTCCTGAGTGGGTGAAGCTGACGTAGTAGTTGAGTGCTTCGATGTATCGTGGTTTGTCGGTGAATGCCGCTGCGTCGCTGAAGTAGGGTTGTGCGTTGATGAATTTTTCTTTTGATGTGACATAGTTGTCCATTGCGTTGTCACAGTGGGTGATACAGTCAGGTATGGTGCTGTTATTGTTTGTTGCAGTTGCCATGTTGTACCATAAGAGTGCAAAGTCAAAATGGTAGTTTCCCACCTCTCGTGTTTCTCGTGCGGAGTCAAGGGTGACTGATCCTTGCAGGAAGTGGTCGGTGAAGTTTTCGCTTCGGCTGTGTATGTCGATGAGTTCAACGTTATGTTCGATGGTGAGATCTTCTATTTTGGATTGATTGATGATATCGGCGATAAAATAGGTGATGATGATGACGCCGGCCATGATAGCAATAAGCATTATAAACATATTGCGGGTGAATTCTCGGTTCATTGTTTGGTTCACTCTCCTATGGATCTGTATGGTGTGTTAGTGTTTTATGGTTAACCCTAGTTGGTGGTCATCCCAGAAGAACATGGGGCAGGCAACCGGGTCTTGGGTGCTGGTCCAGCGGAGATGGGTGAGTTCGGCAAGTGAGGCATTGAGTTGTGTGGTGGTGGTACTGTTAAGTAGGCCTTTTCCTTGTTGGTAGAGTTGGTAGGTGATATTTTTGGTTCCATTTTTTACGAGTCTGAGTTTGTACCATGCGTTGTAGAGAAATCCATCAGAGATGTTACTGGTGAGTAGTGGTTTCCAGGTGTTTTCTGTTTTATCCCAGAGGGACAGGGTGAGAACGTAGTTGGTGTTGTTTTGTATGCCTTCAGGTTGATATTCGAATTTAAGTTTGGCGATGTCATTAAGGTCATCTCCGTCGCCTTGGTCTTGTGGGTCTTCTGGTTCTTCTGATGGTGGTGTAGGTGCAGCGTATTCATATCCAATGAACGACCAGCTTCCTCTTTTGATGAGTTGATCGGCGGCGATGATGGTTC
>CAZTFR010000049.1:6954-16407 GCA_964612945.1 uncultured Thermoplasmatales archaeon
TGAGTGATGACTTCAGAAAATCAGGATCCGGCGATGATGGTTCCTCGGATGTCGCCGGATCCTGATTTTCTGAAGTCATCACTCATGGCGTAGATGAGTCCTTCGAAGCTGTGGCTGCCGCTGATATCGATGTCACCATCGATACTTACCAGGGCAGGATAGTCTGCGACTTTGGTGTGTGTTCCTGATCCTGAGATGTCGATATCGCCGGTGGCGATAAAACAACCGGTTAGGTCTCCGTAGCCGCTGATTTTTAGGTCTCCATCGACATACATGATACCTCCCACTGGTGCAATATCGTCTGATCCTGAGAGATGAACGTTATCTCCATAGTTTTCACCGTTTTCTATGGCATGGTTAATGTAGGGTGTGAGATCTAAATTGGGAAGCGTAACTTCTGAGACGGGTGCTGTTGTTTTGGTTCCAGTGACTCCTGAGCGGCCTCTGAATGAGTAGCTTGGTGCAGTGGTATCGGCATGGATTTTGCTGGATCCGCTTCCGATGATTTTTACATGAGCACTGACGTGTTGTGCTCGGAGTTGTGTTGAGCCGGTGAGTTGTATTCGGTTGTTAGAATGGATACGTCCGTCTTCGACATCAAGGGTTCCACCGCCATAGAACTTCATGTATCCTCCAGAGAGAAGGCTGTAGTTGTATGCGGGATCAAAATAGGGATCCTGAATGTCTGGTTCTCCTTCTGCTTCAGAGAGGGTGATTAAGACGACGAGGTCTTGGTAGTCTGCGGAAGAACCGCCTAGATCGCTGGTATATTCAAAGAGGTAGATTACCTGATTTTCGGTAAGGGTTATTTTGTCATCAACGACATAGTCATTTACGTAATAGAGAATCGATTGCTGATCAAGAAAACCTTGCACGTCAGGGACGTCATCTCCATTTCGAAGGACATATACACGGTTACTTGCGGGATGGGAATGAACAGTTCGGTAGATCTTCCAATGGGAATTTTCTTCTCCAGAATATCCACTACTTTTTTTCATCCAGCAATTTGAGGAAATACTTATGGGTGTGTTTGCAGCAAAGGTCTGTGGGAGTTCATAGACTCGAGGGTTATTGCCGTCATTTACGTTTGCATCAACCGGCTCTGTTTCCCAGCATCCCCAGGGTTCAAAACAGGTTGATCCGACATTGATCCCTGTGGTCACGGGCATTTCATATTGTCCACCGTAGTTTATCGCAGAGCCAAGGATGGTGACGGTTGCATGATATGCTTCGGTGGGGATAACTTCTCCGTCCGTGATGTCAAAATCGACGTCTTCTACCTTGTTAAGGAATTCTAGGATGAGATCGGATTCTTCACTACTGTTCCCACAGGTAAACCATGTTTCCCACCAGTCTACTTTTGCGATGAGATCATCCATAGAATAGTACCAATATTGTGGTGGGCCTGTAGAGCGTAATTGTGTCTTAAATGATTGGGGGTTGTCATAGTGATAGTCTTCGGCGACTTCAAAGGTGTTCCCCGTTGTCCCCAGGGATGTTTCAAACCATTTGAGGTTATAATGCGATTGCATCGCAGTGCCTCGTGGTTCATCATCGTTGAAGGTTTCTTTTACGGTAACTGGTGGTGAATACTCATAGACCGTAAATACTGTGGGATCTTCTCCACTGGTGTCATTGGTGGGGTCATCGGTGACATTTTCTTTGTCATTGATTCCATCCTCATCGCTATCCCAACGAAGCAATCCTTGGTTTGAAATGAGCGTGTTGTTTGGTAGTCCATGGGCGATTTTAACCTCAAATGATACATCAACGATTTGTTCTGCACTGATGCCGCCATTCCAAATGATACGGTTGAGGTCACTTTCGTATTCGATGATGCCTGATGATGCAGTGGCAGATCCAGCAATATACATGGTATGTTCAGGAATTGTGTCTTCAAACTCGTTGCTGTTTGGATCATCTGCCTGAGGAGCAGTTCCAATATTGCTGATCGTGATGTGATACTGGACGATATCTCCGCATTCGACGGTGCCCGCATTGATATCAGTATAGGTTTTCCGGGCGACGACTTCTGATTCGGCAAACCCGGTGAAATACATGTTATCAATAAAAACGGCGCTATCGAATTGGTTATCGCCAATATCTTCGATTTTAATAGAGATGGTAACATGTTCCCCGGGTGACACAGGATGTACTCGTCCAAACAATGAGGTTGCTCCGGCATCGTCTGCTCCCGATCGTTGGGTGGTATCAACCCAGTCCACATTTGCTGGGTTGCCACTTTGGGCAAAGATGTCAAAGCCAGATCCGGGAATATTACGTGCATTGGTGGTAAAATCACCACTATTTACATCCATTTCAAACAGTGTTGGCCCGCGAGATGGAGAATCAACAAGAATGGTAAGTTTGTCATTATATTGTGATCCAACATACTCAGGAAACTCTGAGCTGAAAAACTGAAGATCATAATAGAGATAATGCATAGCAGGGGGGACGTCTAGGGTGAGTTCAAGTTCTGCTGTATCGCCAGATGACAGATAATTCTGTTTAAACGCGGTTCCTCGTTCATCACCTGGATTGGTACTATCGGTGGTAACAGGTGTGGCACCTGCAATTCCCGTACTGAGCAGTGCAAAGGTCGGTCCATTGGTTGGAAGAATTGATCCTAAAGCAGCTTCTACTACGGCCTGCCTTTTTCCTGTGTCAGAATCATCTGAATACGATGCGCTTACAAGAGTGGTAGGATCACCAAGAATTGCAAGGGCAAGCTCATCTGCAAAATCAGATTCTTCAGAGACAACCGTACCAGTAAAGACATTCAGAACAATCGCACCAACAACCATGCTACAGATAATAACAGTTTTTCCTTTTTTCACTTACCCACCTCCCATATACGAACGAATCACCAAGGTGTTCGAAGACACCGCAGTGCCATCTATGAGTCCATCATTTGGATACACAACACACTGCCATTCCTCATATACAAGGGTCTCATCGGAGGCAATTACGCTGATGTCGGATTCCCCGGAGGCTCCTTGTTTGAAGAATTGATAGGCTTGATTGGATGATACTGCACGATGAAACACCTGCAGTTCATCAAGGGCCCCAAGCCAGTATTGATCACCAGACACTCCATGGCCAATAGTGAAGGATTGTTGCGCGCCAAAGGTATAATTTCGGGAGCCCACATCCGAACAACGTGATCCATTAACAAACATGGATATCGAGGCATTCACCGCATCCCACACTCCGGTTACCTGATACCAGGTATCATTCTGTATGCTCTCTGAACAAATCACCTGCTTTTCACCAAGCAAACTCACACCAAAATGAAGCCGCTGGTTCTGCTGAAACAGCATCACATAATTATCGCCGACACCGGCCTCCATCGCCACACGCAACGGCTCGGTTACATCATCAGATTTCACCCACAAGGACACACTGAAATCCTCACGCAGCAGATCCGATAGCATCACCGGAAGATTAAACGAAATATAATCATCAACACCATCAAACTGATAAGCACCACCAACCCAGCCAGAAGCAGTCCAACTAGCACCCAGAACGGTTCCATCATTTTCTGTATCAGAGTAGTCCTTTACAACTGAATCATTCATTGAATCAAAAGGAACCAATAACGATGCAAGCGACTGATCATCTACCATCCATGTATAGATAAACGTTTTCGCCTCAACATCCGGCTTGATACTGGAATTAAAACAGAGAATATCCTCATCAGGTGAATCTGTTCCCAACGAAGAAATCAACATGGGCTGAAAGGAAGGATCAACAAAGGACTCGCCACCGCCATCACCACCACGTGGCTCAGGCGCCCTGAGCACCCCCTGAAACACAACCACCTTTGACCCATCGGGTTTAGAGGTATAAATCGTTATATTCACTGTCTGTGTACCAGAAAGTGAGGGAACAATACCCGAAGGAGTGCTCTCTCCAAACTCCCAGCCATCACCTTCACCAACATACACACACTCGCCATCAACATAGATCTCATAATACGGAAGCGCTGGACCACCTACATGCTCAATAATCACCTCACCACTCTCGGTGACATACCCCTGAATTTTCACCTGCGGATCTGGACTCTCCACATCAAGGGGAAACACCTCATAATAAATCAACGAAAACACAACCATTGCAATTAAAACAAGAATTACTCCTCCAACTATCTCATTTGCAGCACAGCTGCTAGTATGGAAACGACGCATCCCATTCCTCCTAATCTAAGAAAAAAATTTGTCATCCATCGTTTAAATACATTTGCTGAAAAAACGTCAAACTGACAAAATCCTAGATCAACACCTTAAACACAATAAAAGAAACTAATACAAGCGTAAACGCGTGACGAACACCAGATGAAAGATTTCCATCCATCATAAAACCACCTAACAGTCCACCACCAACACTCTGCACCAAAACAAACACAAAAAACATGCTCTCCACTGCGCCAGGATCAATCTGGGCGATACGCAAATTTCCAATCGCCTTACCCGCCATTTGCCCCTGTAAATCATAAATCGCTGAAAAAATCGTGGAATTAATAACCATAATCACTGCAAGAAATACAAAAAAGCTAATAAAAATCACAATACTATACAACGTCATATCAGTCTTCCGCTGAATCTCCACGCGCTTCAACTGATCAATTTCTTTTGCCGCCGCATTAAACACCGATGCTGTATTCCCCCCAATCTCAAGTGCTTTATTAATCGTAATGGCAAGACGCTTTGCCTCATCGGTATTCATGCGCTTGCCAAAATTCATCAACGCCTCCTCAACTGGAATACCCCAGGACAGCTGCGATGAGATCATCTTCAACTCATCCGTGAGCGGCCCATACTCACCTTCTGCAGCTGACCGAATGGAATCAAACACGGTCATCCCTGATGCAGAGGAATTGGCAATATCACGCAAAAAATCAGGCAATCTATCCTGAATCTGCCGCTTCCGCTTCATTTTCATATGATTATAAAATCCAATCGGACCAATGATACAAAGAAGCCCAAACACAAACAAGTCCATACCGGTTAACATGTCAGCGGGAAAAACAGGCATCCCGATAAGTGATAGAAACCCAAAGACAAAAAAAATCAATGAAACACCAGAAGACAAATAAATAATCAGCATTAACGTCTGATCTTTGCCATACATCTTCTCCTTGCTATACTGCTTTTTCTGTAAAAGAGACGTGATACGGTCTCTTAGGTTGAAATCTATATCAAATTTTATATCGACTCACCCATCCCAGATTTCATCATCACATAGAAACCAAAATACGCCATCGGTAAAATCAATAATGCTAAGATATACAGAAAATCAAATTGAATCCCACCACTAGTCAAGCCCATGATGGAAAGGATAATTACAAGAAACAAGGGAAACGCAATTACTGTTACTACAAAACTCTCAGCCATCACCGCAAGCGAGTCAAGATTCCGTTTTCTCTCCTGAAGATCATCATACATATATCGCTCTACACATCGCTCAAAATATGGACCCAACTCACTTCCGGACTGAATCACACCAACAATCCCCTGTAAAAATTCCTTGAATTTATGGGATGGAGAAATATCAATTGCATTCTTCAACGCAGTAATTGCATCAATTCCCATCAACTCAATTTCAGTGGTAATTTTCTTTGATTCTTTCTGCACTTCCCCATAGAGGGGAATACCGGCAAGTGTTCCAAATATCTCAGAGGGCGAAATACCCGCTGCGGACATAGTATTAATAAAATTTGCAACATAAGGGAGATGACGATCGATGTTTTTTGCTCGTGTCTTTAATTTTGACGCAGGAATTTGAATAAACACAACTCCAATAATGATGGGAACTAGCGAGCTTACTGTAAGCATTAGTAAGGCGGTAAAATCATTGGGAGCTAAAAGGTATAAGATAAGGGTGGAGACAAATGAGGCGGCAAATCCGATGATGATATTCATCAGTACCATCGCATAGTATTCTTTGTAGACCATGTGTATATCTGCTTTTTCGAGGTACCGATTTTTGCTGGTCTCATAAATATTGATTCGGTCAAAAAGGGTGGCAAATATTCGTCGGCAGAACCGAGAATATTTGGTGGAATTCACTATTTCAGCTCCTTGGAGACGCGAGCAAGTAGCTGTTCTGGATATTTTACATATTCAGCGATAATACGGCCAAATTCTTGATAGGTTTCAACGCCTTTTTGCTGCATCCACTGTAATACTTTTATTCTATTGTTGATTTCTTGATCAAGTCGTTGATCATCCCAATCGTTTTGTTGTTTGATACGGTTGAGAATTTTGCTGTTTCTGCTTGATTCAAAGCGGTCATCGGTTTTTGATACCCAGGTAAAGGGGGCCATGAAGATGAGTTGGTTGGTGTCACTGTCGAGTTTGATGATTTCGGTGACACTGGTCATGCGTCGAACCATTTTTCCTTTGATGTTAACTGCGTTCTGAAACACAATGACATCAAGTGAGGTGAGCAAAGCTCGGGGGAGTGATATCGGTGGGTTTTCGAGTCGTTGGATGAGGGTGTGTATATCGCTTGCATGAACGGTTGCATAGGAGGTATGTCCGGTTGCCATTGCCTGAAAGAGGCTGTAGGCTTCTTTGCCGCGGACCTCTCCGACGATGATGACGCGGGGTCGTTGTCTGAGTGCTGCTCTAATGAGGTCGAACATGTCGATATCTTTGCCGGTTTTGTTTTCTTCTGAGGTGGAAAATCCTTTTCTGGTGGTGCCTGCGATCCAGTTTTTGTGGGGGAGGCGTACTTCTCGGGTATCTTCAATGGAGATGATTTTATGTGATGAGGGAACAAATAAGGATAAGGCGTTCAGTGCGGTTGTTTTTCCGCTGGCGGTTCCCCCGCAGAAGAGCATGGAGGCACCGTTTTCGATGGAAAGCCAGAAGTATGCGGCCATTTCAAAGGAGAGCGTGTTATAGGCGATGAGATTGAGTGGTGTGAGGGGGCTTTCTTTGAATTTTCGTATGGTGAAGGTGGATCCTTTGGTGACGGTGCGTGCCAGTGTTGCTTGGAGACGTGAGCCATCGGGGAGTTTTCCGTCGACGATGGGTGAGTAGATGGAGATTTGTTTTCCTGAGATTTGGCAGAGTCGAACGATGAAGGAGTTGAGTTCTGGTTCGTTTTCAAAGTAGATGTTTGTTTCAATTGCTTCGTATTGTCGGTGATGGATGAAAATTGGTGTGTCTGGTCCATCACAGGAGATGTCTTCGATGCCGTCGTCCTGCATGACGATGTCTATGCGGCTGTAGCCGAGGAAGTCTCGGAAGAGGTGGTAGTAGATTTTGTCTTTTGATTCTTGTCCTATGACAATGCTGTTGTCGATGATGATTTGTTCAAGTGTTTTTTCGAGGAATTGTTCTTTTTCATTTTGCATCATGTCAAAGGAGTCGACATCTGCAAGCATTTTGAAAAGATGGGTGATTTCTTTTTTTGTTTCTTTTTCTTCGTCGGTGAGTTCTGGTTCGATGAGTTCGTAGCGGTATTCGTTGGTGGTTTTGTCAAAGACGATTTGTTTGGTGCCTTGTTGTTTCCATCCAAATCCTTTGTCTGTTTCGACGATTTCGATATGTGCTCGGGATGGTGGCTCTGGTGGTGTTGTGGTGGTGAGTTGTGGTGTGGTGGTTTGTATTTGTTGGTGCTGTGCACGGTTGAGTAGGCTTTTTTGTGATGTTTGATGGGGTGTGATCTTTTTTTTTCGATGAAGTGGTATGAGTGATTTTTTTTCTTCGTTGATGATGTGGTCGAGGTCGCGTTCGAGGTCTTCGATGTCTTCATTGGGTGGTGGGGTTTTTGTTGTGGTAGTTTGTGCCTTCTTTAGAAGGCTTTTGTTTTTTGGTGGTGTAGGTGCTGAGGGGTGTTCTGTTGTGGGTTGTTGGTCTGGTTTTTTTTGTTCTTTTTTCTTTTCTTTTTGTTTTTTTGTAGGTTTTTTTTGGTGTGCTTTGTCGAGCAGTCCCATAGTGTTCACTTAATATGATATTTGGTGAGTACTTTTTCGTAGAGGTGGAAGTCTTCTGATTGTGCGAATCGTTGGATGATCTCATCGGGGAGTTCGGCGAGGAGTTCGTCTGTTATTTCGAGGACTTTTTTGGTTTCTTCATCAAGTTCGGTGGTTTGTGCTTTGGTGGTTTTTGTTTTTTTGAGGAGTGATTTTTTGTGTGATGGTTCGGGTGGTGTTTGTTCTTTTGTTTTTGTGGGTGGTTGTGGTGGTGTTTTTTGTTGTGTTTTTTTGGTTTGTTCTTCGAGTTGTTTCTTTTTTTGGAGTGCTTTTTGTAGGGCGATTTGGTCTTGTTTGTGTTTTTTTTCTTTGATTTTTTGTTCTCGTTGTGCTTTTTTTTGTTGTCGTTCTTGTTGTTTTTGTTTTTGGAGTGTTTCTTTTTGTTGTTGTTTTTGTTGTTTGTGTTGTGCTCTGAGTTGTGCTTTGAGTTGTTTTTCTTCTTCTTTTGCTTGTTGTTCTTTTTCTTTGAGGTGTTGGAGGCGTTCTTGGAGTGGGTCGGTTGGTGTTTGTGTGTTTGTGTTTTGTGGTGGTGTTTTGGTGTGGTGTTTGTTGGTGTCTGCTGTGGTTGTGTTTCGTCGTTTGATTTGGACATGGGCGAGTTTTTGTAGTGATGGTGTGGGTGTTTGTTTGGAGGGTTCTTTTGATTTTTTTGTGCTTTGTTGTTTGCTTTTCAGGTAGTAGAGTTTGTGGTTGTCTGTTTCTTCGAGGTTGTCCATGAAGGTGACGACGTCGTCATGGGTGGGTTCTTCTTTGTGGTGGGTGTGTGTTGATGAGGTACTGGTTGCTGCCTGGGCGGTCTTTATGGTGTGGTCGCCTGCGGCAAGATCGTTGATGTCGATGACTTCTACGTGGGGGTCTTGTCCGTTTTCTAGATGGACGACTTCCATTGTGGGATCAAGGGTTGTGATAAAGCGGAAGTCTGGGGTGGTGGTCCAGGGGTATTCGGGTTGGAACTCGGTTGGTATGTGTAGTAGTGATGATGGTGGTGTTTGAAAGGTGGGCTCGGTGAAGGTGAGGTCTTTTTTAAGGGGGTGTCTGAGTTCGACTGGTCCTTTTGTGGTGTGTGGTGGTTGTTGTGGTTTTGAAGGCTGCTCTTTGTTGGCGATGTGTTTGATGACGTCCATGTGAAAGGTGAGCGGGTCATCCTGCTGCGGGTTTTTTTTGAGTTTTTTTGAAAGAAAGAGGTCACTGATAAGACAAAACAGATATGGTTGTATTGGTTGCCTATGTAGTTTTCTTTTGTTTTTTGGCATAGGTCTTCTCATCCCATCCTACTTATTTTTTTTATAAAGATGCATTCTTTTCTCTACTACGTATTGAAAGAAATCTAATTTTTTTTCTGCATCCCACTCTTTTTTTTGCAGACCTGTAAGCTTGTTTAAATGTAATAAACGTTTCTGTTCATGTAAATATATTAGGGTGTTGAAAAATTAATTGAACCCTCCTGCTTTTCATTTAAAGCGGGATGC
>CAZTFR010000050.1:0-16090 GCA_964612945.1 uncultured Thermoplasmatales archaeon
ACCTCCTCTCTTGATGATACCGTGTTTGATACCCGCAATATCTCCTTTGAACTCCTTCCACCAGGGACGTTCACACGAAGTGGGATACTTGAAGACATCTCCTACGAGGGAGACCTACAGAAAGGATCACTAGTAAAAGTCGTTGCAACCTTCAGAAACACCGGAGAAATCGAAACCAATGCCAAGTTTATCGCAGAAGTCTATCGTGACAGCAAACTGGTGACCACCATCGAAAGTCAAGAAAGCATCGTTCCCCGCTTTCAGCAGCACCGCTTTGTCTCCTATCTCACCCTTGAAGAAGAAGGAACTTACACCATCTCAGGCTATGTTCTCTTTGGTGGTCGCGCAACAGGGACTGCGGATGTCACCTTTGGTGTTGGTCTTGCCTCACAACTCGTCCTCGAGCCCATCTACCTTCTTCTTATTGGCATAATTATTATTCTTATCATTATGGTGCTGTTGCTTCGTAAATACAAAGCATTTCGTCTTCCCAAACGATTCACATTCCAATCCGTTCATCTTCCCAAGTGGATCACGTTCAAAGTAGTTAAAAAACCAAAAATCTCACGACGGTTTATTAAAATTCCAAAACCAAAATTTCATATCAAACGGGCACGGCCAAAAAAACACATAAAAATCTCAAAACCCCAACTTAAAATAAAAAAGAAGGTCCCCCGAAAACCTATACACACCAAATCAAAACCATCTATCCCAGCACCCTCTTTTTCCGATCCGCTTCCCGCACCCAAACAAAAACCCCTTTCAACTAAAGGGAAAGGTTCAAAAAAATTCAACATAAAAAATAAAGAACATCTCCCAAAAAAATCCGAATCACCTTCTCAAAAAAAGGATATAGAATCCATGACGGCCAAGGAGCTTGAAGAGTATGTCAACCGATTATAAAAAACCTAAAAAAACAAAAATCCCCCGGATAAAAATTCGGGTAAATACAAAAAAATCCCCTCTAACCGGTCTTCCAAAAATCCAACGAAACCCTAAAAAAAGCCCTCTCAAAAAAATACAAAAACCACAAACGCGACCAGCAGAACCCGTACCGAAGAAAACACCTGTTCAAAAACCTATTCCTAAACCATCAAAAACAAAACCAGCTACCCCTTCTCCGGTTTCCAAAAAACAGAAAGCGGACCCTACTAGACAAATAAGAGAACCAGTAGGACTTCCTAAACTCAAATTCAACACGAAGCCAAAAGCATCATCGACCAAACAACCACTCACGATCGAACCACCTGCGATACCTAAAAAACAGATACACTTTGAAGAGATGCCCTCCCCACCTAAAGATACCATCTTTATTAATAAAATCAAAAAACAATACGATCAAATCACCGAAAAAATACAAAATAAAAACAACCAAATCAGATATTTGCAGACCGACATCAAACACCTCGCCTCCCTGTTACAAAAAAATAACCAACAACTCAACACCAAAGAACAGCAAATAGAGCACATAGAAAAACAACTGCAAACAGTACACGAACAACTCAAACAACGAAATCAAATTCTTAAACAAACCGTCTCAAAAATCGAACAAAAAAATCAGGATCTCTCTAAACTCTCTCAGACACAACAAAAACAAAACGAGGTACTTAAAACAAAAGATTCACGCATTGAAGAACTAGAATCAACAATCGATAACTACAAGAAAAACATCACCTCTGCATCAAAAAAATACTCGAAACAGAAAAAAATATTACAACAAATTCAAGATGAATCAACCCTCCTTCAGCAACAACTCGAGAAAAAAGATCATCAACTCACGCAACACAAAACCCAGATAGCACACCTTGAACAAAATCTTGATCAATACAAACAACATCTCACTGATAGCAATAAAACAAATCAAACCATCCAGAATGAGCTCCACCAAAAAATCCAACAAATCACCAAATTACAAGACACACTCAACAAACAACAAAACGAACTTCACAACCTTTCACAAGAGCACCAACAGCAGCAAAACCAAAAAACACAGACCGAAAAGGAACTTGCCACCCTGAAACGATCACTTACGACGGCAATACAAAAAATCAACACCCTCAAAAATGAACAACAAACACTAACAGAAAATGCAGAAACACAACAACAAACCATCAAACAAAAAAAGCGAACCATTTACACCCTGCAACAACAACTCAAAAATGTACAAGAAGAGCTGACCACCAGAAATACCATTTTAGAACAAAGCGTTGAAAAACTCAGACAGAAAAATACCACCATCGACCAACTCAAACAACAACTTCAAAAACAAGAACAATTCAAAACAGAAAACCAAAACAAATATCTCTGCATAGAAAAAACACTGCAAACACACAAAAAACAACTGCAAGAGAGCACCAATCGTACACAAAAATTGCAGGAGTCGCTTCAGCATAAAAACACAGAAATCAAAAAACTCTCCCAAGAAGTACAAGAAAAAGACACCCATCTCAACACTGTTGTAAAAGATCTCGGCAGCCAACGCAGCCATACAGAAGAACAAAAAACCATCATCGACAACCTACGCAAGCAGCTCACAGAACACCAAGAAAAAATCACCACCCTGAAAGAGGAAATACAAACCGAGCAAACCTCCACGAAGGACCTCAACAAAAAAATAAAAACTCTTGAAGATGAACTCTCCCAACGCAATAAAATTTTACAGAAAAGCATACAGAAACTCCAGCAAAAAAATACTGAGGTGTCCACGCTCAATGAAACTTTAGAACAACAACGCACCCAATTTACATCTACAAAATCAGAATTCAAAAGCTTACACGGCCAAATAAACCAGCAAGAACAAACCCTTCAAGAAAAAAACAAACAGATCCTCTCTTTACAAAAAACAATTCAAGAAAAAGAACACAAACTCATCACACTCACTCAACAAATCGACGCACAAAATGAAACGATCAAAAATATGACCACTACCCTCTCCGAAACACAAAAAGAGATGAACACAAAAGAATCAACTATCAAAAATTTAAAAAATACACTAGAACAACAAAAACAACACCTCACCAAACTAACCCGTTCACTTGAAGATAAAAAAACTTCTATGCAGAATGTACAGCAGCAACTTAATGAGAAACAAACCAAACTTGACGAGCAGACCAAAACGGTACAGCAAACTATAGACAAACTTGAGCAGAAAAACAAAGAGATACACATACTACAAAACACCGTTTCCGAACACCAACAGGTCCTCGACGATCAAACCAAAACCATCCACCACCTTAAACAAGCACTAAACAATCATGATGATGAACTTAAGAGATATCAAACCACCATAGAAAATCAAGAATCCCACATCAAACAACTCACCCAAAAACTGACACAAGCACAAGAACAATTAGAAAAACAAACCAACGATTTCAAACACAAACAAACCATTATTGTAGGACTACAAGAAGAAATTCAACAACTCAACAAAACCTATTCAAATAGCAACCATGACCTTGCATCACTACAAACACAACTTGGAAAGAAAGATGCCCTTATAAAGGAATTAACAAATGAAAACAAAACCATAGATGAAAACTATACAACGATTTCAAACAAATTGCACGATAAAATTCGGACAATAGACGATCTTCAAAAACAGGTTGAACACCTAAATAGCGAACTCGAAGCAAGAAATCAGGTACTTAAACAAAGCATTGACAAACTTGAAACAAAAAACGAGGAAGTCAAACAACTCAATCATCATCTCAGCCAGCAACGACACAAAAACATAGAACACGAATCAACACTAACTGAGACGCAACAGGACCTTGACAAATTCAAAAAGCTTGTTGACGAAAAATCATCTACATTACAAGATTTAAAACAACAATTACAAAAATCCCGATCGAAGCTGTTTGATCTCACTAATGAACTTGACCTTAAAGATAAGCTTATTGGACGGTTAAGACAAGAGTATTCAGAATCATCAGATGCCGTTGAAACACGGGATGAAATCATACTGCGGCTTCGTGAAAAACTGCAGGAAAAAACACAAGAAGTCAACGAACTTTCAGAGGCGTTACAGCAGAGTCGTCTTGAAATTGGACAGAAAATCCTTACCATAAAAAAGATACAAAACGAATTTAACTCGAAGCTTGCTGAAAGACAACCACAAGTTGAAGACATAAAACCTGATTCAAACCAATCAGAAGCTATCAGAGAAATTGAGTCATTTGTTGACACCCTTCCTTACAAATCACGGTCGGAATCGACGAAGTTTTCAGATGATGATTCAGCAGATAGTCCTCCTTCAAATACAGATATTAAACAAGATATCGGCTCCACATCAAAATCCCGTTCACCTACATTTCGTTCTACGTTAGACAAACTGAAGAATTTATATGATTAAAATGATGAATGTCTCTCCTTTTTTTATCTTTATTCTAACTGTACTGTTGGTCTGTACGTGTGTTCATGCAGAATTTTTAGATACCAGCTTACCTACTCAACAGATATCTGCTAGAACAGATGAACTACATGAAAAACCAGATTGTAGTCTCTCTGGAGCGTTTGTCCATGTGGTATGGACGTCTTGGCATCATGAGTTTGATAGCGAGATTTCATATCGTCGAAGTAGTGATGGAGGGGTTCAGTGGGATAATGTTAGTTTTTTAAGTGGGACTTCGTCCACTGCTGTTGATCCTGCGGTTGCAGCGTCTGGTACGTATGTTCATGTTATCTGGCGGGATTCTGTGGATGAGTTTCCTGTTGTGTATTATCGTCGAAGTGATGATAATGGGGAGAGTTGGAATGATCCAACGATACTTATAGAGAATCAATCTCGAAAAACGAATTTGTATAATGTTGATGTTGTTTCTAACGAGTCATATGTGTATGTTGTATGGAAGGATTATCGGACGGGGTCCTCTGAGGTTTTTTTCAAACGGAGCGAAGATAATGG
Source organism: uncultured Thermoplasmatales archaeon (assembly GCA_964612945.1). Lineage (GTDB taxonomy): Archaea > Thermoplasmatota > E2 > DHVEG-1 > DHVEG-1 > CAZTFR01. The sequence goes on from CAZTFR010000050.1 coordinate 4,904, forward strand.
CTCCACCTGGTCTTCTGATATGCGATTGACCCGTGATTATACTCCGTCATATGAGCCTCGATTGTTTGTACTTGGCCCGTATTTGTATATTGTGTATCAGGATGGTGGCACCACCCCTGAGGTTTCTGTGCTGCGTAGTGAGGATTTTGGTCGTACATGGACTGAAAAGATCCATGTGACCGATACCGGAAAGGCTTCTGAGATGCCGCAGGTTTTTGCAGTAGATTCAGTGGTGTATTTGGTCTGGCAGGATGAACGTTTTGGTGATCCGCGGATTTTTTTTACCAAAAGTGATGATTATGGAGTGAGTTGGGATGAAGAACAAGTACTATCTGTGGGAACTGATCCTGTGTTTAATCCTCAAATATATTGCTTTAAAACTCAGGTGTGGGTGTTTTGGCAGCGGGTTGTTAACGATGAGATAGACGTGTTTGGTACAGTAAGTGAAGATGGTGGGGAAACATGGTCCGATGTGGATGTGATGCTTGGAGATATGGATGTGTATGATGTGAGAGTGGTGGGGGTGGAATCAGAGATTCGAATGGTGTGGCAATGGTATATGGAGCCGACGATTGGATGTATATGGTATGGGGGGTTGAGTGACCATAGCTCAGTTGTAGTTGACCCTGCTATCTCAGATGAAGCTCCAAGTTTTTTATTTGTCCCTACCGTAGTTAGTATGTTTATGGTATTCATTTTTATTAGATATTTAAGGAAGACGTGATGTTTTATGATACATATGAGAAAGCGAAATGTACTTGCAGCTGTTGTTCTTGTTGGTATTGTTCTTGGATGCATTGTTGTATATCTGTTGCCGCCTTTACTTGCTGATCCGATCGTTATTCAAAGGTATGCTGTTGATGAGGAAAATGATGATGGTCGGTCATTTACGGTAGAGTATAATGAGAAAGGATACGGGACAGAATATGATTGGGGGTTATTGCAGCTGGCTCCTTCGTATAGTTTTGGGGTGAAATTTGATAACATAAGTATCCCTGAGGGAATGGTGCTTTCTGATGCCTATGTGGAGTTGTATAGTGTAGGTACGCCGGGTCATCGCCATCCGAATTGTCGGATTTATTGTGATGCTTCCGATTTTGCTGTTGATTTTTCTGTTGCCGGGGCGCTTGATATTAGTGGGAGAAACTATACGGAGAATTTCACGCGTTGGAATGCATCGGTTGCCTATGATCAATGGGTTAGTAGTCCTTGTATTCGTGACTGTCTGCAGGAAATATTTGCCCGTGAGAATTGGACAGCGGGCAATTCAGTTGCGGTTCTTTTTGTCTCCGAAGGTGTTCCGCAGTATGCTGCTGCGTTTCGAAACTATGGTACCGGGTATCCTGCTCGATTGGTTTTAGAATTAAAACCGATTAGCTGACTGTAGGTGCTTTTTTGGTACTTTCTCCCAATTTAGTATACTATATATAGAAAATTATATAAATTAATAATATATTTAAATTAATAAAATTGAGACTAAATAATAATGCTTCATCGTAGTCTCCAGCAAAAACAGATCAGTTGATGCCTGTGCAGATTAAACAAAATAAAATAAAAATCATATCCTATCTTCTCATTATCCTTCTTATCGGTACCGTGCTTCATATCACTATTCCCGCAACCCAACCCACCGAGCAATGGAAAAAAGCACTCGATAATTCCAGAACCGATGAAGCATACGCCGTTGCAACAGACTCCAACGACAATATCCTCGTCACTGGTTTTTCAGAAATAGCAAACAACAAACCATGTTATACGGTCAAATACAGCCCAACTGGATCCAAGCTGGGCCATATTCAATTCTCCACCTCGTTTTCCTATTCAACCTGTGATGTCGACTGCGACAGTCAAAACAACATTATTATCATCACCAGTCGAACACCAAGTTCCTCATCAAACACTGACTACTATTGTGCAAAATACACAACTGATGGTAATTTCCAATGGGAATATAGCTATGATGAAACCTCAAGTGATATCGCCCGGGCAGTCGCCGTTGATCACCAGGATAATATCATCATCACCGGAAGCATCAATAATAATATTTATACCATAAAACTCGACCCAAGTGGCCTTCCACTCTGGAACTGCACGTATGATAGCACATTCTCAGACAAAGCAATAGACGTTACCACAGACGCCTACAACAATATCATCGTTGCGTTTCAGGAAAAAAACGGAACCACCAATAACTGGAAACTCGTCAAGTATACACCAACCGGAACTGAACTCTGGAACACGTCGTATTATACCGCAAAATCAAACTCATTAGAAGCAATCACGGTCGACACGGAAAACAATATTCTTCTCACCGGCACTCATTGGAACGGAGGCAACGCCAATATCTTAATACAAAAATATTTTCCAAGTGGAGAGCTCATCTGGGAGAAAATATTTCATTACAGCACAGGAGACTACGCAGCAGGTATTGCAACAAACAGCTTCAATGACATCTTTATCGCCGGATCAACCTACGAAGCATTACAGCGAAAAAACTATCTTTTCGTTAAATACACAAAGGATGGAGCCTACCAATGGTCACAGACCATTGATCGAACAAGTGAAGATGACGAAGCCCAAGATGTTACCGTTGATACAAAAAATAAAATCATTCTCACCGGATGGTCTAAAAACGTTCGACTCAACGCCGATTATTATACCATCAAATATGGCGCTGATCCTATCGCAAATTTCACCTATACGCCCCAGCATCCAACTGATTTAGACACCATTCAATTCACTGATACCTCAATGGATCCGGCAGGAACTATTACGTCACATTATTGGGACTTTGGCGATAACCAAACCAGCCACATCCAGCATCCCACACATCAATACACCGAAGACAAGATCTATAACGTGACTTTACAAGTCACCGATGATGACGGCGCAACAAACACCGTTCGAAAACAAATAGTAGTAAGCAACGTTCCGCCCACAAGCGATTTCATCTGGGAATCAATCGATATTCCAGATAACAACACCATTCGCTTTATTGATCAAACCATCGATCTGGATGGCACCATTCAAACGTGGAACTGGGACTTTGATGATGGAAATACAAGTACACATCCGAACCCGGTCCATCGCTTCCCCCGTCAAGGACCATTTATCGTCACCCTTACCACCACAGACGATGACAACGACCATGATGCAGAACAAAAAAACATCTTTGTCCCCGATAACAAAAACCCGCACATAAACGATACATCACCATCCAGTGGAACCACCGGGGATTCCTTTACCTTTTCAGCTTTTGTTACAGACAACGTCGCCATACAAACTGTTAGCGTAACCTACTGGTATGGATCTTGTGCAAAACACAATGTTACCCTTACATCTGGAGCAAATAACACCTGGTCAGCAGACATCCTTTTAGACCACACACTCACCCCGCTCATGTATACAATGACCGCCACCGATACCTCACTCAACTCACACACCACCAATGAGACATCCATCAGTATTGCTGACAATGATGATCCCACACTCCTCCACGATGCCACTCCTCAGTCAACCACCGCCTGCCAGCCACTTACCTTTTGCATCTACGCCTCTGACAATATTGCCCTCTCCACGGTGACCGTAGACTATTGGAAACAAAACACTACCCATCAGTTTCTTTCATTACAACATCAATACGGTGATCTCTGGGAAAACTCGATCCGAATGAGCTGCGACAACAAATCTCTTTTTTACAAAGTAACCCTTCAAGATTACTCAGGACATAGCCATCAGACAGCAGAACAAGAAATCGCAATCACGCCCAACCATCCACCAAACATCCCCATAAACATCAAACCGACTCCCAACCAAACAGATGTCTCACTCAACACAACCCTCAAAGTTAACGTTTCAGATCCAGACAACGACCGCCTCTCTGTTTCCTTTTATAATGGAATCGATAACAGTCTTATCGACACGGATTACGATATTTCTTTGGAAGGTATTGCAGCCGTCCTGTGGCCCAATCGCAACGAAGGAACAACCTATTACTGGTATGCTGTCGTGTCTGATTCTGTGCTTCAAAACACCTCTGCTATCTGGCAATTTACCACCCTTCGAACATCTCAACCCTCCATGTCAACCTCATCTGGAGGGGCTGGAGGAGGAAGGCCCCCTGTGTATAACAAAAAACCGATCGCAGATGCATCCGCAGGAGCGCCCTACGAAGCCGTCAGTGGTGATCCGATCACCTTCAACGCATCAAACAGCTATGACCCGGATGGCGTCATCATACAATACAGCTGGATTCTCTCAGAAAATATCACCAAAACAGGGAAAATCATCGAACATACCTTTGACACCGCGGGCATGCACAACATCACCCTCATCGTAGAGGATGATGATGGTGCAACAACAAGCCTGATAGTCCCAGTCGATATCTCAAAACCCATCCATCCACCTTTTATCACCGCTATATCTGGAGAAACATATGGTAGACGAAACACCACTTACACCTTTATCATCAACGCAACCGACCATGATAATGATCCCCTGCAATTTTTCATCGACTGGAATGACACAACTATAACACAATCAGCATTTTTCTCAGCTGAAACGCTACCGTATAACATCTCACATAATTGGACAGAGATCGGAGTATACACCATTGCCATCACCGCCTCAGACACCACCAACGCAACCTCCAACACGTCCTATCACAGCATCTACATTGACATGCGATATCTAAAAAATCTTGGCTTTCTCATCGATACCGACTCCGATGGAACCTACGATATCTTTTACTCCAACAACACCAACACAACCACCCCGGTCCAACAGCAGGACAACGGGTATCTTATCGACACAAACGGCGACGGCACCTATGACACCTACTACAATGAAGAAACCCAATCAGTCGAAGCTCATAACGCAGGACTCGAAGAAATCTTCTGCCTGTTCATCCTCATCTTTTTGCTCATTCTGCTCTTTTTACTCCTCATCTATGCACTCCGAAAAACCCAGAAACAAGTCCGCTACAAAATGAACCAAGTCGCTGCAACAAGCTTTATGATCTTTCACCCCGCACATCTCCAAGAAGAAAAACCACCCGCACCGCGCCCCTTAAGAAAACCATTCCTCAGAAGAACTATATCGAATCAACCCGCAAGCACACCATCAAAACAAATAATCGCTCGAGACTATGCAGCGATCAACAAAAAAATCGACCAAATCATCAACAACAATCACGTCAAAACCAGCGATATTGACTCCAAGGTCGATCAAGTCCTCAAAAAGAACCATTGATATAAGTACCTGAATACCATACTTTTTTAACCAACCTACGTACTTAAAAAAAAAAAGAGCGTGAATGGTTTCTATGTTCTGTGTCCAATGCGGAAAAGAAAAACCCATTTACAAAAACGGGGTATGTCTTCAGTGTTACCTAAAAGAAAACACCTTCACAAGCGGGCCATCAGTCATTGACATTACGACATGTACCCACTGTGGTGGTTACCAATATAAACATACCTGGGTGAATGAATCCCTTGCTCCTTTTCTTAAACGCATCCTCTCTCATCATTTCACTATCTCCTCTGAACTACAAAACCCGCACATCACAACTGATTGCACATTAAAGCATAAGACAAACAAATGCACTGTCACGATTTCAGGGTCAATCAACGACCAAAAAATAGTTGAAACTCATCCACTCACGATACGATTGAAACAAACAACCTGTCCAATCTGCTCCCGGCAACGAGGCGGATATTATGAATCAATTCTTCAAATACGGGGAGAAGAGAAAAACCTTCCTTCATCATTGCTCAAAGAACTTCAGCTGCTCATTGAATCCTATGTACATGATCAGCAAAGCAGAGGACATACCTCGGTCTTTATCACCGAAATCGTACCAGAACATGGAAGACTAGATTTTTATCTCAGCGACAAAAATCTCGGGCAAACACTAGCAAAAAAGATATATGAAAACTATGGGGGTACCATGCAGCATTCATCAAAAAACGCAGGCATGAAAGATGGACAACAACTCTATCGAATGACCTATCTCATACGCCTTCCCAAATTCCATAAAACAGATATCCTTCAACAGAACAATCATTTCTATCTGATAAAAAAAATAAGCGGAAACAAAATATCCTCAGTTAACCTCTCCAATTGGGAAAAAACAGTTCTTGATTCATCGAAACTAAAACATCCGCAAGTATATCACTTAAAAGATGTCTTAGAAGAAATGATTCTCATCAGCCAATCTTCAAACGAGTTACAAGTAATGCATCCCAGGACGTATACGACGTTTGATATAAAGAAACCTAAATCTGGACAGACTTTTGCTCAAGATACGATATCAGTAATAAAGATAGATGGTCATCTCTTTCTCAAGCCTGAATAAAACGCAATTGATATAAACTTGTTTTTTAATCGGAGACTTCAGTTGAGGAGGCAAATTTTATGGCAAAAACATCCTTGAATCTTGATGAAAATATTGCAGGTGCGTTATGCTATGTATTGACGTGGTTGACGGGAATTATATTTTTTCTACTGGAGAAAGAAAATAAATTTGTACGGTTTCATGCCATGCAGTCTATATTGACATTTATCCCTATTATGGTTCTTGGTTGGATTGTAGGCTGGGTTGCCGCACCAAGTCTGACTTGGGGTATGGGGAGCTACTCCTATAATCCGGGGATTCCTGCATTGCTTTATCTCTCCTACCTAATTTGGTTAGTAATGCTTCTGCTTTGGCTGTTTCTCATGTTTAAAGCCTATAAGGGAGAAAAGTTCAAACTTCCTATTATTGGAGATATTGCTGAGAAGCATGCCTGATAAATTGAGATATTGTTGATTCACTGAACTAATCTTCAGTGATTCATTTTTATTTTTTTATAGCAACCTCTATTAAAGAGAAATACCTTTATCAGTTTTATTATGCGTGTTGCAGTCCAGTGCGCCTATGATGGTCGCCGTTTTCATGGGTTTGCCCGTCAGCCTCAGCTGAGAACGGTTGAGGGTGATTTGATTCTTGCTTTGATTCAGAATGGATTCATTGAGGATACCAAGCAGTCGAATTTTCGGGCGGCGAGTCGGACTGATAAAGGTGTGTCTGCACTTGGTAATATGATATCGTTTGATACGGAGAGGTCTCCGCATCGCATTTATGAAGCATTACAACAGGGGTTGCAGGATATTGTAATTTTTGGGGTGTTTCCGGTGGATGATGATTTTTTTCCCCGGTATGCACGTATGCGATGGTACCGATATTATCTCCCCGTTGGTAATCTTGATGTGGATAAAGTGGTGTCCACTGCTGCAGTATTTGCTGGTGAACATAACTTTAGTAATTTTGCGCGTATGCAGGAGTTTAAAGATCCGGTGCGGAGTATTGATAACATTGTGATTACGCATGCTGATGCTTTTGTGTTGTTTGATTTTTTTGCGCAGACGTTTTTATGGCAGCAGATTCGTCGTATTGTTGCTGCAATTCAAAAGGTTGCTACTGGAAAACTAGAAAAGGATGAGGTGGTGCAGGCACTTCATAACATCGAGCAAACCGTTGATTTTGGTGTTGCAAAACCTGAGTATTTGTTGTTGATGAATGTGTTTTATGATCGGGTTTTTGATGAGTCAGATGAGGTGCAAGAGCTGCGTGATCAGTTTGAGTATGAGCTAATTTCTTCGTTTTCCTGAGTTTAGATTGCTAGGATTTCTGCCATTTTGAGGATGGTGGGATTGATGGTTTTTTTCTTTGTCCAGCTGTGTTCGAGGGGTGTAAGCGTAATGGTGTCGTTTATGAGGCCGACCATTTTGTTTGTTTCTTCGTTCATGATGGTGTTGATTGATTCGTACCCAAGTCTACTTGCAAGCATGCGGTCGGATGCGGTGGGTGTGCCGCCGCGTTGTTGATGGCCGAGTACGCTTACTTTAACCTGCCAGGGGACGAGGGTTTGTATTTTTTCTTTGATGTCAAAAGCATGTCCTGCCTGATCGCCTTCGGCGACAACAAGGATGCTGCTTTTTTTGCCTCGTTTGTGTCCTGCTTCGAGTTGTTTGCACATGTCAAGGATGTCGGTGTGTGTTTCGGGTATGAGGATGTGTTCGGCGCCTCCTCCGATGCCGGTGTATAGGCCAATGTATCCGGCGTGTCGTCCCATGACTTCGATGATGAAGAGGCGGGAGTGTGCAGTTGCGGTGTCTCGTATTTTGTCGATGGCGTCAAGGGCGGTGTTGACGGCGGTGTCAAAGCCGATGGTGTAGTCGGTTCCGTAGAGGTCGTTGTCGATGGTTGCGGGAACACCAATTCCTTGGATGTGATGTTCGGTGATGAGGGCATCTAATCCTCGGAATGATCCGTCTCCTCCGATGACAATGAGGCTGTCCAGTTTTGCTTTATGCATGGTTTCTGCTGCTTGTTCTCGTCCGTCGAGGGTGAAAAAGTCGTTGCAGCGGGCGGTTTTCAGTATGGTGCCGCCGTGTTTGATGATGTTGCTGACCGATGATAGCGTAAGGGTTTCCATGTCTCCGCTGATGAGTCCCTGGTATCCTTCTTTTATGCCGATGATGGTGTTTCCATGGTAGATGCCGGTGCGTACGATCGCTCGAAGTGCTGCATTCATACCGGGTGCATCCCCGCCGCTGGTAAGTACGCCGATTCGTTTTGTTGTGTTATTTTGTATTGTTCTCACCACCATCTTTGAATAAGGGGGGTATCTTGTAAGGGGTAAAAAAAAGCTGCTGGTTGGATGTCTTATTTTTTGTGTTTTGCGCGAATTGCTCGGTAGATAAAGTAGAGCAGTCCTCCGTAGAGGACAATGCATCCGAAGATGAGCATGATCAGTGCGGAGGGTGACAGGCTCATTTGGACGCACCTCTCCTTTTTGGTTGTATGTTCATGAGAAGGAATGCGATGAGGATGATTGCAAGGGGTGGTCCGAATCCACCGAAAAGGATAATCCACCACTCATAGCCATGTGTGGGTGTGGTGATGTTTTGTATGATGGCAACTACAAGCATGATGAAGAGGACGATGGGTATGATGTATCGGATAAGATATTCCCACCAGACTCCAAGATGTATATCTGATGTTTTGTTTGCATGGCTTCTGAGTTTGTAGATGGTGTAGAGCCAGCCGAGGATGATGCATTCGACAAGGCCGATGAGTACGAGGCCGTAGTTTGCGATGTAGGTGTCCACTAGTTCCAGCCAGTGGATACCTGATCCGTAGGAGAACAGCAGGCTGATGAAAAACCCGGTGGTGCAGATGAGTGCGGTTGCTTTTGTTTTGGTGATGTTCCATTTATCATTGAGACTTGCAACGAGGGGTTCGACCATTGAGAATGCTGAGTCGATGCCGAAGGTGAGAAGGGCGATGTAGAAGATAATACCAAAGAAGGCTGCTGCGATGGGAAGCAGGCTTATGGCGGTGGGGTAGGTGACAAAGGTGAGATCCGGTCCTGCGATGAGCAGGCCAAGATCAGGGATGCTTATTCCTTGCTGAAGGGCGAGATAGCCGACGACGCTGAACACGGTGAATCCAGCTAGAAATGAGGTTCCTGCATCTGCAAGGGAGATGATGAAGGCGTTGTTGGTGATGTCTGATTTTTTCTTCAGAAAGCTTGCGTAGGTGATCATAATGCCCTGTGCAACCCCCAGGGAGAAGAAGACTTGTGCGTAGGCTGCAATCCACACATTGAGGTTTCCAAGGGTGCTGAAGTCGGGGGTGAGATAGTAGCTGATGCCTTCCATTGCACCAGGTAGGGTGAGCCCGCGTATGGTGAGGATGATGAGCAGAAGTGTGGGTATGGGGACGGTGAGGGCGACGACTTTTCCGATGCGTTCGACTCCTTTGTAGAGGATTAAAAAGATTAGCAGCCAGATGGCGATCAATCCGAGTATGACGGGGATGCTTATGGATCCAAGGATAGCTGGGTTTTCTGTGTAACCAAGAAAGTTGTGAAAGAACCCTGCAGCTTGGGTGCCCCATCGGAGGTCAAGGGAATAGATCATATATGAGAAACACCAGGACATCACTACAACGTAGTACAGGGCGATGATGAAGGGGACAAGGACTGCCCACCAGCCGATCCATTCCCATTGTGTTCCAATTTTTTTAAAGACCTCTGGTGGTGCCTTGCGTGCCCAGTGTCCTACGGAGAATTCAAGGATCATAAGAGGGATACCTGCGGTGAATAGGGCGACAAAGTAGGGGATGAGAAAGGCGCCGCCGCCGTTTGCATAGCAGATGTAGGGGAACCGCCAGACGTTGCCGAGGCCCACAGCGGAGCCGATTGCGGCAAGAATGAAGGCGTATCTGGTGTTCCAGTGTTCTTGTGCTATGGTATCTACCACGAGAGTATTAACCTTAAAATCTTTATAAATATATTGTTAAAAATATAAATAAGGTGGATTTCTTAACTCTTGTATTAGGCCCCAAACGTTTATTATGAAAATCGTGATGTTGCCATAGGTTATGCAGGGGTAGCCAAGCCAGGTCAACGGCGACAGACTCAAGATCTGTTCCTGTAGAGGTTCGGGAGTTCGAATCTCCTCCCCTGCATACTTTTGGCCCTAACAGAAGAAAAAGTCATATTTTTCACACCTTTGTATTTTTGTGGTTAACAAAGAGATTTAAACGTTAAAATTAAAAATAGTAATATTTAAATATTCGAATTTGCTTATATTTATAATATGGATGAAGTTAATGTTTTCAAAGCACTTGCTGATCCTACGAGATTGAAGATTTTAGAATGTGTTGAAAAAGGTGAAAGATGTATTTGTGAAATCATCCCCTATACTGGAAAATCTCAACCATGTGTATCCCAGCATTTGAAGGTTTTGAAAAATGCTGGTATTGTTGATGAGCGTAAAGACGGAACAAGGATCATGATAAAAATTTCGAATGAAGAAATTTATACTATTGTAGATAAAGTGAAACGTATTTTTAAAATATAATTATATGGCAATATTTAAATATTTGAATATTCTTATACTTTTTTGATGAATGAAGTTGATGTCTTTAAGGCATTAAGTAATTCAACAAGACTAAGAATTCTTGACTCAATAAAAAATAAACCTAGATGTATATGTGAAATAATTCCAATAGTCGAGTCATCTCAACCGAATGTTTCACATCATATAAAAATTCTAAAAAACGCTGGTTTACTCTCTGAAAGTAAGGATAAAACAAATGTTTTAATTGAATCTTCTAATAAAAAAATTTTTGAAATT
>CAZTFR010000051.1:0-15793 GCA_964612945.1 uncultured Thermoplasmatales archaeon
GACGATTTTGTGGAATGTAATGATTTATCCCCGGAGGTGATAATTACACAAAGCACTCTAAAAAGAAAAAAATCAAGTATGCTGAGCAATATATTATTGCCACATTCCACAAATCGGGCACATCTTTACATTCGCAGGGATGCTACTGCCACAACTTAGACAGTATCTGCTTAGCTTATCAGTATCCATAGCATTCACCTAACAATACATATTTATTCTTTAATTAATATAAAAGCTGTGTGGTACAAATGGTACCAAAAACAATCAAAAACAAAAAACTATAAATCTAAACTAGATATACCACATGCAAACAAAAAAAATAGGATGACCTCATGAAAAAAAATGAAAATATCTATATTAAACTAGGACTCGAAAAAGACGCAGACACCGGAAAACTTCTCGTCAACATCCTCTTTGACAAAGACGCCCCCAACTTCTCACAAGACAAAAACACCCTCAGCTGGTGTCCCACCCTTGAAGAATGGGAATACGCAAACGAAGCCTATGAAATCATGAGCCGAGGACAACAAAACTACAACACATCAACAACAAAAAATCCTGATACAAACTCCGAACCAACTGAAGATAAGGAACACGGATTTGTCGATCGCTTCATGGAAAAAAAACAAACACCATAAAAAAAAACTAAAATCTATCTCCTTTTCAATTCAGCACCTTAGCCTTCTTTCTCTTTCGTAAATAAGGTAGAATAACAATATTGATATAGGACCCTTTTTTACCTTTCGATGTGACAAACATACAAAAAAAACATGATTCATCCCCGAAAGAATCAAACAATAATGAAACAAAAGGTGTAAAAACACTTCTAGGAGATCCAAAAACTGCAATCATCAAACTTTCTCTCCCAATGATTGCAGCAATGTCACTGCAAACACTATATAATCTCGTTGATGCCATCTGGGTCTCAGGATTGGGAGCCGATGCCTTAGCAGCCGTAGGATTTGTCTTTCCCTTCTTTTTCATCGCCATGGCTATTGCAAACGGGCTAGGAATCGGCGGTGGTTCTGCAATATCCCGCCGAATCGGTTCACAAGACAAAACAGGAGCAGACCAGGTAGCCGTTCACACAATCATTCTCATGACCATCATTGCGGTTCTCTTCACGTTTCCCGTCTTCATCTTGGCCGAAACGATTTTTTCTCTAATGGGTGCTGGACCCGTTACCCCTCTGTCCACTGAATATGCCCGCATTGTTTCAGCAGCCTCAATCATCATATTCTTCTCTTTTATTGCCAATGCCATCCTCCGAAGTGAAGGAGACAGCACCCGAGCAATGATTGCAATGGCAATTGGAGCGGTACTCAATATTATCCTTGACCCTATCTTTATCTACATTCTTGATCTCGGAGTTGCTGGAGCCGCCTGGGCAACCGTAGTAGGGATGAGTGTCGCCTCGCTTATTCTAGCCTACTGGCTCTTCTTCAAAAAAAACACCTATGTGTCTTTCTCATTTCACAACTTCCGCTTTCAAAAACCAATTATCAGAGACATTCTTCATGTCGGCATCCCTGCATCCTTTCAACAGGTTTCAATGGCAATCATGATGATTATCATGACTGTGATCATCGCCTATATTGCAGATACCAATGGTGTAGCCGTCTTTACTGTTGGATGGCGAGTTGTCACCATTGCAACACTCCCACTCATTGGATTTGCCACAGGTGTCGTTTCAGTGACAGGAGCTGCATATGGAGCAAAAGAATACAAAAAACTCAATACCTCCTTTCTTTATGCAGTAAAACTTGGATTAATCGTTGAATCCATCATCGCCGTATTCACCTTTATCCTAGCACCAGAAATAGCTGCGGTCTTTACTCAGGTAGAAAGCGCGGCAATCATCGCAGATGACATCACCGCATTTCTCCGAATCGTCTGCATTTTTTATCCCGGTGTTGCCTTCGGTATGCTATCCTCAGCTATGTTCCAAGGCATCGGAAAGGGATTCAACGCCCTCTGGCTCACCATCCTTCGAACATTACTTCTCACTCCCCCACTTGCCATTCTATTCTCCACACAACTAAATCTCGGACTAGAAGGTATCTGGTGGGGTATGGTAGTAGGATTTCTCACCGCTTCAATTACCGCTTTTATTTGGGGAAAAGCATCAATTAATAGGTTGCTTCTACCAGAAAAAAAAGAAGCTGCTGTAGAATAAGGTTTATATCATTCATTGCGTATTTACGGATCACAGTGATGAACGAACCTTTTCTGAGCCGATTTGGCAGTGATGAAGATCTTGAGTGCTGAAAAAAAAAATGTAGTATATCCAATACGAAAGCTCCTGTTGCTTTCCATAGAATTTAAAGAGAGGTAGCAAGCAACAATGCAATAGATTCTAAGAACTGTTTATCTTGTTTAGTAAAAACATCCGGTTGATCAGAATCAATATCAATCTCGCCAATAACACGACCTTCTTTTTTGATAGGTACGACGATTTCAGAACGCGTCGAACGAAAACAGGCTAAATACCGTTCATCAGAAGAAACATCACTGATAATTTCAGTTTTTCCGGTTTGGGCAGCACTTCCACAAATACCTTTTCCAACAGGGATGCGGACATGATCAGTTGCATGAGGACCACGCCAGGGTCCGAGTACAAGTTCATCATCATCGAGGAGATAAATACCAACCCAGCTGTACTGTGAAAAATGCGTAAATAAAAACTCCACTATTTTCTCTAAAATATCTTCTTTTTTAGTTGAAGAAATCATGGTTTCTATGTGTTGCTCAGCGTGTTTATACTCCAACTGAAACCACCATTACGATTTGAAATCAAGAAGACTGGTTTGAGAATCCTTCGGATATAATGAGACCGTAAGGACTTCTTCTTCTTGGGGGAGCTCTATTCGTCCGTATTGTCCACCGCCCCCCGGTATAATAACTACCTTGTTTTGTCGAAAGGCTTGTATTGCTTCTGCAATTGCTGGTGTGGTAACGTGCGTGATTTCCTCAAAGTTTGCATCAAGTAGCACGGTAATTTCATTACCGAAATGGGAGATCAACTCTTCCCAGCGAGCAGTAACTGTTTTGGTAAATGGTGTATGTTGTCCAACTGCTTTTGCAATGATTTCTGAAAGCGGAATAAGATGAAGATAGGCAGGTCGATGATCTGGATGATGCGGTTCAGAAAACGTTGCCATCTGCTGGATACGATCTTTTACTCCTTTTTTGATTCTATGGCCGCATCGACATTTCCATCGCCGTCTCTCCGCCTCTTCAACAGAATAATGTGTGTAACAGGAGATACAGGCAGATTCATTATATTTCCCCTCCTGCGGCGGCAGCCCTACATTTAACACGGGTCGATTTCCCCCTTGTCGTAGAATTGCCTTTTTAATCTCCTGATAGGTAGCATCCTGTACCTCAAATCGATTAAATTCACGAGCTAGACGAACCGGATGCGGGCTGTGTGAATCCGAATTGGTAAGAAAGGTAAGTCGCTGTAACTCCTCAATAGTATCTGCATAATCGGTATCAGCACTTAATCCAAGCTCAACAAAAGAGACATACTCGCTAAGATCTCCATAGCAATCCTGAAGCGTTGGATGATATGCATACATCGCAGTCCAAGGCGTAAACGCATGCGCAGGACCCACCAAGGCATCAACATCGCGGGCGAGCGCTGCAATCTGCTCCCCACCCATCTGAATATTTGGTCTCCCATCTGTTTCAAGATTCTTTGATTTCGACCGCACCTGTTCTTTAAACTCCTCAACAGCAGAGAGACTGGGAAAATACACAAGGTGATGCACGCGGCGCTGATCCTCAATCTCAACGCTCAGAATAAAACGAGTTCCATTTAATTCAACGGTTCCTTCATCAACAAAAACTCCTTTTTGTATCTCCTTCATCCACCGACTGTTCAGACAGTCACCTGTTGCCATCACCTGAACGCCCTTGCAAGGAGCCTCACGCGAAATCGTTTCCATATTCATCTTTTCACTAGTTGCTCCTGAAAAGCGTGAATGCACATGAAGATCTGCGTTAATGATCATACTTGTATCCAAACCTTATTTGTTTTCTTTCTTATGTGGTGGTTTCTCTTTTTTCTTTGGTTTATCCTCTATAGAGGATACGTGGGAGCTTTCAAAAAACTCAGTATTTGCCATGCCTTCTACTACACCGGACACAATGAGAAGAATTCCAGAGAACATCAAGAGGTATCCTCCCAGTGAAAATCCCCATTGAAGCTGCAGTTGCCCTGATACTTGAGGGATCGTAACAGTTTGTTCACCACCGAAAGGAGAGCCTGCAATTGCATTCATGACAGTACTGATGTCAACTGTTGCTTCGCCAGGTAGAAATGAATCAAAGGGAATTGAGTTGAGTGCAAAAAGAGCGATGATGATGATAATCACCGGGACAAGAAGCCGTATCCCTCGATATATGTATTTTCTGCCAAGTTTCTTGCTGTGATGAACTCCGATAGTTGCAATAATAAAAAAGAGAAGTCCGATGCCAATCAAAAGAGAGAACGGAACAATGACGGCACCCATCGGTATAGGCCCTGTAAGACCTGGAACCTGAATTTCAACTCCATTCATACCATCGATAGTCATCAAATTGGCCATTCCTTCTGTTTCATATCCTGCTATTTGGATATCAGTTGCAATTGAATACCAGGGATTAAAAAGTGCAAAGATCGCTAAGAAAATCCCAACAATACAGAGTAGATTACCAATGCTTTTCACATTTGCACCGTCGATATAAAGCAGGGATACAACTCGAGGACCTAACCCGGTTTTTTCATAACGACGATAGATGCGATACAGAAGTACTGCAAGGGTAAGAATAGTTACAAGAATGATAATTAGCACCAGATTATAAAGCAGTAATTCAACAAGAAAGAGAGTATCATCTGCAGGTAGCAACCCTTCACCCCAGACAATCGGGCTATCCCACATAAGACCCTCCTCTCGATACATAGGTCCTGGCGGCCCTGCTTGTCCTAAAACCGATGCTTGTATTGCTTCCTCCTCTGTTTCACCAGTCCAACCCCATAATCCGCGATACTTCAACCAGGGTTCATCATCAAGTAGCACAAGGGTATACTTTGAAGAAGTAAGCACACGACCGGTTCCAACACTATCCCGTGCAAGTCCAAGCATGCCCGAATATGATCGAAGATAATTTGCATGACTCCCCCGGGACACATAGACCTTCATATGATCGCCGTCTTTTTCAACCTGATCCCAGGTCGCCCGCTGACCACTATGATGCTGGCTATACATCACCTCTGAAGGAGATCCACCAGAGAGGACCAGTTGTACCATCTCCCAATCACCTTCATGCGGGTTCTGTTCTCCCTTATTAAATGCATAAAACATCCAATACTGAATTACTGTAGAACCAGACGATACATCCACCCGAGCATAGACGGTATACCCGCGAGACGTGCTCTGATAATCAGCAATAATTGCATTATCACTAATTGTCCCAAGCGTGTTATCAAGATAGAACCCCTCTATCGTATAATCTGCAATACCCTCAAGAGTTGGATCAGAAGTAACCAACCCGTCACCCACAACATATAACGCAGCATTATCAACATGATAGGACACATCCACAGGAAAGGTTGTCTCCTCAGATTCAAATATCAACACCGGCGCATATTGCCGCGCAAGATCCTCATCATCAGCAACCACTAGACCAGCAATCAAAGGAAACGCAAAAAGCACCACTACCCCTAACACGAAATATCGCATAATCTCCTCAAAAAAAGAGATGCATTCACCACTTCATTAACTCTTCGGACTACACCGCCCTCATTTCACATAAAAACAGACACGATTCATCCACATATTACCAATCAAAATAGTTCACCCAACCGCACCACTCCATTTATATACAAAGACAGTAAAAAATAGTAACCTTTATTAGCATATACTCCATATGATTCTCCGAGAAAAAACCCTAGGAGACGGGATTGAAAAAAAAGCTCCCACAATCTATCATGAATTAGTGTATTTTCTATTTGTGAGGTATTTACTATGGCTACTTCAAAAAAGGACCCATCATGCAGCTATGATGCAGATAAAATACAAGTACTGGAAGGACTCGAATCCGTACGAAAAAACCCAGGAATGTACATCGGGAGCACCGATATACGAGGGCTTCATCATCTGGTCTACGAAGTTGTTGATAACTCCATCGATGAGGCACTCGCCGGCTACTGCACCCATATTTGGGTTTCCATTAACAAAGATGGATCAATAACCGTTGCCGACAACGGACGCGGCATCCCCGTTGACATTCATCAAAAATATAAAAAACCAGCCGTCGAACTGGTGCTCACTACCCTTCATGCCGGTGGAAAATTCGATCAAGAAACCTACAAAGTCTCCGGCGGATTGCATGGCGTTGGCGTCTCCGTCGTCAATGCTCTATCAAAAAAACTGGAAGTAAAAATCCGACGAGAAGGAAAAGAATACACCCAAAGCTACGAACGAGGAAAAACCGCCACCTGCCTTGAAGACAAAAAATCACAAGAAGAAACCGGAACCACCATCACCTTCTTCCCGGATACAGAAGTGTTTGAATCCACTGATTTTAATCTTGAAACCATCGCAACCCGCTTGCGAGAAATGGCCTTCTTAAACGCAGGTCTACAGATTGAAATCACAGATGAACGCACCGGTCAAAAAGAAACCTACCGCTACGATGGCGGCGTCAAAGAATTCACACAATTCATCAACCGAAACAAAACATCACTCCATCCCTCACCCATTTATTTTGCCGGAGAAAAAGCAGGCGTCCAAGTGGAAATAGCGATACAATACACTGATGCCTTCACCGAAAACATCTTCACCTTCGTCAACAACATCAACACCCACGAAGGCGGAACACATCTCTACGGATTCAAAGGCGCACTCACCCGGGTCTTTAATGACTACGGACGGCGAAACATCGGCTTTGACATCGACTTCAGCCTCAGCGGCGAAGACTGCCGAGAAGGCATC
The DNA here is from genome assembly GCA_964612945.1 of uncultured Thermoplasmatales archaeon. Taxonomy (GTDB): domain Archaea; phylum Thermoplasmatota; class E2; order DHVEG-1; family DHVEG-1; genus CAZTFR01. The sequence continues at coordinate 6,981 of CAZTFR010000051.1, forward strand.
ACCGCGGTGATATCCTGCAAAGTCCATCGCCCACAATTTGAGGGACAAACCAAAACTAAACTCGGAAACTCCGAAGTCCGAGGCATCGTCGAAAGCATCACCTACGATAAACTCTCCACCTACTTCGAAGAAACACCAGTAGTTGCAAAAACCATCATCGAAAAAGCAGTACTTGCAAACAAAGCACGAGCCGCAGCACGAAAAGCACGCGAGCTCACCAGACGAAAAGGAATCCTGGAATCCTCATCACTACCGGGAAAACTCGCCGACTGCTCCACCCGAGATCCAAAAAAATCAGAACTCTACCTTGTGGAGGGAGACAGTGCTGGAGGCTGTTTTTCAGGTGACACAAAAATAGCTCTAACTGATGGAAGAAACATCACCTTCAAACAACTAGTAAAAGAACACCAAAAAGGAAAAAAACATTTCTGCTACACCATCAAAAACGACGGCACCATCGGAATAGAAGAAATAAAAAATCCAAGGATCACAAAAACAAATACCTCAGTAATCAAACTCACATTAGACAATAACGAAGAAATCATATGCACACCAGATCATCTGTTTATGACCCGCAATGGCCTCTATAAAAAAGCAATAGAGCTCACGCCAAAACAATCCTTAATGCCTTTACGGAAACAGCTATCAAAAAAAGGAAAATGGATCACTATCGACGGCTACGAACTCGTCTATGACAATAAAGAACTGAAATGGAAATTTACCCATGTGCTAGCGGACAAATGGAATCTTGAAAATAAAATATATACAGAATCAAATAGGCCACATAGACACCATATCGACTTTAACAAACTCAACAACAATCCAACAAATCTTACAAGACTGACTAAGGAAGAACATACACAACTACACCGCGAACAAGCTTCAAAAACCCTCCATACTGAAGAAGTTAAAGAAAAATGTCGCCAAATCAAACAAACCAAAGACTTCAGAGAAAAAATGAGTCAAAGAATGATGCAACCAAAAACTCGACAAATCTTAAGAGAACAAGCAATGCAACAACGGCAAAATCAGGAATATAAAGAATATATGACAAAGAAATACCTCGAATTTTACCATAACAATAAAAAATATAGAGAAGAAAATTTGAAACGATTAAACCACGAACAACAAAAATATTGGAATGATAAAAACAATAGACAAAAACAATCACAACGAGTCACACAATATTATCAAAACCATCCAGAAAAGAAAAAAGAGTTATCAGAACAAGCGAAAGAACAATGGAAAGATCAACAATTACTAGAATGGAGACGGCGAAAAACAATCGAACAGTGGACGCCGGAATTCCGAGAAAAAAGAAAAAAAGCATACAATAAAACCTACTACACAAAATCGATAACAGTTTTAAAAGAAATTTATGATAATTATCATACACTCGACAAAGAGGAATATAACAGACTACGGAGAGAAAGAAACGATAAAAACCTATTATTATACGAAACATTTTTAGAGAGATTTTTCAACGGAGATGAACAAGCACAAGCTGCAATAGATGCAATAGCCAACTACAATCACAAGATTATCGCTATTGAACAGTTGGATAATAAAATTGATGTCTATGATATAGAAGTTCCAAATACCCACAATTTTGCTTTAGCAAGCGGAATCTTTGTTCATAACAGTGCAAAACAAGCTCGAGACAAGGAATTTCAGGCGATTCTTCCCCTACGCGGCAAGATCATCAATGTGGAAAAAGCACGGATGGATAAAATCCTTAAAAACAACGAAATCCTTGCCATGATCACCGCCATTGGGACCAGTGTCGGAGAAGACTTTGATCTTGAACAAGCACGGTATCATAAAATCATCCTTATGACTGATGCAGATGTCGATGGTGCACACATCCGCATCCTACTCCTCACCTTTTTCTTCCGATACATGCGACCACTTATCGAAGAAGGATACCTCTATATCGCCCAACCACCACTCTACAAGATACAACGAGGAAAAACCATTGAGTATGCATATTCTGAACGAGAACGACTTGAAAAAGTAAAGGAACTTGGGGGGAGAGGAATCAGCCTACAACGCTACAAAGGACTGGGAGAAATGAATCCATCGCAACTCTGGGAAACTACAATGGATCCAGAAAACCGAATCACCTATCAGGTCACCGTGGAACATGCCGTTGAAGCAGATGAACTCTTCACTATTCTTATGGGTGAAAACGTAGAACCACGACGAGAATTCATCCAGGCACATGCCAAAGATGTGGTCAATTTAGATATCTGAGGTGACAGAAGATGGATGAGGAAAAAGGAACCAAAGAATACCTGCGAGACATTGAAACAGAAATGAAACGCGCCTTCATCGACTACTCGATGAGCGTGATTATGAGCCGAGCACTTCCCGATGTACGAGATGGATTAAAACCGGTTCATAGAAGAATTCTTTATGCAATGAACGACATGGGGCTCACCCATGATAAAGCTCATAAAAAATCCGCACGAATCGTGGGAGAGACATTAGGTAAATATCACCCTCATGGTGACCAGGCAGTATATGATTCCCTCGTTCGAATGGCTCAAGATTTCTCACTTCGCTATCCGTTGATTGATGGCCAAGGTAATTTTGGATGCTTCACAAAAGATACGAAAGTTGCTCTAACTGATGGAAGAGATCTAAGCTTTGGCGAATTAATTAAGGATAGCAATAAAGGTAAAACAAATTTCACATACTCAATTAATAAAAAAGGTAACATAGAAATCGCCGAGATACAGTCACCCAGACTCACCAAAAAAAATCAAAGAATTATTAAAATAACATTGGACAACAATCAGGAAATAAAATGCACTCTCAATCATAAATTTATGTCACGTTCAGGAGAATATAAAGAGGCTCAGAATCTTCGCCCCGGAGATTCATTGATGCCATTATATTTGAAATTATCATCTGAAAAAGATACCTACAAACCTTCTTTGCAGGGTTATCAACTTATCTATCAACCAAAGGCAAAAAACTGGACCCCAGTTCATAATCTTGCAGATGATTGGAATTTGAAAAATAACATTTATACAAGAAAGAAAGGGCGAATCAGACATCACATTAATTTTGACAAGTTAAACAATAATCCAAATAACATAAGAAGAGTAAAATGGCAAGATCATTGGAAATTACATTCAGAACATGCCTCTGAACTACATAAAAATGAAGAATATAGAAAAAAAATAGCCATGGGCAGGAAAAAATACTGGTCTGACCCAAATAACAGAAAAGAACACTCTGTTCGATTATCGAAAAGAAATAAGGAAAATTGGAAGAACCCAAAATATAGAAAAAAAATGCGTAAGACTTTAAGTAACGTAAATAAAGAATTTATAAAAAATCATCCAGAACTAAGAAAAGAATTGAGCAAACGAGCGACAAAAACATTACAAAGGTTTTGGAAAGATCCAGAATACAGAGAGAAAAAATCAAACGCTCTTAAAGAAAAATGGAAAGATCCTGAATATTACAATGAACAATCTGAACGAATGAGAAAGCTTTCTTACGAAATATGGTCTAACCCTGAGCATAGAACAAATATGTCACGATTGTCCAAGAAGAGATGGAACAATAATCCAAAATATAGAAAAAGTTTTTTAAAAATTCTATCAGAAAATGGTAAAAACACAAATTACTACAGATTTCTTTCTACTTGTAAAAAAACTTTAGATAAATTTGGCGCGATTAATAAAGAAAATTATGAAAAAACTCGAGTAACAATTAACTCAAGAAAGGGAGCAGGAATCATAAAATATGAGAACGCTCTTGAAAAATTCTTTGATAATAAAATATCTAATGTGTACGAAACACTTGGTATTGATAACATCACTTTAAATCATACCGTTAAAGACATTAGTTTTCTAGATAAAAAAGAAGATGTTTTTGATTTAACTATTAATGAGACGCATAATTTTGCATTAGCAAGTGGTGTCTTTGTCCATAATTCAATTGATGGAGATTCAGCAGCCGCTATGCGATATAGCGAAGCGCGTATGTCAAAAATTTCGAAACTGATGCTTCAGGATATCAACAAGGAAACTGTCGTGTGGCGTGATAATTTTGATGGATCACTTAAGGAGCCAGAGGTGCTTCCCTCGGTGCTCCCAAACTTGTTGATTAACGGCTCATCGGGTATTGCTGTAGGGATGGCCACTAATCTTGCGCCTCATAACATTTCAGAAGTCATCGATGGTACAATTAAATTCATCGAAAACCCGGATCTCTCAACAGCGGATCTAATGGAAGTAATCACGGGTCCTGATTTTCCCACAGGCGGTATCATCTATGGAAGAGAAGGCATTCTTAATGCGTATTCTACAGGCCGTGGTCTAGTTCGGGTTCGAGCGAAAGCAGAGATTGAAGAAAAGGATAAAAAACGTATCATTGTCACCGAAATTCCCTATATGGTGAACAAGGCAAATCTGTTGCAGCGGATCGCGCAGCTTGTGAAGGATAAAAAACTGGAGGGGATTTCTGATCTTCGTGATGAATCCGATCGTGAGGGCATGCGTATGGTCATTGATCTCAAACGTGATGCCATTGAGGAGGTTGTGTTAAATCAACTCTTCCAACACACCGACATGCAGTCCACCTTTGGGATTCTTAATCTTGCTATTGTCAATGGTGAACCACGGATTCTTACGCTTAAGGAAATATTGTATTATTTCATCGAACATCGCGTGGATGTCATCACTAGACGTTCTCAGCATGATCTATCTAAAGCGCAGGAAAAAATGCATATCCTGGAAGGCTTGATGATTGCCTTAAAAAATATTGATGAAGTCATCAAAATCATCCGGAAAAGCAAGGATGTTGAAGAGGCACGCACGAGTCTGATGAAACGCTTTGATCTCTCTGAGATTCAGGCCAAGGCGATTCTTGATATGCGGCTGCAGAAACTCACTGGCATGGAGATTGATTCTGTTGAAAAAGAGTATAAGGAGACTCAGCAGCTGATTGATCAACTTGAGAAACTACTGAGTTCTCGTGAAAACATCCTCAGCGAAATCAAAAAAGAACTCCTCTCCTTAAAAGAGCAGTTTGGTGATGAGCGGCGAACCGAAATCGTCGAAGGTGAAATCGGTATTGAAATGGAAGATCTCATCCCCGTTGAAGAAGTAGTAATTACGATTACCAAATCAGGATATATCAAGCGTATCCCTGTGGAAACCTATAAGACGCAGCGTCGTGGTGGCAAAGGTCTTATCGGCATGCGCACCAAAGAAGAAGACGTAATTGTTGATGCATTCATCACTTCCACCCATGAGTATATCATGTTTTTTACCACCCATGGAAAAGCGTTCTGGTTGAAAGGCTATAAGATTCCAGAGGGAGACCGGTATGCAAAGGGAAAGGCAATCATTAATCTCCTCCCCCGTCTTGAGGAAGGCGAGACGGTTGAAACCGCAATTCCCATTCATAAGTTTGATGACGAACACTACCTTATTTTTGCCACCAAAAAAGGTATTGTAAAAAAAACGGTGCTTTCTGCGTATAGTCACGTTCGGGTCAACGGTATCCGGGCGATTCGGCTCGAGGAGGGTGACGAGCTGATTAGTACGCGTCTTTCTGATGGTAATCAAACTGTGATGATTGCATCAGCCTTGGGTCAGGCCTGTCGGTTTGATGAAGGAGAAATAAGGCCCATGGGAAGAGTTGCTCGTGGAGTAATTGGTATTCGTCTGAATAAAAAAGATTATGCAGTTGCGATGAGCATTGTAGAAGAGACCGGTTCGCTTCTTACGATCACACAAAATGGTTTTGGGAAACGATCACCTATTTCAGAATATCGCAAAACCCATCGAGGTAGTAAAGGGGTACGCACCATTATTACCAATGAGCGGAATGGCCCGGTGATTTATCTGAATCAGGTAGAAGATGAGGATGAGATTCTTTGCACCACGCAGCATGGAATGAACGTACGGATTTCTGTCTCCGAAATCAGAAGTCAAGGACGAAACACCATGGGCGTGCGCATTATGCGGCTGAATAAGGAAGATCAAGTAGTCTCGGTGACTAAGGTCGTTGACGATGAAGAGGATGAAGATTCATTAGAATAAGTATTACTTTTCCGTTTTTTCTGGACACTCCGGGTTGACACAGAGATGCCAAAGTCGTTTACCTTTTAATTTAATGCGTACGACAGGTGCGCCACAGGTTTTACAGGGTTCATCATATCCCATAATGCCGCCCTTTTGCGGGAGGGAATAGACGTTTCTACAATCCGGATAACCTGTGCATCCGATGAATCGTTTCCCTTTTTTTGAGATTCGGAGGGTGAGATCTTTGCCGCATTTGGGGCAGGTTCCCATTTTGTTTTGTTCTTTGAGTGCTTTTCCGATGTTGTTTTTGATGTCTTCTTTGTCTTTTTCTAGAGAGACCATTACTTTTTGGAGCATGTCTCGTGATTCCCCAACGATTTCTTCGAGGGTCTTTTTTCCTTCAGCAATAGAATTCATGTCGTTTTCAAGCTGGGCGGTCATATCTGGTTTTACCACATCACAATCTACTAGAGCATCGATGACGGCGATGGCAGTTGCAGTGGGCCGTGGTGTGTTTCCAAAAATGTATCGTCGGTAGTAGAGTTTTTTTATGATTTCATGACGGGTGGATTTAGTCCCTAGAGAGAGCTGCTCCATTTTTGCAATAAGTGCTCCTTGTGTGTATCGTTGAGGGGGACGTGTTTTATCTTTTTTGATAGCCATGCCGACGACGGGTAGTATTTCATCTTTTGAAAGCTCAGGGAGGGCAGTTCGTTTTTCTTTGATGTAGGGGTAGAGGTGTTTCCAGTTTGGTTCAATGACTCGGTAGCCTGACGCGTTGAAGGTTTCATTTTTTATTGAAAAGGTGACCTGCATGGTTTCGGTGAGGGCGTTTTTTGTAAGGGTTGCAAAAAACCGTCGGCAGATGAGCTCATAGATTTTTTGTTGGTCTTTGGTGAGTTTTTTTGATCCTGGTGAATCAACAGGGTGAATCGGTGGGTGATCAGTGGTTTGTTTTTTTCCCCGTGAGGGATAGCGTCGTTTATGATTGTTGACAAAGTCGACTTCCTGCGGGAATTTTTGTGAAAGCTTGGTAAGGATGGTTTTTAGAGACAGCGTTTTGGGATACACCGTGTTATCGGTTCGAGGGTAGGAGATAAGTCCGGACATGTAGAGTTCTTCGGCGGTGCTCATGGCTTTATCTGTAGCAAGTCCGAGATAGGATGCTGCCTGAAGAAATGTTGTGGTGCTAAAAGGTGAGGGAGGAAATTCTTCTTTTTGTTCTTTTTCAACAGTTGTGACCTGTGCTTTGGATGCATCTTTTACTTTTTCATAAAGAGTTTTTGCCTCTGTTTCATCCCAGATTTTGTCGCTACTATGCACTACATCAAAGGTTTTTTCTTTTTGCAGTGAGGCAATAATTTTCCAAAAGGGTTTACTAATGAAGTTTTTAATTTCTTTTTCTCGTTTGACGATGAGGGCAAGCGTGGGAGATTGCACACGTCCTATAGAGAGAAAATCCTTTCCAAGTCTATGGGCAGTAAGGGAGATAAAGCGGGTGAGTACTGCACCCCAGACAAGGTCAACGATTTGTCGTGCTTCTGCTGCAGAGGAAAGATTGAAGTCAACAGAGGAGAGTTTGGTGAAAGCGTCTTCGATTTCATATTTTGTTATCGCACTAAATTTTGCTCGTTTTACGGGCAATGTTTGGTCTTCTTTTGATTGAATGAGGGAGAGTGCTTCTACCCCGATGAGTTCGCCTTCACGGTCATAATCCGTGGCGACAATAATAAACGGGTTTTGTTTTGCAAGTGATTTCAGTGCGTTGCTGATGTGTTTTTCACTCACTTTTTTTACAGGTTCAACAGAGATGAGCTCTTTTGGTTCAATCTTTTTCCATTGATTAAATTCAACAGGGTAATCAAGCTGGGTAATATGTCCTCTGAGTCCGATAATTTTCCATGGTTCATTGTCTTTTTCAAACTCATACACGGGTGCTGGTCCTATTCGTTTTGTTGTATATTTACCATTAGATAGGATGGTTGCCATGCGGCGAGCGGCAATGTTTTTCTCACTGATCACAAGTTTCATGTGGTGTCACAACGGGTAAGACTTGCACATAGGGTGCGTCTATAATTAGTTTACGATTGCAAAAAAATTCGAGTACGTTGCTGTGAAGAATCATGATATCGCGTAGGGATATTAAATTCTCATATTTTTATAAAAGTAGAAGACAGAAGGAATAGGATAAAAAATGCTAATTTGCTACAAGGATGTTTTTTATTTGCTCATAAAATAGTTCTGCATCTAGTATTGCTTGCTGTGCATCTTCATCTGATATCAGAAAATCTAATGCATATACGGTGTTATGGCGGTTCCTTCTATAGGTGTCAAGTTGATTTGCTAAACGTTTCAATCGAGGATATGTCTCTTTTAAATAGGAGACAACACAGATGTGGCTTCTTTCTTTTATCCCATCTTTGAAGAGTATTGCTCGAGCGGCATGAAACATCGCAGTATAGGAGCAAAAAATTACGATGTTCTTATTTTTTATTTCGAGGTTATCTTTTGCGTTTTGTATGTAGCAAAGACTTGTTTCTAAGGATTTTGTTGCATACTGTTTATGATGGTGTCGTTTTTCGTAGTAGTCCTTCTTTAAAGCAATTTGTTAGTCTCATGGTAATCCGCTTCCGTATAAAACGATGTGATTCTCCAAGATGGAATTATAAAATATCTTATCTTTTTCTTCTGTTCTGGGAATCAAAGTACACAAGAGAGATCCAAGTACCTGTTCTGTTTCAGAAACACGGGTTGCACAAACATATG
>CAZTFR010000052.1:0-4883 GCA_964612945.1 uncultured Thermoplasmatales archaeon
GAAACGGGATGATCGGCAGGAGATGGCATTGATGTCGATTGCTTTTTTGCACAATGTTTTCACTGTTCGAGTGGGAAGGAATTAATTTTGTCCCAATGCCGGTCAAGGGATATGTTTCTTTTAAAACTGGTTAATCATGACAGCAAGAATTTTATCGGGCTACTCTATTTTCATTTGCTGTGGGACTTTTTGATAGGTTTTGCGATGCTGTCAAAATTCATCATTAAAATAGATAAAATTATGTATCAATCAGCTCGTTGGTTTTATCTACCCTATGATAGGAACGTATTATACTTTCTAACTTTTTTATTTTTGAGGTAGTTGTTCATTTGAACCGCTTGCCTGCAATAGATTCTGAAGTGCTTCTCGATAAGACTCTGGTTCTGCTTCAAGAAGTTTTTTTGTAAATTCTTTGAGGTATTCACCATATTCAATTTGTTCTTTTGAGAATTTCCATTTCTGTTCAATACCTTTTTCTAACGAGAGAAGAAAAGCATAGGCTACTGATTTGGCTTTGGATGATGTTGGCGGATGAGCAAGCTCACTAAGAGTTTTCTTTTTTCCAAATGTTTTATAGGTTTTTGCTATAGTATCTGCGAATTCTGCAAGGGGCTGTAGGGATTGGTATGAGGGAAGTTTTGCAAGAATTTGTTGTCTTTTTTGGAAGTCATGTGCGATTTCAAGAATTTGTGATGGTTTTTCGTCGAGTTTGTAGAAGGATTCTGCTGTTTTTTGATCTGAAATTATTGATGTCAGGTAGTCTTTTCCGTATTCCTCCCAGTACTGTCCAATTATTTTTGCTGCACTCGTTTCATTGACAATGAGCGGTTCTGTGATTCGTTCTAATATATATTCAAGTGCGTCTTGTTGATGTGGTTTAGGATTAAGTTTTTCAATAAATCGTTGGGTATCAGTTCCGTAGGAAATTCCGTCGAGGACATATATTTTTTCATCGGATTCCTCAAGTGATTTTTTTCGAGAACGAACATTTTTTGTAATAAGCTCATAATCACTTATTTTTCCAGCGAGATATTCATCAATATATGAGGTTTCAGCTTGGGTGCTTTGCTCATGTCCTTTTATGACTTGGGCGACTATGGAAATGTCAAAATTATCTGTTATACTGGGGAGTACCATGTATTTGGTAATGGAAAAGAGAGTGTTTTTTGAGGTTTTTGCGCAGGTTTTACAGATTGCAAAAAAGATATTTGCGGATTTCCAATGAAGATGAAGATAATAGTCTTCTGCTGGTTGTTTAGCTTTAATATTGTAGTTAGTAAGGTGCGGGCAGCTGCAGACATTATTTTTTTGGTTGAGATCAAGTGTTTTGATAATAAATTGTTGGAAATCTTTTGGTGGCTGTGGCGACGTTCCAGTGCAAATATAGTTGTTTTCCCAGGAGTAAATGTGAAGATTTTTTTTATAGGCAAGATCTTTCATCCCCAGTAGCCTGAGTACGGGGTGGTCATAATATTGAATGGCGATGAGTTTTTCTTTATCTGCTCGCCCTCGCTGTGCATAGGTAATATCGCCGGTGGGGAATTTCAGAACGCCGAGATACGGTGCTTTTTCTGATATGGCAAGAAGAAGTGTTCCTGCGAGGGCTCCTTGAATGCCTTTTTTGTTGGTTAGTTTTTCAAGTTTTGTTGCGTCGTCTTTATATTTGTGAATTTTCTCTATTTGTTTTTTATACTTGCTGAGATATTTTCCACAGTTGGAATCTGTTGTATCTGGAAGGATTTGATAGGGGTTTTCTCTGATTTTTTTTGCATTGTTGATAAGGTTTTTTTCTTGTGATTTTGGTGCAGTTCGCGCAAAGGTTCGAACGCGACGTATTCTTTTTGCCATGATAGTTGCATGATAATTGAAGGTGCTTAAAGTAAATTACGATTACATATTTTTCCAAACTATTAAGTAGAAGCTATCTGTTCGTAAGTACGGTGGAGGTTAATTGTTTCATCCCGTCAAAGGTTAAATGAGAAACAGCACAGATTTGTGAGATAGGATTTTTTTGTAGATAGCCAACCTTTCGTATGATTGGTGTGTGTTGGAGGATGATGTGTAATGGATGTATATGATGCAGCTCGCAGGCGACGATCAGTTCGTCGGTTTCAACAAAAAACTGTTTCTGCTGAGGTGTTACGCTCCCTTGTTGATGCCGCACGGGTAGCTCCTTCTGCAAAGAATTTTCAGCCGTTAGAGTATGTTATTGTTACCCAACCGGATCTTTGTGATAAGTTGTTTGAAACGCTTGGTTGGGCCGGCTATCTCAAGCCCTCATGGTCACCTGCGCAAAAGGAGCGCCCTCCAGCCTATATTGTCATGCTTGTGAAAAGGGAGTTTGACCAATATTATCAGTGGGATTCAGGTCTTGCAGCTGCACATATCATGCTTGCCGCAGAAGCCCAAGGACTTGGAACCTGTATGTTGCTGAATGTGAACCGAATAAAGGTAAAAGAACTTCTTAATATCCCTGAGCAGATGGCAACTGATGCTGTTATTTCAGTTGGATATAAAGCCGAACAGCCAGTAATAGAGGATTTTCAGGGGGATGTAAAATATTGGAAGGATGAACAGGGAACAATACATGTTCCTAAGCGGTCGCTTTCTTCTATTCTTCATATGAATCGGTATCAATCTTGATTAAATGGCCTGCTATTGAAGCAGGAGTTATTAGGGTTGAAGTGAAATGGGCAGTAAGCTCTTTGTAGAGGCTCCGAAAACAGATTTACAATCAGTTTTACGAAAAGATGATTTTGATAAAGTACAGAGAATTACTCATCCACTGGTTCATAGATTCATTGCTCAGTATATTGATCTGTGTCAGCCTTCCTCAGTGTATGTATGTACTGATTCTGAAAAAGATGTCCGGTATACAAAAAATGCTGCGCTTAAAAATCATGAGGAAGCATCGCTTTCAACACCAGGGCATACCGTTCATTTTGATGGATATTATGATCAGGCGCGGGACAAGGAGCAGACCAAATTTTTGCTTTCAAAGGATGAAGACTTAGGCCCTGAGATTAATGCAATTGATCGGCAAAAAGGATTGAAGGAAATACATAGTATTCTAAAAGGAAGTATGGGAGCTCATGAGCTTTTTGTAAAATTTTATACTTTAGGTCCTCGTAACTCAGTGTTTACGATTTCATGTCTTCAGCTTACTGACTCCGCATATGTTGCACATAGCGAAGATCTACTCTATCGTCAGGGTTACCAGCAATTCGTTCAGATGAAAGAAACAGAATCATTTTTTACTTTTATTCACTCTCAAGGGTCATTACAGAATGCAGGCCTAAACCTTCTTGTCAGTAAAAAGATCTCGAAACGCCGGGTGTATATTGATCTTCTTAAAAATATGATTTTTAGTGCAAATACACAATACGGTGGAAATACCATTGGATTGAAGAAATTAGCGATGCGATTAGCAATAGATAAAGCCTCAAAAGAAGGATGGCTTACTGAGCATATGTTGATTATGGGAATACAAGGGGATAAAGGAAAGCCATGCTATGTAACAGGGGCCTTTCCATCGATGTGTGGAAAAACATCTACGGCGATGTTACCGGATGAATCAATTGTTGGGGATGATATTGCATATTTAAGAAATATTAAAGGGGAGCTTCGGGCAGTGAATGTGGAAAAAGGAATGTTTGGCATTATTGATGGAATCAACGCGAAGGATGATCCCCTTCAATGGAAGGCGTTACATGAGAAACATGAAATTATTTTTTCAAATATTTTAGTTCTGCCTAATAAGACCGTGTATTGGAATGGAAAAGAAAACACCATTCCTTCTAACGGGGTAAATTATGCAGGAAGATGGGTGAAAGCAATGAAGGATGAACAGGGAAATAATGTGCATCCTTCTCATAAAAACGCACGATTTACCTTTGATCTTGGTATTCTTGATAATATTGATTCTCATATCAATGATCCAAATGGTGTAGCCGTAGAGGGAATCATCTACGGTGGACGTGACTCAAATACGTGGGTTCCTGTTGAGGAAGCCTTTTCTTGGAATCATGGTATCTTAACAAAAGGGGCATCGCTGGAGTCTGAAACAACAGCCGCAACATTAGGGACTGCAGGTATGCGAGTGTTTAATCCAATGTCAAATCTTGATTTTTTATCCATTCCCATAGGTCAATATGTGAAGGATAACCTATCTTTTGGAAAAAAATTGGAGCATGCGCCTAAGATTTTTTCGGTGAACTACTTTTTAAAAAATGCACAGGGTGACTACCTGAATCATAAAAATGACAAACGAGTTTGGTTGAAATGGATTAGGATGCGTGTACGTAATCAGGTTGAGGCTTGGGAAACACCTACAGGGCATATCCCTAAATATGGTGATATTAAAACATTATTTTTAAAATTACTAAATCGACGCTATACACAACAAAACTATGAAGAACAATTCTTACTTCGCATACCTGAGAATATGGAAAAAATAAAACGAATTCAATGGATCTATAAAACCCGAGTGAAAGACGCACCGGTGGTTCTTTTTAAAGAATTAGAAGCACAATATAATCGATTGCACCAATGGAAGAAGACCTATGGTAACTATGTACCACCACCGCTTAATGACTAAAATAATAATTACTTTACAGAAATCAAAACTTTAAAATTATACTGCATAGATACGCTTTTTGCATGAGAAACTATAAGATTAAACGAGGATATAATCCAGATATTCAAGCGTTGGTAAAGGACTATTTTGGTGCCAGTGGCGATATTTATGAAGGCATCGATTTTGAAGTAGATGGCATTGGGAAAGTTAGTATGAAACAGGAGGAAAAATTGCTCTCTATTGATATCACACCACCAAAAGAGGTGTGTGGAGATTATTCTATAATTAAAAAATGGAATCAATTTCT
>CAZTFR010000052.1:4893-7825 GCA_964612945.1 uncultured Thermoplasmatales archaeon
CTGCTCGATGCAACTGGAAAAAATACCAAGGAAAGAAAAAAGGAATTTGGAAAAATTAAATAATTACCTTACGCCATTTTTTTCATACTTTTTTGATTTTTTTTTTTTTCTCTATATCTGTTCTCCCAAAGAATTTTAGGATATATTTATATAATATGAATTATAAATATAATATGTGGGGGAAAATCTTTGAAAAGAATACGTATTATAAAAGCAATTACTATTTGCTTTGTGTTTTTTATTATTGGGATAAGTATTATTCAGGCATCCCAAACATTCTCCCAACCTGATGCAACAAAATATCAAAGAGCACATTCGCAGATGAAAACAAAAGAATCCACTGGTACTGAATATACCTCAAAAACAGATGACGAAAACTTTGATCGAATGGATCTTTTTCGAAATAATTCCGACGAATCATTAGGACGTCTCGTTGAATCACTTGCAAAACGGTATCCATTTTTAGATAAAATGGGAAAAGAATTTGGAATGACTAAGGATAAAGCAGTTCATATTTTAAAAACAACTGAATGTACTTTGATCTTCCAAATGCTGTCAACATATATTCATGATGTTTTTATATAAACTGAATTTTTCTAATTCTATTGCCGTATATATGCAAGTACATAAAATCATATATTTGTAAAAAACAAAACATATATATAGGTAAGTATACATTATGATTCTTCATTAGGTGGGGATATATGCCTCTAACGCGCAAAGCCAGACTAGTGGGCAGCAGTTTAGTGATTACAATTCCAAGTCAACTTGCTAAAGCACATGATATCTCGGATGGAGATGAATTGGAAATTATCCCTGCAGGAATTGCAGAATTTCGAATAAAAAAAGTGAAAAGGTAAGGTTCTACTCTCAGAACGAAATATGCTTCTTTTGGGAGTAGTGTAATCGTGTTTTTTGCTAATGCACGAAAAAACATTTATAGTATAGATATTTATATAGATGGTGGGGAAAAACCATGAAGAAACTTGTTTTCTTATTAATTGTTTTAGTAATAAGCAGTTCAGCGCTAAGTGTAATTGCTATACCAAACGAAGTGAAACCAGATCAGGTTGTTCTTACAGAAAAAATGACACTCTCTGATCCGGTGTTTCTATCGCAAGATCCCTATCTTTCTGTGCACCTACCTCAAGCAACATCAAAACATCGTGTCACCGGTGAACCAATGGTTCCAAAAATTACAAAGGTGTTTGTTCTTCCATTTCTTTCCACAGTAACTGATGTCTCAGTTGCATTCGAGGATGTCAAAACAACCAAAATATCAAACGATATACAACCTGCAGCTCCTCCATGTATTGATGGAATTCGAACCGAAGTAAAAGCCAAGAAAAATGCTGCAATATATGCAACAGATGAGTGGTATCCTACCGAGCCGTATACCTATCGTTGTACCTCTGGGCTGAACGGAGATGAACATGTATTATACCTATCGGTTCAATGTTTTCCTGTACGGTATAACCCTGCTGAATCCATAATAACATATGCAAAATCTGTAGATTTTTCAATCACGTATACGTTACCTGAAAGTCCAAGAGTATTTGAAGATGAATATGATCTCCTCATAATTGCACCAGCAGAGTTCGAAGAAGCAGTGCAACCATTAATATCACATAAAAATTCAGTGGGCATGAATACAACATTTTCAACTGTTGAAGAAATTCTTGAATCCGAAACATCGGGGTATGATGACGCAGAAAATATTAAGCTTTTCATCAAAGACACCGTGGAAAATATGGGTGTTACCTATGTTTTGCTCATTGGTGGAATGAAGGGGCAAAAATTCGAATGGTACACCCCAGTTCGTTACAGTAATAATCATGCAGGAGTCCCCTATGAATCAGGGTATTTAAGTGATCTGTATTTTGCTGATTTGTATAAAAATAATGGTAGTGAGTTTGAGGATTGGGATTCCAACGATAACAACATATTTGGCGAATTTGACCAATTAAATAAAGATGTCATCGACGGTGCACCAGATGTTTATGTGGGACGACTTGCCTGCCGCTCAATTAAGGAAGTGGAAGTAGTTGTCGACAAAATCATTACCTACGAATCAACTAGTGTCGATGATTCCTGGTATAAAACCATGTTATGTATTGGTGGGGATACCTATCCCGGCTCAGTAGCTGGAGCATATGAGGCAGAAATAGATACAAATATCTCAGCAAGTTATATGGAAGATTTTACCATAAAACGCATTTGGGCTTCAACAGGGGCATTGACCGGGCAATCTGATGTGGTAACTGCATGGAATGAAGGAGCAGGTCTTGTTCATATGGCTGGACATGCAAACCCCTGTATTCTTGTTACCTTCCCTCCAGAAGATGCCCAAAAGGAACAAAAAATTACGATTATGCGCATGTATTCCATTCCACCTCTTGATGCGTTTTACGCATTATTCTATCAAGACAAAACTCTTCAAGAGGCACTGAAGGTCTTGTTTTCTCCCGTAAATCCACGGCTTCGAAATGGAGATAAACAACCCGTAGTAGTTGTTGGCGGTTGTCATAATAGCCAATTCAATACCTCACTGCGAAACATCCTAACTCAAGGTTTCGGCCATGCATATGGTTATGGCGTATATGTTCCGAAATGTTGGAGTTGGTGGCTCACCAGTAAGGAAAATGGTGGCGCTATTGCGACCATGGGCAATTCTGGTCTTGGGATGGGAATCAATGGCTTTAACTATCCTGATGGACTTGATGGTTGGCTTCTGCCTCGTTTCTTTTACAACTACGGGCAACTTGGCGCACAGTATGTAGGACAAGCACATAGCGCAGCAATCACTGATTATGTCAATGAATTTGATATCAATACAAAGGATACCAATAGTCCAGGATCTGCTGACCGACAAATGATAGAACAATGGGTTCTTTTAGGTGATCCCAGTCTCGTGATGGGTGGCTACTCGTAG
>CAZTFR010000052.1:7835-15552 GCA_964612945.1 uncultured Thermoplasmatales archaeon
TTTCTTTTTTTTTTTTTTTTTGTTTTTGATTTGGAAACAGTTTTTTAATAGATACTTAGATTTATGATCAGATATGGTGTCTCATAAGTTTTCATTTCATACTCTTAGTATTGCCGTTGACGATGCAGTGTATGATCCTGCAGAGGATACGTTTCTATTGCTGGATGCTCTTCCTGAAAATATTTATGGTCGAATCCTTGAAATTGGAACCGGTTGTGGCATCATAGGATTAGAATGTGCTCGACGAGGGGGCTTTGTTGTATGTACTGACATTTTATCCAATGCCTATGAATGTGCACGAAAAAATATTGAAAACAATAGAAATTTGCTAAGCGGCACCATTGAAGTACGACACGGTGATTTATTTTCAGTACTTAATCCAGATGAACGTTTTGATATTATCGTTATGAATCCACCCTATCTTCCCATTCAAACTAACCGTCAAATCGATCCCTGGCTTTCCACCGCTGTTGAATCTGGCCAGCACGGACTGGATGTGATACTAAGATTTGTTGTGGATTGTACAAAACATCTTACCTCTCATGGTCAGGCTTTTGTTGTGGTCAGTTCATTTTCAAAGCTATCGTGGTTAAATAAACACATTCTTAACAATAAGCTTGATTATACGATTGTTAAACATCTCGCTTTCACAGACGAACAGCTATATGTGTATAAGTTGAACAAACGAGAGATTAAAAAGGAATGATGTCATGGAGGAAACATATTACCCTTGGGGTGGAGAATTTACCTGTTGCCGCTCAACGAGTTGTGTTGCAGTCGTTCTTCTAAATACATCTTATACACCTCCAGAAACGGTTGCCATCTATGGTCCTCTAAAAACAGAAAATATTGGTATTGAAAAAATTGTGGCGAATGTTATATCAAACCCATACATCCGATTTCTTGTCGTATGCGGTGAGGACATCCGTGGACATCGTTCCGGGTCCTCTCTTGTCGCATTGCATGCACAGGGCATTGATTCAAATCATCGCATCCGAAATGCTCCAGGTGTTATCCCCTATATTGAAAATCTTTCGCAAGAGGCGATCGCGCGATTCCAACAACAAATCGATATCATCAATCTTATTGGAGTTACTGATCCCCAAAAAATCCAAAGCCATATTACGCAATGTCTTTCAAAAAAGCCACCGAAATTTGGAGAACCATATATTGCCATTCAGATTACGGCTAAACATAAAATCGCAGTATCTGATAAACGTGCGATACATTCAAGAATTATAATGAACTATTTAGGAGTCGTAAAGAAAAGAAATCAGCAGAAAAAAAATAATTTAAACGGAGAGCAATGAACCATGTTTTCATTTACCAAAAAACAAACTGTTCACACTATTCACACAGTCTCATTTGGTGGGCAACCAGGTCAATATCCAACAGCACTTATCGGTGGCCTATTCTTCAAGGATGCTCCCAATTTGAAAAAGGCCAAACAGTCAATAGACCTCATGTTTCAGCTAAGTAAAAAAACAGGCAATCCCGGAATTGTTGATTTTTTTGTAAAAAAAGAAAGCTATCTCGAAGATGTTATCGACATCATTGAAAAAACGATGCCTTCGCCGTATCCCTTTTCTATTGATGTCACCGATCCTGGCATTAAGGTCGATGCCTTGAAACTGCTTTCAGAAAAAAATCTACTTGATAGGACGATATACAATTCCATTCATATAGGTATCACTGATGAAGAAAAGGAAGCACTTGTGAAATTTACCCCTGCAATGGCAATTATTGTAGCGTTTAATCCTAAAGATAAATCTCCTGATGGAAAAATTGAGGTATTAGAGACAAGTGCCCATATGCTTTCTCATGGACTAATAGATCTTGCTTCAACAGTAGGAATTAAGAAGATTTTAGTAGACACAGCAGCACTTGCACCAGGTGATAATAGTGGAGCGGCGATTGCGGCAATACCTGTTATAAAAGAAGAATATGGTTATCCTACAGGTTGTGCGATACATAATGTTGTTGAAAAATCACGCTGGCTATGTGATTTTTCAGACGCGCGAAAAAATGTAGATATTGCATCAAATTTAACCATTCCTCTATTTGGAGGGGACTTTGCTATTTATGGGCCCTTAGAGCATGCTCCCAAGGTGTTTCCTCTCATTGCATGGCAGGATATTTTGATCTCTGAATACACCGAGAATTATTTTGGAATTGAGCCCGTAAAGCATCATCCACGGAGGAATCTTCTTAGATGAGTACAAAAGTTCAGACAACGGTAATTGGATCCTATCCTGTATCTATTGATACGCAACAGATGATGCATGCTTATTTTAATCAACAAGAAATAGATTGGACTGAATATATTTTAGCTGCCGTTCAAGATTTGGTAGAGTCAGGAATCAACATTATCTCTGACGGGCAAACCCGAGATCCCTTTTTACATATATTTCTTCGTGGGCTACATGGATGCCGTATCAGACAGCGAGCTGAAATTACTGATCAAATTCGATTTGAAGAACCCATTACCCTCCCGGACATTCTTATGATAAAACAACATATTCCTCCCTCTCTTCATCAAGTTGGTTTACTTGCTGGACCGTATACTTTATCTCAATCGACGATTGATCTCTTTTATGACGATGAAAAGGAGCTAGCATTTGATTTTGCAGAAGCCTTAAATCAAGAAGCACGTGCGGTGCAGAACCATGTTTCGTTGCTTAGCATTGATGAGCCTTTTTTTTCACAACAGGTTCCTGATTACGCTGCCTCTCTTATCAAAACGGTTCTTAAAAATATTAAAATTCCCGTACGCCTTCATGTTTGTGGAAATGTATCAGACACTTTTGAGCAAATCATGGAACTTCCAGTGGACATTCTTTCCCATGAATTCAAAGCAACTCCTCAATTATTTGATGTCCTAAGAGAGTATTCCTTTCCACAATCACTTTGTTTAGGTGCTGTTCGATCAGATCATAACCGAATTGAATCGGTTGATGAAATTCGCAATCATCTTATAAAGGGGCGGGAACTCTTTGGCGAGAAAATTGTTCAAATTGCACCTGATTGTGGACAGCGGTTCTTATCAAGAGATGATGCTTTTCAGAAACTTAAAAACCTTGTTCATGCTGCGGAGGATGTGTATGGTTGATAATGAAATACCTCTGATTTCAGCACAAAAAACGCAACAAAAAGATGTATCGTTAGATCCCGCTGGTTTTTTTGTGATTGAATTGAATCATTCAAAAAAAACAATTAGAGTTGAATACTATAAAAATGTGTATAAAAACAACAAGATAGTATCGGGAAAACTCAGTTTAGTTTTTGAAGGAAATCGCGCGGATGCATTATGTGATACTATTTCAGAACACATTAAGAATTTATTACCTGAGCATTATCTCTATCTTGGACGGGAATTACAGCGAGCAGTTGATGCACTTACAAATAAAAAAAGCTATGTGCAGGATGGTTGTTAGGACTGTTTATTAATTTTACCAGATCGGTGAAGATGTAGCTCTGTTTTGTTGTTTTTCTTTTTTTCTTGTACTCCGTTGAGAACCAAGGTTTCACCGATAGAGTATTGTTGTATTTGTTTGACATGCTCGTCCCAGAGGGTAATGCTGTACAGGATACTGTGCTTTTTCAGGGTGATTTGAGTGACAAATCCAATGGTGCCATCAGCTTTAAAAAACGTATTGGTATGTGTTTTCTTCGTAAGTGTCCCGATCATTTCTTCTACATGTTGTTTTTGTGTTTGTGATTTGTGAACGGGTGGTGATATTCGTTCTAGTGCTCCCCAACGTCCAAGGTGTATTTCAATACCGTTATATCCTCTTTTCGTGTATCCGTTGACGATTTTAAGAGGTGTGCCGGGGGTTATATTGAGTTGTTTTATTAGAGCGGTATCTTTGTTCCATAGAACGAGACGGCAATTGCCAGTTGTATCTTCAAGAATGAGATTTGCGACTTTTCCGGGTGTTCCGTTTTTTCGTTTGAATTCCTTTATTTCTTGTATATCAGTTATAATACCTTGGAGCGTATATTCATTGTTTTCTTTTATCCGTTCGATAGTGGTGAAAGCAGTGTTATTTCTTCCCTTTTCATCAATAACTAGTAATGCGATTGTTTCTTCATTGAAAAGGCCGTTATAATGTTTGAATTGTATTTTGATTTCTTGTTGGAATTCTTCATAGGTGCAGAGATCGTTGACGTGCTCATATAGTTCTTGTATAGCGTTTTGCATCCAAAAAAAAGATATTGATTGTGATTACTTAAAGGTGGTTATTTGTAAGGGGTGAAGCGGGGTATGTCAAAATTTGGGGAGGAGAGATATGAGAAAAAAGATTGTTGGAGTACAAATCTTTACCCCCGCTTCGTTTGATATTGTAATCTGAGCATGTCAGGTAAGCTATATAAATATTGTTATATATATTATAAAAATAAGTATATCTAAATAACAGTGTGTTTGTATAGGATACAAAAATGAGATGAAAAAATGATGAAATAGGTTTTACATTGCTCGTTTGTGATGCCACGGATAGACTTCTTTTTTGAAATGAGCAGCAACCTTTTTGCCATCGTTTCGGACATACCCTTCAACGGGCATCCACCTAACTCCAAATTCTCCAATTTTACTCTTCACTTCTTTCATAAGGCAAAACCTCGTCTTTTTACATATCCTGGTTTTCTCTGTTCTGTTATATAAAATTGATGCGCCAGTTTGTCAATGTGGTAAAACATCTAAGGTTGTTGTGAAAGGTTTTTAATGAATACTGCGAGTGCTTTGAGAAAGCGTTAGTGGCTGATGGTGAATGAACCGTTTCACATTCACAAAAATACGCATGATCCATTCAGTAGCCACAATAAACAGGATAAATTTCACTGTAAGCGTAAAGAAGCTTGGTAGACTATTTACTTTTAAGAGTATATCTTCTATGTTAAAATAGGAAGGTTGAATTAAAAAAAGACCTAACAGTGCAAAGGGGAGCATTTTTGCTACATCTTTAGAAAGATCTTCATTATAATATGCTGTGATGCGTATTGCCATGATAAGAGCAAAGGATGTCGCAAGGATTTGAGATATTTCCAGATTTTTTGTCAAAAAGAGAAGCATGAGTGAAAAACCAGTGAAAAAAAGAAAGGCAACAAAGGGATAAATCAAGAAATATTTCAATACTCCCATCACCACGGCATGATTTTTATAAGATATTTTAAAACAATTTTTCCGCGCTATATATCGATAAAAATGCCAAATAATAATAGAATACAGTGAAATGGAAAGAAAAAGATAGATCATTGGAATGAAAAAATCAAAATCGCCAGCTAAAATCTCATCCAAATGCAGTGAGGTGGAGAATTGATCGATATGTTCTAGAGTCATGGTATTAGCTGCCCCTTACATACCTCTAGCAGATTACAATCAACTAATGTTAGTTATCATCATCTTCGGTTAATTTCTCCCAGAAAAGCTGCAGCTCACGATGTAGCTCGGCTTTCCATATTTGAAAATCTAGTGCATCTGGTGTGAAATCTTCTGTACGCCGTTTAAAAGGATCTTGATAAATAATTGCATTTCTCCTACCATCTCTCCTCATGTATTACTCCTCCTAAATATCCTATCAGTAATAATCTGTTAATCTCAGTTTATATATGTTTGCTGACGAACTAGCAGATCGACAAAATAATCTTTGTAAATAGTAGCCTTGTATCACGGCGTCTTAAATTAAAAGCGAAATAAGCTATACTAGTTGATCTTGTGCTTAGCGGGGTTTTATTGCAACGATTGCATCGATATTAACACATCCCGGTCCACGGCTTGTTTCAAGAATGATAAACCCGGATTGAAAATCAACTTCTTTGAGTATACCCATCATAACTCGAGATCGATCCTGACCGGGATCTTTAAGAACAATCTTACATGATTGATCAAGTAGACGTTCAAGAATTCGTGTATTCATTTTTCTTTTCAACCCCTATTTATCATAAAACTGTGTTACTCTTTGTTACTATCCATATTTAAGTATTTCTTGACAAATTAACAAAAACGTATTCCATCACCATATTTTGAATAATACCCAAGCAAGCAATAATAGTAAAAGGCAGTTGAAACACAGGTCTATGATAACATAAATTCTAAAAAGCGGTAAAAGCACATCGATTTTCAAAGAAGATTTCAAAAAAATCGTACGAGATCTTCTTCATCTTCTATCAAATATTTTTCTGCAGACATGATATGCATCCCAACAAAGTATCCACTCACGCAAGTGAAATAGACATCAAAAGACAGGTATAAATTATTTTTTTGCATGTACATATGTAGGTACTTATGCTATGGTACTCTAAAAATAATTACCATTTTTTACTTTTATGAATTAATGCATTATCAACCAGACCGCGTAACTCTACAGGCAACTGTGATGTTTCATCATGAAAAACACCTGAGGTATCTTCCCACCAAATTCGTTTTGTCATCTTGTTTTGAGTTGCTCGATCAAGAATATCCGCCCAAATTTCCAGTGCTATCCCGTCATCTGCGTTTTCTCTTATAAGCCGACGGATTTCAATATTATATTGAGGCATTGTTCAGCTTCCCCACAGATAATAGAAGAGATTTGATTATATAAATATAACGCATCAATATCAAAGAACCCGGATAAGGGAATTTTTACCATACATTATTATTTACGTTACATTCATTATTTATAGTTACATTATACGTTTTATAAAAAATGCTGAAAAATATCAAAGAAGCCGATTTTACTAATATTTTATTTGACTCTCTACAATGAGTCTATATATAAATAGAGTTAAGTTATTTGATAAAAACAATTTGACGATAAAAAAAATAATTATACATAGCAAATACCCACTAAATTGGTTATTTTTTGTGAAAAATTTTATATAGCAAATCTACCTTTATTTTTTTGTAAAGTTTTGAGGATGTGGGTGCTCAGATGGAAGAGATTTTGTATAACATAGAAATTCATAAGGCTAGTGGAGGATATCTTGGTAAGGTGTATAGTGAAATTGATGGTATAAAAGAATTTCAAAACGACCAACTTTATCGATTGCTGAGAGACATGACTATTGACATGGAACTTGCATTAAATGAGTTTTCCAGCTACTCATTCAATGCTTTTGAGGAATCATTCTAAAAAAAGTTTTTTTGACCTAAAGAGTTCAATCATAGTCTCAAGGAACCGATACTAGTTCGAAATGCTGGGCAATTAAATGGTCACATTCGTACAAATTCCTGCAATATATCCGACTCGCAGAATTCCTCTGAAGGTATCCATTTCAAATTTCTGAAAGGGGAAATAGCGATCTATAAGAGGAAACTTTATCTGAGGTGGAATAGGAATACATTTCACATATATTGCGTTGAAAGAAACATTCCGATAAAACCCGGCGGATTCATTTTCGTTTTCTACATAAACAACTCGTCCCCAAGCATAACACCTTGAATAGTTGTAGGTTTCATTATCAAAAGTCTCTTGTGCTACAGTTTCGTAATTTTTTGCGGTAAGTAAAACAGCGGGAGCTGAAATAGTAGCTACTACCAGCAGCATGAGAATAAAAATCACATGATATAACTTCTTCATATAGTTCCACCCTGTTCCAATCTTTAATAACAACGTAGTAATATTTAAATGTATTTGTAGAAATAAAATTTTTTAATATCTCGAAATTATTATTCAAGCATTGGTAGATAAATCCGATCTTTTTGAATCATCGGTGTAACAAATGTACCCTCTTTCAT
>CAZTFR010000053.1:0-15129 GCA_964612945.1 uncultured Thermoplasmatales archaeon
GCTCTGCATTATGCTCCGGATCTGGATTACTTGGCGTATACGGACGCTGATTTCCAGATGCCGCACCAGAAATTACCAGCGAAAAATCCTGAGGCCCGTTGTAGTTAACACTATACGCGATAACCTCAATGAGGTATTGTCCATCGACAGGATTTTGTATAAAAACGTTTTCAACATTGTTGGTGTGATCCTCCGATCCGCCTTGTGTTGACCAATGGGAATTCACAAGTCCAACATTTCCCCACCAGACATTACTATTCGGATCAGTCACTTTTAAGGAAAGATCATTTTTAAGATGCTTTGATGCAGAAACAGTACCATGTGGATCCGTATACACTAAGGTGACTTTCAACGGCTGCCCCACTTCATGAGAGACATACCATGATTGACTCCCTCCTGTAGAAAGAGAGTATTCTTCATCAGATATGATATCATCAGGGTTATCATAGATTGCTTCCACATCTGGGTGTCCCCATCCTTGTTCATAGCGATCTGCTTGTGAAATAAGATCGTATTGATGGGCATGGTTAATAAGAAGAGCTTTGACGGTTGCTGCAGCAGGCCAGGTATGACTGGGGTTGTTGCCGAAGTGATTTGCTTGATACATATCATAGACAAGTCCTGCAGCACCTGCGGTAATCGGTGTTGCACAGCTAGTTCCTCCGAAATAAGCATAGTAATCTCCTCCAGAGTATCCATATCCCCCCAAAGCATCAGTGGTATAGGTGTAATCATAAGCGGAGGCAAGATCAGGTTTAATCCGGCCGTCATCTGTAGGCCCAAAACAGGCAGTGTCATGATCATCATCACTGAAGTAATTGTTATTATAATGATCAAGAGCTCCAACGGATATAATATTTTTTGAGACACTAAGATGACCAAGTTTTCTATTGTCATTTCCAGTTGCAAAAGCGATAGTGACACGGTCATAGTTGTACACCGCACGGTCGTTTTCAGATGAGGAACTCGTGTAGTCTCCGGGGTAATCAGGACTGGTTCCCCAAGAGTTACTTTGCACAACACCACCATGGGTATCCCATAGATTTCTGATTCGGCTGTAAATATTGTATGTTCCCCATTCGGCAAGTACTCCTTTTCCAGCAGGCATCATTCCCCGTGCAGCACTTTGCGTGTTTCCCTCAGAAAACATAATACCAAAGGTACAGGTTCCATGGGCATCATTATCTGCAACATACCCGTAGGTGCCTTTGATGTTGTCATCATATTCGTAATGATCGTAGTCAAAACCGTCCTCAACGACTTCTCCGACAACTCCGTCTCCATCATAGCCGTTTGATTGCAAAACACTGGCCCCCGTGATAGAGGAGTGACGAATGTTATTCATAAATGCGACAGGTTCGGCGTATTGCTCAATCCATTGAACTTCTGGAAGAAAAGCGACCTTCTTAATAAGAGAATAGGGCCCCTGAACTTTAAGGATATATGAGTTCTCCGATGTTTCAACATCTGTTGCGCCAAGAGCGGTGAGTCTTTCGGCCACTCTTTCCACATTGCCAGTTTCCTCAAAAACCACAATATTAAGCGTGAGTGTATCATCATTTACACTGAGCAACGGCTTATGGATTTTGTAGGCAGGTTGAAAGCTGTCCACCCACCGGACGATATCAAGAGATAAAATCCGAGAAAGTACGCGAGGGTGGGCTCGCACGATATAGCAGCCCTCGGGAATATAGTCAAGAAGGGTTGCACCCGCAGCCTTAAGGAGGAACCGTTCCCATTCATAGGTACGATCATCTTGCAATTGGACTAGAAAGATGGAACTCTCCGATGTCTGAAGGTGAAGATCATCAGGAACAGCTATTGACTCTACAAGTGGATCAAACGCTTTCCATTTCAGATGAACCTGCATCTGTTTTTTAGTAGCATCTCTCTTTGATTGAGAGTAAAGTGTTTGGTCCGATGGCGAAGAGTCGGGTTGTTCTGATGTAGTTGATTCTGTGGAATTAGTTGTGTTTGACAGCGTGTTATTTTGAGCAAAAACAAGCGGTGATAGTGATGAGCCCACAAGGGTTGTTATCACTAACAGTATAACTATCTTGGCCAGAGAATGATTCTTCATTTATTTATCCCCATTGATTTTAAAGAGCTTCTACTATATTAATTTATCCATTTGCTTGTCGACTTCCTTTCCCCCTTTTCAGTCTGATATCTAGCCCGATTGTTACCATAAATTAGTTAAGGTGCCTGTCGAATATTGTGCTGATTTCATCGATGAAAATTACCTGCCCCTCCTGTAAACGTCGTGTTCGGTTGAAACGTGGATCAAAAACTCGTTGTAAATGTGGACAGATCCATAGTTACAACACCTTTTTTCGGGAAAAGGTAAATTATGTTGTCTATCTGGTAGATGCTAATATTTTTATCTATGCGAAAAATAAAAAGAGTAAGCGGCGGCGCAATTGTGAAAAGGTGCTCTCCTTTGAGTCCCCTGCAATCCGTATTGGTACCTCTGATGTTATCATGGATGAAATTAAAACAAATGAGGAAATGATTCTGCCCGAACACTTTCATATTTATTCGACCGGTAAGCTTTCTCCTGAGTTGAAGGATCTAAAGACCAATTATTTAAAGCAGCCGTCGCGGGCTGATTTGTCCTTGGTGCAGGCAGCAATTGAGCATCCAGAGATCAAGGGTATCATCACCTATGATCGGGATTTTAGTCGAATTGCCACGCAGGGCGTGATTCAAAAGAAGTCGTCGACGAAGTTTTGGCTGGGGACGGCGGCTGATTTTTTGCAGAAATATGAAATAAAATCGCACACCAAATCGCTCTAGGACAATTTCTTTTTTGGTAGTGTATTTCTTTTAGGTTGGAATGTGATGTTTTTTCAGTCTGATAGTTTGTCAGCATGCCTTTAAATACCATCATTGTTAAACTGTAGCAAGATAAGAGATATCACGATTTGTGATGTCTTGGAGAGATGGCATGCACAAAATCGCAGTACTCAGCCTTATTATGATCGGAATTCTGGTTGGTTGTGACACAGCACCCTCCCAAGAACTTCGTTCTCAAAGAACCTCTACCGAGCGGTTCACTTTTGATGATTACCCCCAGAAACACATCCCACATAGTTCTGAGGAAGAAAAGAGCATATTGAGCATCCAAGAGCAAATCAACGACTGCCCGGCAGGTGGAGTACTTATGATTCCTCAGGGAACCTATGAAGAGATACTTGTAATTGACAAACCCCTCACCCTTGAAGGCTACCAAAAAGACACCACTATCCTATCTGTGATATCCCCGCACAACAGCTACGCCATTTGCATTAAAAGCCCGGGAGTAACTATTCAGAATCTCACTATCCAAAACTCAGGACCCGGTTTGTACACCACGGGCATAAAAATCGTCAGCCCCGATACTACCATACGACACTGTCATATACAGAACACACCTGTGGGAATCGCCCTCTGGAGTGACAACAACCATATCAGCTCTTGCACCTTCACCGGCTGCACAGATGAAGGCATTGTGCTTCTTGGAAGCGCTCATCAATCTGTTTCTGGCAATAAGATCACCACCTGTCATTTCGCAGAAAATTGTGACGGCATTGAACTCCAATATGCCGTCCAGACACTCATTAGCAACTGCACCTTTGTGGACAATACGCATGCTGGAATCGATGCCATACGAGAACAAAATAACAAAAATCAGATCACCAAGTGCTATTTCGAAAACAACAACGGTTATGGTATTTATCTTGCCTACTCTCAGCACAATTTTATTGACAACTGCACACTAGAAAATGACGATGTGTTTTTCAACAAAGTACAGAACATCACGCTTTCACATTGCTCTGCTGAATCCATACGAACCACGTATTCAGAGTCAGTAATTCTTAGACATTGTGTTATCGCTGATCAGTCCTCATCATCGCTTCTACCCGCCCCGGCTCAAACCTCCACATTTGCAGAACCTCCGGAAAATCAGCACGAGCGCACTTGCGATGTTTTAGAAGTGTTGCAAAAAACGCTCACTCGGATTTTTTCCTTTTGGCAGAAGAGTACAGGGATGCGGACTCCCATCTTCTAAATCCCTTTTAACTCGGTATAGTTTTACCGTATAATTGGAATAATACTACCTATTTATTTCTTTGATTTCTTTGCCGAAGAACTGCTCTTTTTCGTTGCTGTTTTTTTGCTAGGTGAGGTCTTGCCCTTTGTTTTTTTCCCGGTAGGCTTCTTAGGTGACTGTGTTTTCTGAGAGGCGTTCTTTGTAGGTGTTTTCTTGTTTACAGCTTTTTTTGCCGCAGTTTTCTTCGGTGTTGGTTTTTTCTTCAAGGGTTGTGTTGTTGCTGGTGTTGTCGCTGCCATCGAGCTTTCCTCGTCTAACGGTTGCTCAGCTTGTTTTGGTGGCGGGGGTGTTTTTTCTTTTTTTGTGGTAAGAATAAAGTAGGCTAACAAAAGCAAGAGCAGGATGAGGAGAAGAAGATACAAGAGGAGCATGTTGTCTTCTGTTTCTGTGGCACAGTTGAGTATGGTATCGGTTTTTTCATCGTAGCGGAAGTCGCAGCGGTCGTCGCAGTCGATGTCGATGACGTAGTAGCCGTCGTTGTCATGGGTGACGTTGCAGTGGAGTTTTGTGTCGTTGCTGTAGAAGGAATCATAGATGCCGTCAGCATCAAGATCGAGGAGGTAGCCACGGTCGTGGACAAAGTGGATGTCGATGCCGATCTGATGTGTCTGAGGAGTGGATTGGGTTTGGTTGTCGTTTGCAGTTGCGGTGATGCTGTAGAGGCCAGCGGTGGTATAGGTATGGCGGGTGGTGTAGGTTGTGTTCTGGGGGAATGAATCGCTTGTGGTTATGGTATCTCCCCAGTCAATGGTGTAGGTGAGGGTATCATTATCTTCATCGGTTGCAAGGAATTGAAAGGTGTATGAAATGCCTTGGGTACCCATCTTTAAGCCACTGATACGTGGTTGGGTGGGTGGCGTGTTTGGTACGCTGATGGTGACCGTATGTTGACCGGTGTCGGTTGCGCCTTGGTTGTCGGTGACGGTGAGCGTTACCGCGTAGGTCCCAGGGTTCACATAGGTATGAGTAAGGGTTATGCCCGATCCGGGGATGCCATCTCCAAACTGCCAGTTGTAGGTGGTGATGGTTCCATCGCTATCGCTGCTGCGGGAGCCATCAAAGGTGACAGGTTGGTTGATAAACCCGGTTTGATCGCTGAGGCTGGCATCAGCAACTGGGGGACTGTTGTCGGTGGTATCACCATCGCCGGTGCCGCCATTACCACCGTTGCCTCCGTTTCCGTTGCCACCGTTGTCGCTGGTGACCGTAACCGTTGCGGTGTCGGTTGCCGTGTTTCCCTCGTTGTCGGTGACTTGGAGGCGTACGGTGTAGGTGCCGGTGGTGGTGTAGGTATAGTTGGTGATGCTTTGTGATCCGTTGACATCATAGGTTCCATCATCTTGAACATCCCATGCGTAATCGATGATGCTGCCATTGGGGTCATAACTTGCTGATCCATTCAGGGAGACAGGGGTGTTTATTGTTGTGGTATAGGGTCCATTTGCATCTGCATAGGGTAGTCCCTCTGAGGAAAGGCTCAGGTTTGCCTTGTAGGGGTACTGTTCGGCGGTGATATCGATAATGGTGACATTATGGGGGCGGTCCTCTGGAGTCCGCCATTGACCGGAATAGTAGAGATAAAACACTCCGGTTTCTCCAACATGGCCTTCCACGTAGGTGATGTAGTAGCCGGTTCCTGAAGCGTTGGTTTCAGCAAAGATATCTCCTGCGAGGTCGTTGTAGGGTGGAAAATCAATTTTAATCGGGAGTTCTGCAGGCGCTATCATATCATCAACGTAGACATAGCCGCTGACACGTCGTGGAAACTCAAGCGCGGTACAACATGGCGCAACAAATGAGACTACGATAAGTACGACGAGTCCAAGAGAGAGTGCTCTGTAGTTTTGTTTCATGGGTTTTCCTCTTTTTTGTGTATTCCTTGAATTATGGTGTAGTGGTGGTATCATCTTGGAGTCCTCAACGGGGGTATTCTTCAGTGTTGGTGAAGGTGATGGTGTCATAGGCGATGCAGTCATAGCCATCTTTTGCTCGTGCTTTGATAGTATAGGTTTTTCCCGCGGTCCAGTTCACCATACTGGTATCATAAGACCAGTTTTGGAGGTAGCCTTCAGAGAGCATGCAGGGAAGAGCGGTCGGTGTGGTAGTCCCGGTGGTTTCATTCCAGTAATACATGGTTGATTCCTCCCTGTAGTAGAGGTGGATAGAGACCTCGGTGATACCTGCTTCACTATTCCAGGTTATCCCTCCGGTGTGGTTCAGCGTGGTGTGTGTTGATTGATCTTCGGGTTGTTGGATGTAGATTTCAGGGAGAGCGATATAGTAGCGGATGCCTGCGGGGTTGGTGATATGCACCCAGTATTGTTTTCCTGCATCGATGCTGGTGAGATCATTGTATGGTTCTCCTGGCCAATAACTTGACCATCCTTCATCAGGGTCGTAATGATAGACTAAATCACAACTGCCCTCAAGCGAGTGAAACACGCGTTCACAGGTTTGATTGCACTCGATACCCGGTGGTAACACCAAAAGATTCCATCCCAGTTGCATCCATTGATCCCAAAGGGTGCTACTGCATACGGTGAAGGTAACGGGTATGGCAAATCCGGTGTTGTTGTCCTCATCTACAGCATAGGCATGAAGGGTGATCTCGGCGCCATTCTGATAATGGTAAATCGGGATTTCTGCCATATAGTAGTCTTCCATATCTGCAGGGGTAACCTCATACCAAAGGGTGGGTGCGTTTCGTCGTCCATCTGGGATATACAGGCCGAGATCAAGGTGTTCCCAGGGTGTCTGATCATCAATGGCATGAATAGACACCGTGATGGACTTGTTACAGAGAATATCTCCGGTTCTAGGGTATTCTATGGTGATCTTTGGTGATGATTCCCCACTCGGCCCATGGACGATAAATGTTTGATTATCATAGGCGGTATTTCCTGCGCAGTCTTGTGCTCGGATGCTCAGATAATGGGTGCATCCCTCGCTGAAGCTGAAATTTCCGGTGTATTGTTTCCAGCGGGTCCATGGACGATCTTCTCCCATTTTGTAGCGGTAGTCGATGGAAACGCCTCCGCTCATACAGGGTCCTGGTTGATCGCTGGCGGTGACGTTGATTTCAGTGTCAGTGGTCACCCACCAGGTGCGGTTATCATCAGTGTAACTGGGTTCTCCAACGGTCTTGGTCAGTATAGGTGGGGTGGCATCAACACGATATTCCTGCATGTGAACGGCTTCTTGGTTTCCAAGATAGTCTTCGGAGTACCACATAAGTTGATGCATGCATTCCTCTGAAAAGTGTAGTTCTACCTGATTGTCCGCCTCGTACCCTGATTCTAGGACAATCCATTGTTCAAGTGTTTCATTATACCATGATATGTTATAGAAGAGGAAACGGCAGCCTACTGCACAGGGGTCTAGAGTGTCGGTGGTGTTCAACCATAGGGGTGTACCGGGGCTGACGTAGGTGCGATTTTCCGCATCAGTACAAAAGGAGTGCATTCCTATCTCAAGGGTAGTCGTTGGAGGGTGACTGTCAGCTCGATGGCGTTGTAGGGTGGGTTCTTCGCTGTTACCGAGTATATCTACTGAATACCAGCGAATTTCATGTAGACAGTCATGGGTGATGAAAAAGCAGTACGAGCCAGTGGTATCAGTAATCTCCCAGCATTTGGTATCAATTTCATCATCACGATCAGAGTCCCACCAGAGTTCGATATGGGTGTAGTTCAGGCCGCTGCTACAGAGTTCATTTTGCTGATCCTCTGAAACGATACACACTTGTGATTCGTTGGTGCGAAGCCAATAGTAGTGCTCTCCGGTATCATTGGTATCACCATCGTTGTTGAGATCTGCATCATAGCTTGGCCCTTGAACGGTTTTTGTGCTGTTTGGCGGCGTGCAGTCAACGTAGAATGTTTCTGATTCCGAAACGATATTGCCATAGCAGTCCACTGCCTCAATAGTTAGCAGATGCATGCAATCGTCGCTGAAATAATGAGTGTAGGGGAGCGGTTCGGTGATATTCTGCCAGCCGTCTTCATTAATCTGATAGCGTACCGTGGTAAGAGTCTCACAACATCCCAGGTTGACCACATCTATAGTGATGGGTGTCAGACAGCTTACCCAGTACCCCGGGGGATCCTCCCGTATGATATGGGGGTCGCCGACGGTTATGTTGATTTCGGGGAGGCTGTCATCGATATGGAACACCACCTCCTTAGTTGCATTATTTCCCAGGCAGTCCTCTGCCTCAACAGTAAGGGTATGCAGGCAGAGCTCATCGATGAAGATTGTCTCGGGAAGCTCTGAGAGTGTGGTCCAGTTACCATCGTTGATTGTATAGCGAACTGCAGGATCGGTGAAATCGCAGCATCCTTGATGAAAGGCATCGATATGGATGGGGGTTTCTGTGGTGATGCAGAACTCATCGGAACGCTGAGTGCATTTCGGATCGCCCACGGAGATGTTGATTCCGGGTGGATGGTCGTTGACATAGAAGCTATATTTTAGAGATGTCGAATGATTGAGACAGTCAAAGGCGAAAAGCTCGAGCGTGTGATGGCATTCCTCTGAAAATGAATAATTGTAGGGTACTTGGCCGGTGATATCCACCCATGTGGCGTTGTTCACCTTATACCAGACGGTGAGATCATCACAGCAGCCGAAATCCCGTGCATCAAACGTGAGAGGCGTGGTGGTTTTCACACAATACACTCCTTCATCGACAAAGCAGGAGGGATCATGAACGCTGAGATCAACCTCAGGAGTAGTATTATCAACATGAAACAACACCACCTCTGTTGCATTATTGCCCAGGCAATCTTCTGCAACAATTGTCAGGGTGTGCATGCAACTTTCATTAAGAAACAGGGTGTAGGGAATATCCTCAGTTGCAAGGCTCTGCCAGCTTCCATTGTTGATTTTATAGCGAACGTCTACGTATGATATCACGCAGCAGTCTTCATTATATGCATCAATAGTGAGTGGTGTATCTGAGGTGATGCAGTACTCTTCACCAGGATGTAGCTCACACTGTGGATCACCAACCGTTATATTAATCACCGGCGGTGTCTCATCCACATACAATGTCCGATTATCCCAGCTTGTATGTCCAAGGCAGTCAAAGGCTTTAACGGAGAGATTGTGTCGACAAGCTTCACCAAAACGTAACACATAGGGAAGCTGCTCGGTGATATCGCTCCAACTGTCATTGTTGATGCGATACCAGACGGTGAGATCTGAGCAGCAGCCAGAATCAGTTGCATTAATGGTAATGGGAGTGCTGGTGTTTACACAGTACTCCTCGGATTGTAGGGGTGATTCTCGCACCATGCAGTGAGGCATTCCTACCTGTATATCGATTTCAGGAGTAGTATCATCAACGTAAAAGAGCATTTGTGAAGAAGCAGTGTTTCCCAGGCAGTCCTCTGCTTCAACATGCAGTGTGTGCATGCATTGCTCCTCGATGAAAACTGTCCAGGGCAGCCGGGGAAGATCAGTCCAGTTGCCCTCATTGATTCTGTAGCGCGCGGTGATCTCAGAGGAGATACAGCAATCGTTATTGTCGGCATCAATAGTGAGTGGTGTATCTGAGGTGATGCAGTACTCTTCACCAGGATGTAGCTCACACTGTGGATCACCAACCGTTATATTAATCACCGGCGGTGTCTCATCCACATACAATGTCCGATTATCCCAGCTTGTATGTCCAAGGCAGTCAAAGGCTTTCACTGACAGTATATGCTCACATTGCTCTTCTAAACGTAACGTGTAGGGAAGTTCCTCTGTGATATTAATCCAGGACTTATTGTTTATGGAGTACCATACGGTGAGACTGGGACAGCAGTCATCATCAGTTACATTTATTGTAATAGGTGTTGAGGTGTTCACACAAAAAGCGTCATCTTCAACGCTGCAGTGTGGCTCTCCAACAGTGGTTTCAATGCGGGGAGCGGTGCTATCGACATAAAAGGTTTCTGTCTCAGTGATATTGTTTCCCAGATAATCGCGGGCATACACACGGAGTATATGCATGCAGGGATCAGAAAGATAGATTGTGGTTCCCTCAGTATCGACAGTCACCCAATTACTCCATGAGTTGTTATACCAGATTTGATAGCGTAATAGATCCACGCCCACGCCACCTTGGCATCCTTGATCAACAGCGGAGAGCGTGATTGGTGTCTGGGGATCAACACAGTAGTCTGTTTCCTGTAGTCTACAGTGAGGATATCCTATCTCCTTGATGATTGAGGGTGGATCTGCATCTATTTTGTGTTTCTGTTTATGGGCAGCCTCTATATTTCCCAGTGTATCAACGCTATACCAATGGATTTCATGAAAGCAACTTTCGTTAAAAGAAAAGAGGTAGCTTATCTTCCCCGGGCGTTCATCCAGATCTCCAGTTTGGTTATCAGAGACGGTGATGTTTTCGAGAAGCGTCCAGGTTTCATTGGGATCAAAGGAGTCCTTCCAATACACCTCAAGAATTAGAGAGGCAACTCCTGATCCATCAGGAAAGCAGCAGTAATCTGATGCATTAAACCACAGCGGAGTGGCATTACTTGCCCAGTTTGGATAGTCGGATCCATACTGTGGTTGCCCAACATGCTTAGACGTATACGGTGGACAGCAATCCGCGAAAAAATCACGATCACGCCATCCATCCGTATTTCCTGCATAATCCCAGCATTGGTAGATGATTTCATGGTAACAGTTCATGGTGACATAGATAACCGCACTGACACGTCCCTCCTTGGGGTTAAGATCCTCAGCACTATTATCGTCAACGATTTTTTCATACAGCTTGGTCGCATCAATCACCCCATTTGAGTCGGGGTAGGGATCATTACCCTGCCACAGGGAGTATTTAATGTGACTGCTCCCGGTTGCATTTGGTCCAGTATCTGTGGAATTAATCCAGATCGGTGTCATTGTGGAGACCACTGGATAGGTTTGTCCGTACCAAAACAGACTAGTCTGAGGATCACCAATTGTAAAGGTCTGCACCGGAGGCGTCTGATCGTCACTATTTTTTACAATATATCGCCCGGGCAGAATCTCCGGTTCAGAGAGCGATTTGCTATCATGTCCGACGATATCGGGTGTGTCCTCTCGTACGTATTGTACGGCTTGTTGTCGTAGGTTTAAGTAGTTATGTATTCCATCTTCAGTTGTTGTACTTTCCACGGGTTTTGATGTGCTATTCACCACACGGCATTCTTCAGTGGACATAGTCGCAGTGACTATCCCAACGGTGAGAATGATAAGCAGACTATACGCTATAATTGGTCGGTAATTCATTTTCGAAATTCCTCCTTTGTAATACTCCCCCACTCCATGAGGTGAAGTATGTTTTTGCAACGCACAAATTCAATTATACCTATATAAATCTTACCAAATAAATTTAGGTAAATTATTAAAAATAATGAGATAATTTTGAAACTGCAACCTCATTACTCCTGTAAGTTTCATCACAGATCACGGCGAGTTGGTACAGATTGCATTAAGCGATGGATGATGGTTCCCTCCTTATATGACATCAGATGCTCCCTGTATTGCCTGTTGAACGTAAATAGAAATCCAACCTACTTTAGGAATAGTGTACATGACCTTTCCACGCACATTTGGCGAATACACAGGGAAAACATCTTGCACCTCATTTGCATCACCCTTTGTCCGATACACCCATGCGCCATCGGTAAGTGTGGTGATATTGACCACCCGGTGGGTTACCGATCTATGTGGTGCTTGAAAATGGATAATATCTTGTTCCTGAATGGTTTTGAGAGGAACCGATGCGACAATGACGACATCGCCAACCTCAAGAGTTGGCTGCATGCTTCCCCCAATAACTACCACAGGTTGTACTCCAATCAGACCCGTTGCAAAACTAATCGTTGTTGTACTGAGTAAAAAAAGAACCGACCAGCTAACAAACGTCTGACGAAAGCGTTTTTTCTTCACAGGAAAGTGCAAAGGAGAGAGAGATTGTTGCACAAGCATGAATCCAAACAAAGCGATACCGGTGTTGAGAAGGGCTATACTCATCCAGGGGATATTGGGAAGCAGGGGGCTAAATAGCATTGCTATGGTCAAGGGGGCAAGATAGGAAAGTGAGTAGTATGCACCTCCGTGGTAGCAGAGATAGCTTGCAAACAGGCCCATGGCTATGGTGGGGATGATGGTTGCGATGCTAAATTGAAGGAAGCTTTGGGTGGTGGTGACAAGATGTGGGGAAAAGTACAGGGTGTAAATGGTTAGTGTTGCAAGCAGAAGGGTGATGAGTCCGAGTGTGCGAGTGGTGAGAATGGTGCGTTGATGAAGAAGCATGCTGCGGGCAAGTTCGGTAGCACCGAGGAAGCTAAGGAGAAAGGCGAGTGTTATCAGTACAGATTCGGGTGTATAGACGAGGGGGTTTTGGACAAATCCGACAATGAGACCGGTGAGGTAGTACATGGCGAGATGAAAAAGGGTGATCAGCAGAGTCGTTTGGTACAAGGTAGGAGTGGTGGTGATGACGTATTTTTTCCAGAGGGTGAGATACTCTGTGTGTGCGTAGCTGAGCAGTATGACTGCAAGGGCAGCCCAGAGGAGGGTCTGCAGGAGGAGATACTGGTGATGTGGTGTTTTACTGAGAAAGTAGGTGCTTACTAGAGTGGTTGAGACAAGCATGAGCAGGAGGAGTTTTTTCATATCCTATGCCAAGGAGGTATCACAATAGAAATATAAAAATATTACTTTTATTATATAATGTAGTTATATTATTCTGTTGCTGGTTACATCCGTTTGTTTAATAGTTGATCGATCTCACGCCGTATTTCCTCTGTGTATGGTGTGCTATGAACTGAGTTTTTCTCTGAGGGATCCTGGTGCGGGACCTGATTGGGATCATGTGAGGATACATTGGTGTCTTTTGGAGGTTTACTCTGTTTCAGAGGAGAAGAAGGCTGGGTGGTCTTGTTTTTTATGATGCGTTGCGTACGATACCGTTTTCGTAGGAGTACCAAAAGAATAATCAACCATCCAATGATCAGCGGAATAAGTAGGAGCAGGAGGGGAAAGGGGGGAAAGGTGACATGCTCTGGTGTGTGCGGAGTGGCTGCTTGGGATTCGATGGTAATGGTGGTGGTTTTTTTGTAGGTGTTTCCCTCCGTGTCGGTTAGGGTGAGGGAAACCGTGTAGGTTCCCGGCTTTCTAAAGGTGTGGCTGGGGGTTTTTCCTGTGGCGGTGGTGCCGTCTCCAAAATCCCAGAAATAGGAGGTGATAGGAGCCGTTGCTTCTTCTGGTGGGCGGGCATCAAATGTGATGGTGGTGTTGGTGGTTTGATTGTCAGAGGTGGTGATTTGAGGTGTTGAGGTGTTGCTACTGGTATTAAAGGTATTGGTGGTGGGATCAAGCTGTGAGACGACGACGGTGAGTGGATTGGATCGGGTGCTGTTGAGGCCGTGTTCGTCTTGGGCGATTACGGTGATCTCATAGGAATCTGCAAGGGTCCAGATGTGGGTGGAGATAATGGTTTGATTGGGAGTGGTGTATGCGGTCCAGTTGCTCGTGGTGCCATCTCCCCAGTTAAAGCGGTATCTGATCTGATCTTCATCTATATCAGAGGTGGTTGTGGTATATCGGTAGGGGACTCCAAGTTCGATGAAGGTGGCTCCTATTGGTCTGCTGGGTCGGTCGGGTGGATTGTTTTCTGGTGTGGGAGGTGGCTGTGGTGGACTGCTGGGTGGTGATCCGCCACCGCCTGATGGTGGTGACTCGGTGGTAAAGGTGTACACTGCCAGTGTGGTGGTTCCGTTG
Organism: uncultured Thermoplasmatales archaeon; assembly: GCA_964612945.1. Taxonomy (GTDB): domain Archaea; phylum Thermoplasmatota; class E2; order DHVEG-1; family DHVEG-1; genus CAZTFR01. The sequence continues at coordinate 13,859 of CAZTFR010000053.1, forward strand.
CCGGTATCTGTTGCGTTGACCCGCCAGAGGTAGGTGGTCTCATAGGAAAGGCCATTGAGCGGGCAGGTTTTTGTGCCATTGGTCTCATTAGTTCCGCTGGAGGTTCCGCAAGAGGGGTAGGTGGTGATGTCCCAGGTGATCAGATCTCCTTCGTTGTCGGTGATGGATATGGTGAGTTGAGAGAGATCAATGCTTATACCTGTGGATCCATTGCTGGGAGTAGGACTATCGATGGTTGCGGTGTGGTTGCTGGGCTCAGAGTGGGTGGTGAACTGGTAGCTGCGGCGTATCCATGAGCCATTCCCTGCATCAGAGCTATTGACATACCAGATGTAGGTGGTATTGTAGGAAAGACTAGAAACCGTGCAGGTTTTGGTACCGTTGGGTTCCTCATCACCTGATGCGTTGCCTACATCTGGAGACGTTTCAATCGTCCAGTTAAACAGGTCGCCATCTGCATCGGTAATGGTGATATTCAACTGACTCAAGAAAATACTAATTTCTGTGGACTCATTTTCAGGAACTGGATTTGAAATGTTAACTGCATCATTATGGGGTTCAGCTTCTGTCGTAAAAATATAGGATTTTCGCACCCACGTACCATTCCCCGTGTCAGTTACGTTCACATACCACGTATATGTGGTATTATAGGCAAGAGTAGATACCGAACACGTTTTTGTCCCATTTGACGCATCAACACCTGATTCAGTACCAACATCAGGTGCGGTTTCAATCGTCCAGTTAAACAGGTCGCCATCGGGATCTGATATCGTGATGTTCAGCTGATACAGGGTAATGCTGACATGGGTAGATTGATTTTCAGGCTGTGGACTAGTGATTGATACCGGATGATTATAGGGTTCAGATGCTGTTGTGAATTGATAGTATCGTCTCACAACCGAACCATTCCCGGCATCGGAACTATTGACATACCAGGTGTAAGTGGTATCATAGATAAGATTTGAGATTGCGCAGGTCTTAGTACCATTGATTTCATCAACGCCTGACGCATTTCCAATTTCTGGAGCAGTTTCGATCGTCCAATTAAACGTATCTCCTTCTAAATCTGCTATGGTGATGTTCAGCTGACTAAGCAAAATGCTGACATCAGTGGATTGGTTTTCAGGAGCAGGATTTGAAATGCTTACTGCATCATTATGTGGCTCAGACTCAGTCGTAAAAACATAGGTCCTTCGCATCAGTGAATCATTACCACTGTCTGTTGCATTCACATACCAAGTATAGGTTGTATCATAGACAAGATTAGATAT
>CAZTFR010000054.1:0-14960 GCA_964612945.1 uncultured Thermoplasmatales archaeon
CCAAAAAACACAACAAACACAAACACTCACCACCCAACTCCAAACCCTAGAAGAAACCCTCGAAACAAAAACAACAGAGATTGCTGAGATACAACAACAACTCGAAACAAAACAAGAAGAATTTCAAAACGTTGTTGGACAGTTGGAAATACGAAACCAAATCGTAGAAGAACTCAACCGACAGTTATCCGAGAAACAATCAATACTGATTGAAAAAACCAGTGAAGCATCTGAACTCAAAACAAAACTTGATTTCTTCCAACAGGATTGTACCACAAAACAACAGGAGCTTCAAAGCTTACAAAACCAGCTTGAAGAAAAACAAAACACAATCATCCATCTTGAGACAGAACTGCACAATCGGCATCATGAACTAGACCATCGCACCAACGAACTTGACGGAAAGATCCAGACGCTTGAGCACCTTCAAAATGAACACCATATGCTTCAAACTGAATTCGAAAAGAAAACACATGACCTTGAAAACACTCAAGAGCATTTTACCTCAGTTCAAAACGACCTCACCGAAAAAAACCAAACCATCCATGATCTCGAAAATCACATCATCAGATTAGAACATTCCCTTCAGACAAAAAACACCGAACTTGGTACCATACAAGAAACACTCAATGAAAAAACAAACGACATACAAACCCTCCAAAACGACCTCGAAAACCGAAACACCATCATCCAACAACTCCAACAACAACACCAAGAACACCAACAAACCATCCTCCAAAAAACACAACAAACACAAACACTCACCACCCAACTCCAAACCCTAGAAGAAACCCTCGAAACAAAAACAAACGAGCTTCAACTGCATCAAGAAAAACTTGAGTTTAGTCAACAGGAGATATCCACGCTTACCGATCAATTACAAGAGAAACTCAACGAGCTTGATACAGTAAAAACAACCGTGGAAGAAAAAGATAGATACATTTCTCAAATTGAGGAAAAACTCAATGATCAACACCACCAGATCCATACTCTCACCGATACATTAACAAATACACAACAAGACAGAGACACCCTTCAAACCAAGATAACTCATCATGAAGAAACAACACAACACCTTGAAAAGACGCTACAGCAACGAGAGGAAGAACTTCAGCAAAAAAAACAGTCAATCCAGCAGCTTCACACCGAACTTTCCCAGACCAAACAAGAACTGCAAGAAAAAACACACCATGCACACCATCTTGAATCCAAACAGACCAAACTTCAATTAGATTTTACCACGCTTAAGAACGCAATCTCCTCTTCAATCATCAGATTAGACCCTGATAACAACATCCTTCATGTAAACAACAAAGCCCGACAGTTCCTTGACAATGGCCAAGAGCTTCAGCCGGGTACAAATCTGTTTTCCTTTGATCATTTTTCAAACGAGCGGATTCATCATGCAACACAGCAAGCAAGAAACCAGAAGAAACCAACACAGGTTTCCACTATTCAACTCCCCACCCCACAGGGTACAGAAGTACTGACAAACATCTCAAACATTCCGCTATTTGATAGTAACGGGGAGTTTCAAGGATCTCTGATGATGATTGACGATATCAGTAACAGTATCAGCCTTCAAACAGATCTCAAACAAAAAGAACACGATCTTCAAAATCTAAGTGAAAAATATCAACATGCATTCCACCAACTAAATATTGTTGATAAAGAAATCGAGGAGACAAACAAACAACTGCAAGAAAAAAAGCAACAAATACTTGAGAAGGAACAATACATCAACGATCTGCAAAGAGAAGTACACCATCTCGAACAAACCATTCTAACAACACATGATCAACTCACCCACACGCAGAATACCGTTGAAAAACAAACCACCACAATCGACGAATTACAAGAGACTGTTGAAACAAAAAACAAGGAATTACAAAAGACTCATACTGAAGTATCCCAGCTCACCAACACCCTTGACGAAAAACAAAACACATTACAGCAAACAACCGAGGAACTTACCCAGACCAAACAGCGGTTTCAAGAGCTGCAGCAAAAATTTGAACGAAGCAACGTCGAACTCACCCAGCGCAAGGAACTGCTCGACGAAAAACATAAAGACATTGCAAAACGAGAAGAACAAATCACACAACTACAAATACAACTTCAGGAACAGCAGACACTCCTTGAAAAATCACAACAAACACTCACCACACTTACACAGGAAAAACACACTATCACCTCCGAATTGAAAGAGACAAAAGAACAGCTGGAAGACAAAAACATAGAATTCCACCTTCTCCAACAACAATTCTCAGATCAAAAAAACATAGTCCAAACTCAAAAAGAACAATTGGCAACACTAAAGAACCATTTAGAACAAAAAGAATCAACCCTGCAGATAAAAACAAAAGAACTAAGTGAACTACAAAAAACGATGTCCGATCAAACGTCAATGCTTTCAAAGCTCAAACAGGAACTTGAAGAAAGACAACAAAGCATCAAAACAACTCAAGATGAACTGTATCATAAGACACAAGACTTCGAAAACATTCAAAGCCGCTTTGTTGAAACACAGACCCTTATCCAAGAAAAAAATAGCAGCATACAAACGCTCTCATCAGAACTCAAAGAAAAACAACATGAGATTGCTGTTTTAAGTGAGCAATGCAACCAAGCTCAACAGCAATTAGAAGATACATCAGTTACTCATAAAAATCTGCAGGGGAAAATACATACGTTACAAGATGAACTGCAGGAGAAAACCACTCAACTTACCGCAAAGGAATCGATACTTTCTGAAAAACAGCAGGTAACACAGAAAAAAGACCAGCAATTACAGAAAAAACAGGAGCAAATCGACATACTTCAAAATCAACTCAACGAGGTTAGTACTGATTTTTCGGTTATCAAAAATTCAATACCAACCTCTGTTATTGCCATAAATAGCGAGAATAAGATTAGTAATTGGAATCAAAAATCTCAGGATATCTTTGGGCTTTCCCCCGATCAAGCAATAGGCATGGATCTTTCTGCTTTTGAAAGCATGAACCGAGAGCGTGTAAAAGAGGGAATAGAGGCCTGCAAAAAGGAAAACAAACTTATAACCATTAAATCAGTTTCTATTAAAAATCATAATGGGAAACGATTCCTCGCCGATATCCAGTGTAAACCTGTTCAAACAACAGATTCTGAAAAATCTTCAGTGTTGCTTGTCATTTCTGATGTAAGTCCACTCGTTGAATTACAATCTGATCTACATCAAAAGCATCAAGATATGACAAATCTACATCAGCAATATCAAGAAAATCTTCAAAAACTGCAGGCAGTGACGATGCAAAAAGATGCATTAACAAAGGAACTATCTACCCTAAAACATGACACCATCCCGCGTATAGGCAGTGAAGTACAAAAAGGAATGGGACAAAAAGAACAGCAATTGCAGAAGCTTAGCGAGTCAATATCTGTGAAAACAAATGAGTTGGATGCAATTCTTTCACGGATTCAAGATGGAAAATCTACCCTAGAAGCAATGAATGATGAGATGGAGCGCCGCCGAAGGGTTCTGGAGTCTGATGAAGCAGTGATGGATGATTCTCAGAGTCAGCGGTGGCGTGAAAAACTACGGATATACGATGAAATCGATAAATGTCTTGACGTCCCAGATAGCTCGTTGAAAACAAAAAAATTAAACGATGATGAACAAAAATAAGCAGCTCCTGTTAAAGTAAGGTAACGACTCTCTGTATGGGCAATGGAGCTTCCAGTTCAAATGTTCGCTGCATGCCTTGTGTCGGTAGCAATTTTATGGTGAGTGTATCGCCTTTTTTTAGGTAATATTCCTCAGGTAGATTAATGATTAAAAATGCCATATCCGTGTTTTTGTTAAACGTATGATGCTGCACCAGTGAGTTATCTTTATCAAGAGTGACGAGCGTTCCAAATGTTTGGTTTGATAATGTCGTCCATAAGGTATGTTCAAAGAGATGAGACGACCTATATCGGTCGACGGACTCACCGTAAAAAAACAGTTGTAACGATTCACCATTTGAGAGCTGTAGCATGAGTTGAGATACATCTATTTGTTCGGTTGTAAGGGGTTTTATGAGGAGGGCTATTTGTGTTATTTTTTGTGTTCCTTTGTGATCATGATATTTTCCAATGATATCTTTGACTTGTATATAGGATGCCACATCGTCGATGATGTCATTGATGAGCTGTTGTATCTCTTGTTCGTCTGTTGATGTATCTTTTGTGTAAATAACAGTTGTAGCAGCTGCTGCTGCGATGGTAAAGATGGTAAGAGTTACTGCTACAAGTATCGTGAGTCTACTGAGAGTAATCATGAAATCACTAATCTGTATGGTACATACGATTTGGTTATTATATAAATCTTATTATACAACAGGTATCTGTTGAGCGAGTTTTAATCGTGTGACATTTTGTCAGTCTGAGATTTTGTTCATTTCAGCCAATAAACAAGGTAGCTTTATATAATGTTACTTGCGAACAGTAGACACGTATAGAAATGCCATGAAATGTAATGACATGGTAATGAAACGCATAGAAGGTGAAGCAAATGGAAAAAAAGTACATGGAAAGGCTGGTAGGCAAATACTGTAAAATAGTAACAAAAGAACCTGGCGAAGAACGAGCAAGTGTCGTCACAGGGATTTTAGAAGACGTTGACTACAAAGATGGATTTATTTTAGTAGACTCCAGTCAAGGACTAGGCTGCTTAAGAATCAACACAATTATTGCAATAAAACCAGGTTCAAAAAGAAAATATCAACAAGATCAAAAAAGACGGAGTTTCAAAGAAAATGTTGAGGCTGTCGTTGGAATTGGAACTCTCATTATCTTCATCGCAATGGTACTGGTCGCCGCAGTTGCTGCATCAGTTATCATGCAAACCGGTGAAACACTACAACAACGAGCACAATCCGTTGGAAAACAAACTATTCGAGATGTATCAAGTGGTATGCGAATTATTGGTGTCACTGGATACACAGACACAAATAAAGCAAAAATCGAATACCTGGCCATTGCAATCACGCCCAGAGCGGGATCCTATGATATCGATCTCAACGAAACTCTGCTTTATATCCAACAGGATAACTTTACCATTCTCTCATTGAACCCAGACGCGAAGTATGGCAGTGTAAGCGCCCAAGGTATCTTCCAAACATTCAATAGAAGTCGAGTTAACGGAACGGAATACGGTGTCATCGCTATTCATGATTCAGACGAGTCTATTGCAAACAGTAATGGTCTTAGCACTGATGATCAAGCAATGCTTATCATTAATGTATCAGCAGCACTATCAGAAGATGGCGGATTACTGCCTGGTGAAATCATAGAAGGAAAACTGGTACCTGAAGTCGGTGCATCAGGTGTATTTGTTATACAAGCACCAAACGCTTTCAAGTATCGCGTCGTCGAAATTTAGAACAAAAAAGCAGGGGAAAAGCGTTCACGCTTTTCTCTTCATCTCTTTCTTTTTTACTCCTCAAAATTTTTCTCATCATTTTTAATGAAACGAGCAATAATAGCTTTTTCACCATTATAGATAACAGGATTTGTTGAAACAGAGACAGATATTTTTTCATCATTTTTCGTTGTAAAAACTGTTTCGTATTCAGCTGAGTCATTTCCTTTCAATCGATGAAAGTAGTAAGTTTCAATGCCGTCAAGTCCTTCAGGGGCGATAAAATCAACAAGACTTTTATCAAGAATTTCTTGTTCTTCAAAACCAAGTAATGTTGAAAATGAATCATTAATTCTTTTAAGAATACCTCGCTGGAGTATCGCAGCAGAATCCTGTAATTCCTCTAAAAGCTCAATTGGATCAATTTCCTCTTTTGTTTCTTCCCCCGAGATAGTTGACTCATTGTCATTCTGCCTATCATTTTGTGATAGTTCTGAAGAAGGTAGAGAAGTGTTATTTCTGTATTTTTTTTCTTGTTCTACGAGAACCGACCGGCGTCGTTCAATTTCTTTTTCAAGCGTGAGCAGTTTTTCTTTCCAGAGTGAGAAATCCTGTATCTTCTTATTTAGCGTGTATTGTTTTTGGGCAAGCTTTTTTTCAATTTCATCGAGGTGTTGTTTTCGTTTTTCTAGTTGTTGTAGCTGTGTATAGAGTGTCGTTTTTTTTGTTTTCAAGCCGAAGGGATCAAGAAGTTTTTGTATTATTCCCCTTGATTTCAGTGGTGTAAGCGATGATATATTTTTTTGATTGGATGTTTCAGAGTTTTTCTTTTTCAGAGGAAAAGTGGGGCTTTGTTGGTGTTTGAGATGTTGGATGTTTTTTTCAAGGATTTTATTTTTTCTTTCAAGTTTTCTGTCTTTTTTTTCTAATTCGTTTAGTTTTTCTGTGAGTTGTAAGTATTTTTTTTCAAGATCAAGTACTTGTTTTTGATACTGTTTCTGTTTGGGGAATGATTTTCTAGCGGATTCTGGTTTCGGTGACGTTCTTTTTTGTTTTTTTCTGATTTGTACTTTTTTGGACGGTTTGGGGGTGATTTCTTCTTTTATATGTACTATTTTGTGTAGTGGGTCTGAAAGTATTTTTTTTGGTAGAGCGGTGTGTTTTTGTGTGGCGGTGGTTTGTTTGTTGGGGTGTGGGATCGTTCCGATGAAGCAGATGTTTTTGATGGTGTTTTGTTTTGTTTCTATGGGAAGATTGCTCCATTTAACTGGTATACTGGTGTTGTTTTTTAAACGAATTGGCAGGGTGAACTCGTCATGTTTTTTTGTCTGTAAAAGGACGTTAAATATGTTTTTCCATTGGTTTTGATAGTCCTTGGGGATGAGGCATTCGTCTATTTTTTTATATAACACCTGGGTTCGTGTATAGCCGGTGAGTTGTTCGCATGTGTGGTTGAATTGGACAATTTCCCCGCGGGTGTTGACACCAAGAACAAGTGAGGTGTTTGTGCCTGTTGCCGTGGTGTGTTTTTGATTCATCTCCTCAACCTGGGTAGAAATCTCATTTCTTTGTACTTGTACCGGTATGTGTTGAGTGCTCAATTACTTATTTGTTTTAATATCTTTTCTTTTTCTACTATCCGTGATATTTTTTTTAAAATGCTCCTTTTTTGTAGAAGTAGATGATCACCGCGATGACAAGTATGGCAATAGCGATGATAGCAAGCATGGGCAATGGAAGTATGTAGGATTGAGTAGAGGCTGGCGGATGATATTCGGTGAGTACTCTTGTGGTGGGATCATAGATGTAGTCCCACTTATTGTCTGCGTTGCTATCAATGAGGTAGGTGTTCTGTGTGGGTTGGTGTTCTACGGTGGTTTGGTTGCCTGTGGCGTTGTTATAAAAGACATTGTAGATGGTGTTTTGATCATAATCGATAAGATAGCCGGAAATGACATCATTGATGAAATGGACGTATACATCAATGAGAATGAGATCCTCAGAGATTGATGATTGCGCGCCGTAGGTGTCCTCTGCATAGACCCGTATTTTGTAGACGCCGATGTTGTTCCATTGATGTGTTTCGTTGATCGTGGTGTTTTGTTGGGTGTATGTGGTGATGGTGTTAAAGCTTTCATCACCCCAGTCAAAGATGTATCGTATAGTGTCGTTGTCTGGGTCAGTTGAGCGAACAGAGATCGCATAGGATGTGTCTTTTATTGCAGGGCGGGCCGGTATTGTAATGTATGGTTGAGTTGGTGGAGTATTTGGCTTTCTGATATCCACAAGGGCGGTATCTGTGTCTTGAAGTTCGTTTTCATCGGTGACGGTAAGGGTGATTTCATAGATGCCTGGCTGGGTGTAAACATGGCTAGCAATTTTTCCTGTGTCATTACTGCCATCATCAAAATCCCAGAAATAGGAGATTATATCAATGCTATCACTTGATGTGCTACTGTTTGATGCATCAAAAATAATCAGTTGATGAACAAATCCCATGTAGGATTCACCTGCATCTGCAACAGGTGGTTGCTCTGAGGGTATTTGAGTATCTTGCGAAGGAGGAGGTTGCTCACCGGGGTTTCCGGGAGTATCACCTGAGGGGGTTTCTGGGGTATTTTCTGTGGTGAAACGGTAGGTTTGATTTGTCCAGTCTCTTCCATCTGTCGCATTGACATACCACCTGTAGGTGGTAGCATAGTTAAGACCTGAAATAGTGCAAGTTTTTATGCCAGAACCGTCATCGGTACCCTGATTGCTTCCAATATTTGATTCTGATTCAATCGTCCAGTTGATTCTATCTCCATCTATATCTTGGATATCTACAGATAAAGAATTAGTAGTTATTGGCACATCTGTTGATTGATCTGCTGGAGATTCTGGTGACAATGTTGGTGGATGATTTTCTGGTTCTGTAATAGTTGTAAATTGCCAAGTATCCGATTGACTTGTAGCGGCTCCATCATCAGATTTTACATACCATGAATAGGTAGTAGAATACTGATTTGCATTGCTCCAGAAAACTGAAGCAGTACCTGATCCACTAGTCACCGTATCAGTACCAATTACATTATCATCACTTGCATCATAAAAAGAAACCGTTAGATCATCCCCATCTGAATCAAAGACATCAACTGAAAGTGGTGGTGCGAGTGATATACTATTTGAATTATGTGTAGGAGAAGGACTATTTGGGGCATCGGGATGGTGGTTTGTGGAAGATTCGGTTGTAAAATAGTAGGAGTTGTTTTTCCAGGTATATCCATCGGTTGTTTGAACATACCAAGTATAGATTGTATCATCGGCTAGATTGGAGATAGAACACGTTTTTGTTCCATTCGTTTGATCAAAACCAGAACTATTCCCAATATCCGGATTTGTTGTGATACTCCAATCAAAGTCATCTCCATCATAATCCTCTATATCAATAGAGAGAACGTCAAGAGATATCGGTATCTTTTTTGATTGGTTTCCAGGAGTTTCTGATGAATAGAATGGCGGGTTATTCTGTAGGGATGCTGTTGTACTCGCGTAGTGGACGCTGGTAAGATTTTGTGCGATACTCCAAGCAGAGTAGAACCATGTCTCTCCCTTAGATATCGTATGAGTACATGAGGATTTCGAGTCATTGTATATCAATTTTCCTGCATTAACTGAGGTAGGATACTCTATTTGACTGCCACGAACAACGGTTCGTTCCGCTCCTGTGCCTTTCGTCCAGGTGAGTTGAATACTGTCTGAACTATGTGGTTTGGATTGTAAATCCTGAGGTTTCTGGGGATGAACAGAGACGGTTCCTGTCTTTTTAACGGTTACTAGATCTTTTCCAGCTCGTGCTGTGCCCCCTTGAGTTATGGTGAAAGTAGCTCTTCCAACACCACGAGCATTCCAGGTTATATTAAACGCAGTTCTATTCGTGTTGTTGACTATACCTTCATTATCTACAGACCATACAAAGGGTTTACACCACCCTTGTTTGTTATTAATAGTTGAAGGCCGGGGTTGTTGAAATGAGGTTTGATAGAGGTCATCAAATAGTGATCCTTTTGAGCATGAAGTATAATTAATAACCCCTGAGGGTAAATAGGTTATATTATCTGCTGCAATGGTGTCTATTTCTAAACATATGTCTCCATAGATATCATACCGGAAGGAGTCTCCAATGGTAACAGTCTTATGAGCTGGTGAGTAACCCATGGTGTTTTGTGATGTTGTTTCAGTTCCAATAGCAAATGTTACCATTGATGATACAATGCAGAGAATGCAGAGGATGAATGGTTCTATTCTTCTTTTCATTTCTATCACGTTTTAATAGGTTTCTCCATAATGTGCGGAAAGTGCAGAGACGTCAAGATAGTTGATTTTGCCATCATTGTTGATATCTGCACCGATTGATCCAGGGGTGACAGACTCGCCATATCTGCTTGATACCGCACTCATATCAAGATAGTTGACGGTTCGATCTTCATTGACATCCCAGGCTTTTGATGTAGAAAACGTATAGATTGAGCTGTTGGTTGTTGTGCTGTTATCCGAAATAGTGACGTACCAACTGTAATTTGCTCCGTGATTAAGCCAATCTACTTCAAGATACTCGGGCAGATAAATACTCGCTGTTGAGTTCGTTGAAATTGCTTCAACTGTTGCGATAGGTGTCTGATTTGCCCAGTAGAAGGTCACATTCAGTACATCTTCATCTGGATCAGACACATTGACGCTTAGAGTAACATTGTACACAGTGTGATACTCGGCGTTATTTTCTGGTTGTTCATTAGTCGGTTGTGATGGTGGATCATTAAAAAGTGGATTTCTGGTGATGGTAAAGTGATTGGTTGCAGAGGTGTTTTGGTTGCCCGTTCGATCATTTGCCCAGATATAATAGCTATAGGTTCCTGTTTGATTGTAGGTTAGATTGCTATAATACTGCCCGTTTTCATGCAGCGTCATGGTTGCATTTTTTGTCGTTTCATCCGGGTAGGTGATGATTGTTTTTACTTCAGTGATATGATGATTGTCGGTCACTTTTCCTGTTATATTGACAGTGTTTCCTTGTTGTGTGCTTGTTGGTTCTGCTATGACATTTGTGATGTGTGGTGGAGTGATATCCAGGAAATGGGCGATAATAAGCTTATTATCATTCATTGTAATTGTATCAGGATTTTGTGATCCAGTGAGATCGCCGGTCCAGAATTCAAAAATCCATCCCTCTTCTGGTAGTGCATGAAGTTCTACAACCGTGTTTTCTGCATAGGTACTGCGATTGGGAGTTTTTTGAATAGTGCCGTGTCCATCCACACGGGTACTCATTGTGTATCCTTTGCCATAGATGCAGAAGCCTTGAGGATCATTCATATTGTTGTAGCTTGTTTGAATCCATGCATCGGTGCGTGCGGTCTGAGAGATTCGTATTTCATCAAGATTACCTCCAAGATAGTTCCAATTATTTTCTGATCCCATTCCATCATACGCCATCGCAGATTTGAAATGAAGATCTGCTTTACGAAGATTATAAGGTACCGTATCGTTAGTTTGATTTTGCTGAACACCATTGATATAAAGTACGGTCCTATTTCCTAAGTAATCTATTACTCCAACGATATAGAGCCACTGGTCAAGAAGAAGTGAACCATTCTGATTGCTAAGTACAGAGGTGGAATGTTCAATAGAATTTCCACATTGAAAGAATAATCGGCCTTCGTTGTCAGTTTTTTTCAATTTTCTTAAACTCAAACGTGGCCAAGGCGGCCAGTATAATGAGCTTCTACCTAAATAGAGTAGAGTATCATCCGAGTTTTTATTCTTATCAAAATATGCCCATGCTTCAATGGTTACCGATTCGTTATTGAATTTATACGCATCATTATTAAAAAGAAAGTAGCCCCCGCCGTTATACCCTCCAAAAAAAGCACTATAGCCGATTTTTCCGGGTTGCTGATAATGGGGCCCAGGGTCTTCATAGCTTGTCGCATTTTGTGTCTCTGCTGAATCAAACAAGGTACTATTTGGTTGATTCATGTGATAGACACCGAGATAGTCTTGGTTCCAGGTTGCACTGATCTGTTGTTGATTTTCACAGTTTTCGTTTCCAAAATAAATATAGAAAATTGTATCCTCTGAGCTGGAGAGAAAGGGAATATTTACCCAACATAGTAATTCTCCAGAGGTGGAGTTGAACCGTTCAATTTCATGATGCAGCACCGTTTCATTATCATCTTGTACAAACACAAAATCATCGCCATCTGTTTGGGCCTGTTTGAGATCATCAGATGCCACCCAGATTAGAACGGGAAAATCTGTAAGATCCCCTTCAACCTGTAGATGATCAATGGTGATGCGTTCACTTTTTGTCCAATTAGCATTCCACCATGTTTTTGTAACCGGTTGAGGTGGTTTTTTATGATAGAGATCGGCTATTTTTGAAGAAAGCAATGTTGCAACCTGTGAATCAACAAGTTGTGGCATTTCAGCTAGGCCACCAAAGGAAAAGAAAAAACTGGTTGTACACAGAGTAATACAAATAAGACTTACCGCTGTGGTAATGAGTGTTTGTTTCCCCACACTAGTGCTGCCCCTCCTATGATTGAATCTCGTTTATGGTATTTAAATGTTCAGAATTAAAAAAAAAAAATATTTATCAGACGCATAGTCTTTTCTCCAGATGAAGTTATTAGTAAAAGTATAAATAATAGAATTTAGTTGTTTATGTGGGATCTAACAAGAAACCTGGTGATATGGAGGGGTTGAGATAAAGCTCAAACTAGGGAAGGAGGAATCTCCAGCAACTTCTGAAGAATCTGAATCTAATCCTAAGGATGAATCAAAAAAGATCGAGGTTGAAAAAAGAGAAGAGGAGGGGAGTCAACAAAAAAAGAAAGATGTTGACAATCTCCGTACAGTTATAAAGGTGAAAGAAGACGACTCATCAGGAGAAAAGAAAGAGGAGAGAGAAATTGAGGTTGAAAAAAGAGAAACCGATGAACCTGCACAAAAAAAGAACGAGGAACTAGAAGAACCAAAGAAATCTGCAGATCCACAACCAAAAAAGGAGAAATTAAATCTGAAGAAAAATGAGGAAACATCAGAGGACCTCGGCGATCTTGAACAAAGACGCAATATGCTTCAGACCATAAAAGATTTTGATTTTGAAATCAAAAAAAATCAGGAAGATATCGGAAAAATTGTTGAAAAAGTTGATTTGTTAACCAAAGATCTTGACGATCTCGTTAGTTTGTATGAGATTGTCTCTGAGCAAATGAACCCTTTTGTTGGACTTTCCAAGGTGACAAAAAAACGTATTGAGGCGTTAGAACATTTCACCCAGAGATTTGATGATATGGAAAATCGTCTTGGCGAAATGGAATCAGGATCAGTAAATCCAAGTTCTATTGCAGATAAGAAGCTATCTCAGACGCAAAAACAACCCATAGAACAGCCTCCAAAGGAAGGGGAAAAGAAAACGGAGGTACCGGAAAAACCTGATGACACAGACAAAACAGAAAAGCAAAATGCTGAGGAAGAAAACACCGGAGAAGAGCCTCAAAAAGAAGCCCATTCATCAGATCAAGATGTATCTGCACTATCCGATCGATCCCAAAAAAAAGAAACCGACGAACAACAAGAAGCTCCGAGTATTCAAGAACCCATCATTGGACAAAAACTTTCAGAACCATCAATACAAGAAACACAAAACCAAATAGCTCAAAAGCAAACTACAGCGAAAACACCAATCTCTGAAGAATTCACACACGGAGACGACATAAGTTCATTATCTGATCAACAAATCGATAGTCTTCTTGAAAATAGCCTTGCGGCATATACGTCAGAGCAAACCATTGATAATTTATTAAATGAACTTTTACTAACCTTAAAATAAATGATACATGATACAGAAAATAATAAAGGTGGATGATACTCGTGGGAGAAAATACCGATAACCCAGTTCAGAATTACAACAGTTTTAATTTAAACGAAGAAATCGCCACGATTATCCAACAGAATCGATTACCACAACGAATCGTAGAAAAATTAGGAAATAAGATACGGGAGTATGACATTCAATTAACAAAAGAACAATTTTATCAATTAATTAACCGAATCGAACAAGCTCTTGCCTCACCAACGTCACAACAAAAAAAAGATATATCATCGGACCCGATACAAAATTCGCCATCAGAAACGAACGCACAAGACATGCAAACCCTTGCTCAATCAGTCAATGAGCTTAAAAAGAAAATTTCTTGTCTTGAGAAAAATCAACTTCAATCCATTCGAGGTATAAGTAATCGACTTGTTCACAGTAAAGATATAAAAACCAGCAGCGATTTATTTGAATCCATGCAGCCCTTAGAGGGCATTCCAAATGATCCTGAAAGCATTGTCATTGTCATGAAGTGGCTTCAATATCTTGTCAACCGTCTTGGCTTAAAACAGCTCCCTGAGGTTCTTGATTACTATGTCGACATCGACTGGATCTCCGATGACGTCCGATTGGATCTCATTCGCTATTCAAAAGGAATCACCGAAAAGCAAGCTCATACAGAACCATCAAATCTTTCAACAAAACAACATATTCAATCGTTGCTATATATCCAGAAATTAAAAGGAGTTCAGCTTGATGAACGATTTCTCTGGCGTATTGACCGAGAAATTGATAAACTTGGTAAAACAATTGATGAGTACCAGTTTGATTAAATACATTTATCTTTCACATTAACCGTCCAGTAAAAAAAAATCACTACTCGTTACAAGAGGGGATTGGGATAGCATGAACTGTCTAAGAGGAGAGGTGAGATACTAATGGGATTTTCACTTGTTGCAGGATTTAGCATTCTTGCAGTATCTATGGTTATAGCCTTTGGAATTTTTACCGGAAGTTTTCTTCCAGCAGTGACGGACTATAAGCAATCCTATGGGGATATGGTCGATCGCAATGTTGAGCAGGTACACACAGATCTCACCATTGCTACAGTTGGGGTCTCGGCATACGGACTCAACTATAATCATAGTATCCAAGTGGAAAACAGTGGGAGTTACACGCTTGAAATTGTAGACTGTAACGTTCTTATAAATGGAACTATCCGTATCTTTACCTGTTCAGATACCTATCTTTACCCAGAGAAAACCACATATTTTAACGTTTCAAATCTCCCTGGAGATGGTCCAATGCGGGCAAAAGTAGTAACAGGCAATGGAGTTGCAGATTATTATGATTATATTATCTAAGGAGGAGCTATGGGGTTTAGTTTAACTGGTGCACACATCATCTTCTTTATCGCCGCAGTGATCGTTGCAGGAGGTGTCTCAGGCATTTTTATAGCCGTCACCATGGATATCAGCTCTTCTTTATCTGAGAGAGCTGATCGAATGCAGGAACAACTGGACACTGAATTTTGTATTATCAATGATCCTGATAACATTCCAGCAGTTGATGCAGACTATGTATTTTATCTGAAAAATATTGGTGGAAAAAAACTGGCAACCACCAATGAAACCCATCAGATATTTATCGACGGGGAAATCATTGAAGTTGCCAAGTATAATTTTTCAGATTCATCAATTCAACCTGACGATTACACCGAGT
>CAZTFR010000055.1:0-5354 GCA_964612945.1 uncultured Thermoplasmatales archaeon
CTGGGCCCGCAAGATCGGTGTTACCCTTTTTGTGAAAGGCCCCGTTGACATTCTCTCCAATGGAACACAAACAAAACAAAACACCATTCATAATGAAGCCATGACTGTCGGAGGAACTGGAGATGTGCTCAGTGGGATTATTGGCTGTCTTCTTGCAAAAAAGGTAGAACCCTATAATGCGGTACGTATAGCTGCGTTTCTGAACGGTCAAGCGGGAAACCAGGTGTTTGGAAAAAAATCCTACGGAATGATAGCCTCTGATATCATCGAAGAAATACCCTCGGTCTTACAAAATTATTTATAAGATTGTTGCTCATCACAAATACACAATGAAAAAAACAATAGTTTTTCTCTGTTTCACTCTGTTTCTTTTCGCCACTAGTACTTCTGCTCAACTCCTGTCGCCCACTTCCCATATAGAAGGTACCATTCTTCCTTCCACTCAGTCTTTATTTATTGGAACCGTTGATGTTTCAGGTGACTTTCAAGGCTATCCACTTGATATGCTCCCCGAAAATCCTTATATAAATAATGTCTCAGTGTTTCCTCTTCTTGGATCAACGGTGCTCAATGACATCGATCGAGTAACCCTCATTGATAGGGAAACTCTGAATCTTGACAGCTATCAAGATTATGTTGATCTGACTAACCTTACCCAATTTACTGATGTTGATATCACCTTACAAAATGGTTTGTTTTTACTTGGATCTGACCAGGGTACTATATCAATTGATGTTACCTTTGAGTACGCCATAGCAACAACGTATCCCATCCAGCTTCAAAATATATCATCACGTTTTTTAATTCTTCTTTCAACCACTAAAAACACTGCAAGATTTCAAGGAGAACTCTCTGCGGTACTGCAGTATGATCAGGAGGGTAAGATGCAGATTACTGATCCAGGTGGAACGACACTGTGGGAGTCTTCATTTGCAGATACCTTACTTCTTATCGAAGATGAGCAATATCTTGTTACTCAACGATCATCAATGTATCTTTATCCCTTGGTGAACAATTCGGAGACATTAAAGCTTCAAGTCACTGCTGCGCCTAACGAAGCGGTTGATATTCAGATGCTTATTGACAAGGTTACATCAGTTGCGGAGGGTTTTGGAGACATTCCTGATATTTCGTCGATGATTCAAGGGTTTTCCTCTTTTGTCACTGCTGCAGAATCCATTATCAATGGCGGGATGCTGTTGATAGAGACCTCAGATAACTTTGTAATTGATGACTCTCTTCAACAATTCACCAAACTTGGGTTCACCCGGGGATCACAGCTTTCAATTCAGCTGTTTCCTTCCTCTGGAACAAGTACCGTCAAAGGAGACGCAAAACTTGTTTTTCTTGGGGATCATTTCTATAGCATTCAGGCGAAAGAATCTGAGGATGGATTTTCGGTGCCTTTTGTTCCCATATTTTTATGGATTATTGGAATTGCTGCCTTTATTCTTGTAAAGTTTTATCTTAAAAGAGAAAACAATGAAGCTATGGATCAAAAATTGAAATACTATGCTCTAGTGTTTCACATTTGTGCTATTCTCATTGTTTTTGTGCTTGTAGATCGCGAAATAAGTTTCAAATTCGGTTATAGCGCTCTCGATGCTTTATTTGGACAAGGTTTTTCTCTTGTTTTTCTTCTTTTTATTTCTCTGCAGCTTTCCATCTGGTCGTTAGGGTACTTGTTTTTTGCATTTCCTCTGAAACTGTGTATTGATTCGGTGTTGTTGTATTTTGGATTTGGACGAAAAGGAAAACATCTTGGTAAAGGAATTGCTCTTTTTTCAATCTGGTTTTTTGCCTCGTTCTATGTTACTCTGATTCTCAATCTTCTGTTTTTATTTCTTAATCCTGCTATGTTTTTTCCCCTGTGATAGGCTATGAATACACAAAATGTGCAACCCCTCATCAACGAAGCAGTGTTGCTTATCAACGAGATTCACACCTTGGTAGTTGCTGATCTGCATATTGGTATCGAACGAGAATTTAGAGAACTCGGGCTGCAGACACCCTCGCAGACTCATCTGTTAACCTCACGTCTTGTTTCGCTAATGAAAAGCCATAATATCTCTGACGTCTTTCTTCTTGGTGATATTAAACATACTATTCCCACGGTGAGCATCCAGGAACGTATCGATGTTCGAAAGCTTCTTGAAGCCCTTGAAACCAATGCTACTATTCATATTCTTCCTGGCAACCATGATGGTAATATTTCAAAAATAGTACCCAAAAGCGTTCTTTTACATCCTTCTGACGGGTTTGTCTTTCATAATATCGGGTTTGTGCATGGGCATCGATGGCCAAAATCTGAACTGTTCCAAACAAACTATCTTGTTACCGCGCATACGCACCCTACGGTTCGTCTTACAGATAGACTTGGCTATCATAGCTATGAGCCCTGTTGGATCAAGGGAACGGCTGATCCTACACGAATGCAACATCGCTATCCAAAACATACCAATCCAACTATTATTGTGATGCCTGCATTTCATCCCCTCTGCGGGGGTATTGCTGTGAATAAAGATCCTCTGTTAGGACCATTTGGAAAGCTTCTCAATCTTGATGAAGCTGAATGCTATCTTTTAGATGGATCGTCTCTTGGCAAGCTTTCACAGCTTTCCCCATGAAAAGACAGTCAATTGGTGTTTCTTTTGAAAAAAACTCTATGACTTTTTACTGGATAACCTTATATAACATTTCGATATTACGCATTTTCAACCTTAATGAATGGGTGCAAGTAGCCATGGAGCTGAATATAACTGAACAAACAGGTAGATTCCTACAATTATTTCTGTTAATCCTCTTACCACTTCTTGCTCTCCTACTTGGTGTTGTCCTCGTTATCGAAAACGCCTGGTATTTTGTCCTTTTTATTACCTGGTTTGGGACTGGTATTGTCTTTTATGCATTGCTTGAAAGTTGATTGTTAGTGGAATTTCTTTAATTTTTTTTCGTTTTTAATATAGTAAACGTTTTTAATCCCCCTGCCTATTCACCTTCCCTGTTGATTGGGATGGTTAATTATATTATTATCACAGGTGGAGTGGTATCTGGATTAGGGAAGGGTATCACCACTGCTTCTATCGGTAAAATACTCCGTCTTCATAACTATAAAATTACTGCAATGAAAATTGATCCTTACATTAACTGTGATGCAGGGACTCTTAGACCCACCGAGCATGGTGAAGTATGGGTGACCGATGATGGTGGTGAAATCGACCAAGATCTTGGTCATTACGAACGGTTTTTAGATATTACTATACCGAAGTATCATAATATAACCACGGGGCAAGTGTATGGTGCAGTAATAGAAAAAGAACGTATGGGAAAGTATCTGGGAAAAACCGTACAACCCATTCCGCATGTCACTGATGAAATCAAACGGCGAATCAAAAGGCCTACTGAGGATGCAAAATATGATTTTATTCTTGTAGAAATAGGAGGAACCGTTGGTGATTATGAAAACGTACTCTTTTTGGAAGCCATTCGTCAGATGAAACTTGAGGGAGAAAAAGTTATTTTCATTCATGTCACCTATGTGCCAGTTATCTCCAGTCTTGGAGAAGCCAAAACTAAACCCACACAACACTCCGTAAAAAAGCTTCGCGAGATAGGAATCCAACCCGATTTTATCATTACCCGTAATGAAGATCCCCTTGATGATGTTCGAAAGGAAAAAATCGCCATGTTTTGTAATGTTCATCTCGATGATGTCATCTCAGATTCAAACGTAGAAAATGTCTATGCGGTAAGCCTTCTTTTTGAGGAACAAGAGCTCTGTCGGAAAATTCTTAAAAAACTGGGACTGCGTAAAGGCGAGCATGATTTAGAGGCATGGCAGAAGTATCTGAAAAAAATACAGAAGCTGAAAAATCCCGTTCGTATCGGTATTGTCGGCAAATATTTTGACATCGGCGATTTCAATCTCTCTGATTCATATATCTCTGTTATTGAAGCAGTAAAACATGCAGCCTGGCAGCATAATCTTGTTCCCGAGATCGAATGGATTGACTCAAAAGACTTTGAAAAACATCCGGAACGACTGGAAGAATTACATCTACTTGATGGTATCATTGTGCCCGGCGGATTTGGGCTTTCCGGAATCGAAGGAAAAATTGCCACCATCAATTATGCCCGCATCCACAACATCCCCTATCTTGGACTCTGCCTTGGCATGCAACTTGCCGTCGTTGAATACGCTCGAAATGTCTGCGGTTTGAACGAAGCACACTCTACCGAGGTGGACAAAAAAACACCCCGTCCAGTCATAGATTTCATCCCTGAACAAGTTAACATCCTGCGAGACTCTCGCTATGGCGCAACCATGCGTCTTGGATCATATCCTGCTCATCTCAAAAGAGGATCCCGTGTTCACAAACTGTATGGAAAACTCACCGTGCATGAGAGACATCGCCATCGATACGAAGTGAACCCCGATTATGTAGAGATTCTCGAATCAAACGGCCTAATCTTTTCAGGAAGATCACCTGATGGTATTCTCATGGAATTCATGGAATTGCCTGATCATCCCTACTTTGTAGCCACCCAAGCACACCCTGAGTTTAAATCACGTCCTATGAAGCCATCACCACTCTTTGATGGACTTATACAAGCAGCAAAAAAAAAGAAGCCAAATGACCCCGTCATTTCCTCCGTTGAATCGAAGGTTTAATAAAATAAAACCAACTACTCATGAATGGGGGGTTATGCGTTCCAAAGAAATGATGGTGTTCCCGACATGAAAAAAGAAAACTGTCCATTCTGTGGACACCGATGGATCCGCCGACGTGATGAAGCTGTCATCACCTGCCCTAATTGCCATCAACAATACGAACCCTTCGACGAGACCATTGAATGGCAGCAGATAAAAAAACAACAAATCAAAGAAAAATAAAACTGCACAGAATGAATGATCGTACCATTAAAAAATAAATGAGGAGGGGAATAAAATAAAGGCTATCTACATCATCTTTATCATAATATTTCTTATCACAACAAATCTCACCGGTTGTCTTGATCAAAGCGCAACCGAACAACCAAAAGAACAAACCCCCAACCGCCCTCCATTCATTCATGAATGTCGCGTCGAATACTACGACCGGATGTCCTCTCCCACTGTCATGTTTATCAGCCATGCAAGCGACCCCGATCACGATAACATCACCTATCAATGGCGGATACAGGACGGTGCACATTCAGAACAACAGACCTTTATTCACACCTTTCAAACACCGGGAAACTACTATGCACGACTCACCGTTGCAGATGCGTATGGTGCCACCTCCACACGCACCATCTCTGTCAGTATCAATGCATCACTTCACCAACCCCTACAACCCTAAAAAAATGCTTAC
>CAZTFR010000055.1:5364-14720 GCA_964612945.1 uncultured Thermoplasmatales archaeon
AAGCAACGTCTTATGCAGCACAATATTGCTCAAAATAAACCATAATGGGGGAACAAAGGCTACCAACAAAATAAAGGGATGTAACGAACTTAGCATCACCGGCGTAGTAGCATACATAAAAATCACAATAATACCAATATATTTTCTAATTTGGTTCCGATCAAACTGGCGAATTGAAAATAACTTATAAATAGAGAAAAACGTCAGAACTGTTAAAAGGACAAGCAGGGCAATCTGCCATAACTGATAAGGCAAACTGAGAAACACAAATGGTATAAAAATCAATGCACTCCGAGCAATTTCGATGAGGTATCCTAATCCCTTAAAAAAGACAGGCAGCGAAACTTCGTCATCCTGAATACGAGCACCTAATCGAATTGCAATCGTATTTGCTTGCCCAATTGTATCATGATCAACATCTTTAATTGCGCCATTGATCATATTCATAAATAATACCTGCAAGGCACCCACAAAGGCAACAATCCAGGCAAGCGTGGTAGGTGCACCAACGGTGTATGCACCAAAAATAATTAAGAAAAACACAGCACCTGACACAAAGATATCCATACCAGGATATCTCTTACTGGCAATGTCATAGACGGTCGCAAGTACATAGGCCAAAACAAGAATAGAAATCAAAATAACAAAATTGGCAAACTGCTTATAAAACAGTAAGCAGAGGATCCAAGATAGAATCATACAAGAAATCGCAAAAAATGCTGCTTTTTTTACAGTGATAGTACCACTGACAAGAGGACGGGCCATAAGTTCGGAGGATAGCTTATCGACTCCAACATCCATGATATCATTAAGAACAAAACCATATACATGAGATAAACAGCCGATGATAAATAAAACGGCAATCTCGATAAGAGAAGTGCGTCCCACATCCCACATTGCTAATGCTCCAAGAACCGGTGCAACACCAGTCAAACCCATATTAAATAGACGACTAATTTCAAGGTATTCCCGCAGCATGCCACCTATGAGTAAATCTACTTTCCCATAAAAACCCATCGGCCTTATGCATCCTATACTTTTTTATAATGGCTGAGGATTTTTTGTTTTAGTCATGTTTACAAAACTGCGAGCCTTTGCAGATATTGGTCGAACACAAGGGATTACTACGACTGCGTCTATTGCAATCGTAGGTGCCATAACTTCTACGGCACCTATAGAATGGTATCATATTGTATATTTTACCGTGCTCTCTATTTTTTCTCATATGGCGTTAAACACCTACATAGCTCTTGGAGATATCGCCCTTGATTCGCATACCTATGTTCCATCACGTAATCCCGTTTCAGTGGGTATTTTATCAAAAAAGGAAGCAATGAGATTTGTGTATGCCGCAACAATACTATGTATTCTGCTTGTCCTTGGCTTGTTTTTGTTCAACAGTAATGTATCAGTGATATTTACACTGCTGTGTTTTTTCCCTGCCTATACCTGGTTGTTATGGTATGGATGGACGGGAAAACGCTACCCGTTTTCGTATGATTTTTCATTTTCTGTCTCGTACGGTTTTTTTATTCTTTTAGGTGTATTTGCGGTAGATGGAATGCCAACCATATATACTTGGATCTGGTTGGGTGTGGTCACGTTTGCTGCAACTGCATTTGCACAGTGGGAAAATGGTTTGAAGGATGTCGATGCGGATTGTAGTGTAGGCGTGCGGAGTTTTGCGGTACTTACCGGTGTAAAAAATAATATGAGACTTGGTGTTTTCCATCCATATTTTTTATACGGCGTTGTTCTTAAAGTTAGTTTTTTGGTTTGTTGTTTTTTGACGTATTTTGTGTTTTCTAATCTGTATTATCTTATCTTTTTGCTTGTCTATGGTGTTCCCTCTCAGCTATATGTGTTGTATCGTTTTGCTCGGTATGAAAAACCTGTTGATCATCGGCGGACGATTTTATTAGATGTAACGTTTTCGGCAATTCTTGGGTATTCAATTGTGATTGGAAAAACAATGGATGTGGTGGTGTATGTACTATTGATTGTGTATCTTATCGTGGGGTATTTTATCGGCTCTCAAATTCAGTATCAATGTGAGTTTAAGTTTAGCCGCTTTTCAAAACAGAAGTGAATGGTTTTTTAGGTCTTTGTTTTTAGATATTTGTCGATTGCCCGTGCTGCTTTCTTTCCGGCACCCATGGCAAGAATGACCGTTGCCGCACCAGTTGCGATATCACCACCGGCAAAAAGTCCGGGGATGTTGGTATGTCCTTCTTCGTCGGTTTTTATGTTTCCCCATTTTTCCACTTCTAAATTTTTGACGGTCTGGGGGACTAGTGGGTTGGGGCTTTGTCCGATAGCGATTAATGCGGTGTCAATGGAGAGGGTGAAGTTTGATCCTTCTATGGGGATAGGTCGTCGTCGTCCTGAATCATCTGGTTCTCCAAGTTTCATTTCGATGCATTCGACGTCCTTGAGAAGTCCTTTGTCATCTCCATGAAATGCGATAGGGTTAGTGAGGAGTTTGAAGATAACGCCTTCTTCTTTGGCGTGTTCGATTTCTTCATCTCGTGCGGGCATTTCTTTTTCAGATCGTCGGTAGATGATATAGGATTTTTCCGCTCCTAGTCTGAGTGCGGTTCGTGCACAGTCCATGGCAACATTTCCTGCCCCGAAGGTTGCAACAGTTTTTCCAATTTTTATTGGTGTATCATAGTCAGGGAAACGGTAGGCTTTCATCATGTTGACTCTGGTGAGAAACTCATTTGCTGAGTAGACACCATCGAGATTTTCTCCAGGTATGCGCAGCCATCGGGGGAGTCCGGCTCCGGTTCCGATAAAGACTGCATCATAGTCTTCGAAGAGTTCATCAACAGTGATTGTTTTTCCGACGACGACATCGTAATGTATCTCGACTCCAAGTTTTTTAATGTAGTCGACTTCGGCGTTTACGATATCTTTTGGTAGTCTGAATTCTGGAATGCCATACATGAGCACGCCCCCTGGTGCATGGAGCGCTTCAAAAACCGTTACGTGATGTCCCATTTTGGCAAGATCTCCTGCGCAGGTTAAGCCTGCGGGTCCGGCACCTACAATGGCGACTTTTTTCCCGGTTCGTTGTGCCTTTTTTGGAATCTTTGCTCCTTTGTTTCGTTCGTAATCGGCGATAAATCGTTCGAGCCGTCCGATTGCGACGGGTTCTCCAATCTTTTTCAGTGTGCATTCTCCTTCACATTGCCCTTCGTAGGGACAGACACGACCGGAGACGGCGGGAAGACTATTTTTTGATTTTAAAATTTCAGCTGCTTTGTCAAAATCACCTTCTGCGATACAGGCAATAAAATCAGGGATAGCAATTTCGACTGGGCATCCTTTCATACAGGGTTTATTTTTACACTGCAGACATCGTTTTGCTTCTTCAATAGCAACCTCTGGTGGATAACCGTATGGTACCTCGTTGAAATTTTTGATTCGTTCGTTTGCTTTTTGCTCAGGCATCTTATGCTTTTCTTTTTTGACTTTCATGGGGCATCCGCACACTTGCATGCATGGTCTTCTTCACAGATAAATCGTCGATTGCGAAGCATGAGATTTTCAAAATCCACGAGGTGTCCATCAAATTCTGGTCCATCGACGCAGGCAAATTTGGTTTCGTCACCAACAGAGACTCGGCAGCCACCACACATTCCTGTTCCATCGACCATTATGGGATTCAGACTGACGAGAGTCTTTATCTTGTGTGGTCTAGTGACATCGGCGACAACTTTCATCATAATCACCGGGCCGATAGCCATAACCATGTTAATGGTTCGTCCCTCATCAATAAGATTCTGCAAGACATTGCTGACAAATCCTTTTTGACCTTTGGATCCATCATCGGTTGTTATATAGAATTCATCACTATATTTCTTTATTTCATCTTCTAGCATCAAAAGTTTTTCATTGCGGGCACCAAGAATGCTGATCACATGGTTTCCAATTTTTTTCAGCTCGCGGACGATAGGATATAAAGGTGCAATACCAACACCACCGCCGATCATGACAACAGTGCCATACTTCTCTATATCAGAGGGAACCCCAAGAGGTCCGGCGAAATTCTGTAGCATATCTCCACTTTTCATTTCACCAAGCTGTTTTGTTGTCTTACCAACTTCCATAAAGATTATGGTGATCGTCCCTTTTTTTCGATCATAGTCTGCGATGGTAAGGGGTATTCGTTCACCTTGTTCATCAATTCGTAGTATAATGAATTGGCCTGCTTGTGCTTTTTTTGCAACAAGTGGTGCCTTAACTTTCATTAGTTTAACGGTCTCAGAAAGCGTTTTTTTTTCTAGAATTTCATACATAGAAACACATCACTGCTACCTTGTAGTATCTGGATACCTGTATTAACGAGATTTTTTAATACTTTCTGATATATTATAGGCCGCTTTCTCAACGTGTCATCAAAAATATTTCCATTGGATTGAGATTTCTTTTAGCTTTTAAGAATCATCGCTTGTTTGCATCGTCCATCAAGCATTGCACGAAGGGGTTTTTTAAGTTTCAGGTACCGAATATAGTTCATTTTTTGCGTTGGTTTAATCTGTTCTAGCCAACTCCAGTCGATGAAGCTACCTTTTTGGTTGAGAGGGATATTGATATAGCCGATTTCTTTGGAGATGATGTTATGAAAAAAATGTGTCCCTTGTGAGGGTTTTATATTAAAATTTGGCATGGCAGTTTCTACAAGTATTTTTACTTTTGAAATTTGATGCCACTGTACCGGTATTCCTAACCAAGGGTCCTGTGTTCCCCATCGTCCCGGCCCAATCAACAGATACGAGGAATTATTTTGCTCTAAGAGGGTATTGATCTTTTCGACTTCTTCTGCTATTTCTACTGTTTTTGATGAGTTAAAGCTCTGTGGATCGACATAAACGATATTGGTTATGTTATCAAAGACACCGTTACCTAATACTTCCTTTGAAGAGAGTAGTATTTTTTCATGATCAATTTTTTCTTTCCAGTTGATTGAACAGGTTGTATCTGATACGAGGAGTGGTCTGATCTGAAGGATTGATAACGCCGCATGAGGTTGAGAGGAGTTATTGATCTGTCCTGCAAATTCGATTTCCACGGGGCAGCCCATCGCATCCTGACCAATTTTGAGAAGATCAGATAGAAGGGATGCAAGTGGGAAGAGCTCATATTTTAGAATTGATGCAAAGGTAATGAGGTGTGCTCCATCTTGGAGAAATCCATCACGGATGACACCGTCGTTCTGATCGTAACTGCTGGAAAGATAAGTAAGGGTACCATCACTTTTTACCTCTTCAACATCTAATTTTTTAAGGGTTATATCATCATTTTCAGATAAGCTAAATTCTTTTTCAGCTGTGTTGAGAACATAGAGATGGCGTTGAGAGTTTTCAAAGATGCCCTCTGCAGTAGAAAAATCAGGGTTGATCTCTGGATATTTAGGGCAAAATCGAAACACCTGATCTCCTCCTACTACTGTTTTACCAAGTCCAAGAGCGATACTGACTATACCATCCTCTGGTTCTTGCCGAGAAATCGGATAATAGTTATACGATTGCGCAACGCCGGAAAAATGAGGATAGTATCTTTCGTTATATTCACGTCCCACTACCTCTTGAATGATGACGGCCATCTTTTCCTCCTCAACTTTGGAGGAAATTGATTTAATATAGGATCGTGCATCTTTGTATAATACGGAAGCATACACCAGTTTGATAGCCTGATAAAGCTGCTGGCGTCTCATTCTTTTGTTTTCATGATTGTTGGGAAGCATATAGGTAGAATAAAGACCCGCGAAAGGATTATTTAACGAATCCTCCAACAGACCAGAAGAGCGTACGGCAATGGGTCTGGTGAAGTGATCTAAAAGCTTATTGAGTTGCTCTTTTAACTCATCAGACAATGAGGCTTTAAGAAAGATTTGCGCGATGTCTGCATCAGATAGATTTGTTTTTTTGTACAATTCATGTAGCTGGTTTTCTGTTATAAAACGATCAAACTCATCTGTTGCGATCACAACAGTACTGGGCACGGTGACGGTAATATTTTGATATTTTTTTTCTACGTTATGTCGTGCGAGGAGAGCTCGAAGGAATGCGATGCCACGTCCCTTTCCGCCCAACGAGTCGGTTCCAATACGAGTAAATGATGCAGTAAAATCAAACTTTTGTTGAGAAAATTCGGTGATTGCGCCCAATTGTTTTTTTCGGCGCGTTTCGGTAAATGATGTTAAAAGATGGTCCCGGAGGTCTTCAGGTTTATCAAAATCGCTGACATGTTGTGGGCGGATTTTGATCGCTAGTTTTGCTTCACCTCGAGCCATAAGCCATTTTGAAAAGTCATATCGATTGGCATGAAAAATAATAGATTCAATAGGTACTTTTTGTAATTGCTGTTCGAATTCCATCATATTTGATGCTCGTGCTACTTCTTTTGTATCGTCTAATGATATCTGGTCAATAGTGTTTTGACCGGTAAGAACTGTTTGAGGATTCTTTGGTAGCAAAAAGACGAAATCACCAAAACCGAGATGATCCAGAAGAAAATCTTGAAAATCTTTTAACAGTGTGGGAGAATGTTTTGAAAGAAAGGAGGCTTCTAATGCTTCTGCTTTTCGTTGATTTGCCTCTTCAGAGGAGAGAACAAGAATTGGTACATGGCCTTTTTCTTTTCGTACCTGTTTGATGAAGCTAAATCCCGCGAAGGGGTCTTCTTTTCCATACTGTTTGATCCGGACATCTGAAATAATTCCTAACAGGTTTTCTTTGTATTTTTTATAGATTGAGAGTGCTTCATCGTAGGTTTCTGCTAACAGAATCTTCGGTCTTCCTCTCCGGCGGACAAGACGTTGCATCTCATTTAAATCTTCAGATATTGATCGTTCAGTTTGCCGAACGATTTCCTGATACATGATAGGCAGAAAAGCGGAATAATCTCGTACGGAATCCTCTAGAACAATGAGCACCTGTACATTACCATTTATTGTATCAAACTGTGCATTGATTTTGTCCTCCACATTTTTGATAATCGCTAGAAAAAGCCGCGAGTCACCATTCCAAAAAAAGGCTTTATCGATATGATGGGTATGCTTTGATTTTTTTGATACAAAAAGATCGCTTGTTTCTGTGGATAAAAGAATTACCGGTAGATCTGCACAGATTGCTTTAATTTTTTTTCCAAATTCAAAAGGATCCATGCCAATATTTTTTGACATGGTGATGACAAGATCATATGATGATTTCTTTACATTTGTCAATGCTTTTACGCCTGATGATACTCGTGTTACCCTGGGTGGAGAGCTTAGATGTAACCGGCCATATTCACCAATGACCATTTCTGAGATAAGTCCCTCCTCTTCAATGATAAAGGCATCATAGAGACTTGAAACCAACAGTATCTCTCGGACTTTGAAGGGCATTAAGGAATGGGCATCGATTTGTTCTGGTGGACTTGATTTTGTTTCTACGGTTGGTCCACACTTGTTTTGCTTGTTCATATCAGATGACCTTGCACAGAAAAATATACCTCATCTATAATATCTTTTTGAATAGAAAAAAAGAAGAAGATTGGGAAATAGGGCGGTAGTTTATACGACGCCTTGATCCAACATGGCGTCGGCAACTTTGACGAATCCCGCAATATTTGCCCCATTGACATAGTTGACGTAGTTTCCTTCTTTTCCATATTTTACACATGATTCATGGATGTTTTTAATAATCCACTGAAGTTTTTCGTCGACTTCTTCTCGGCTCCATGCGAGGCGTTGGCTATTCTGTGACATCTCAAGACCGCTTGTCGATACCCCACCGGCATTAGCTGCTTTTCCAGGGCCATAGAGAATTTTCGCCTGTTGATATACCTCGACACCCTCTGGTTCTGTGGGCATGTTTGCTCCTTCGGATACACAAATGCAGCCGTTCTTTATCAGTGTCTCTGCATCTTTTTTGCTGATCTCATTTTGTGTTGCTGATGGAAATGCACAATCACAGGTGACATCCCACGGACGTTTATTAGCAAGGTATTCACATCCATATTTTTCTGCGTATTCTTTAATGCGCCCTCGTTTAATGTTTTTTAACTCCATTACATACGCAAGCTTTTTTTGGTCAATGCCATGAGGATCATAAATCATACCTGATGAATCAGAGAGGGTGACAACTTTTGCACCGAGTTGATTAAGTTTTTCAACGGTATATTGGGCAACATTTCCCGATCCAGATACGGTACATGTTTTCCCTTTGATGGTGTCCTTTTTTGTTTTCAGCATTTCTTGGGCAAAATAGACTGACCCGTATCCCGTTGCCTCCGGACGGATGAGACTTCCACCCCAATTCAATGATTTTCCGGTGAGAATTCCGGTGAATTGATTTCGTATTTTACGATATTGACCGAACAGATATCCAATTTCTCGTCCACCAACACCAATGTCACCTGCGGGGACATCGGTATCTGGCCCAATGTGACGGTATAATTCGGTCATAAAGCTTTGGCAGAAGTGCATGACTTCGTTGTCGGTTTTTCCTTTAGGATCAAAATCAGATCCACCTTTTCCTCCGCCCATAGGAAGAGTGGTTAACGCGTTTTTGAATACCTGTTCGAATGCTAAGAATTTCAAGATACTTAAGTTTACACTGGGATGAAACCGAAGACCACCTTTATATGGGCCAATAGCGCTATTCATTTGAATTCTAAAACCTCGGTTGATCTGAATTTCTCCACTATCATCGGTCCAAGGGACACGAAACATAATCATTCGTTCTGGTTCGACGATACGTTCTAAGATCTTTGCTTTTTGATATTTCGGGTTCTTGTTTACATAAGGTAACAAACTTTCTACAACTTCTCTTACTGCCTGATGAAACTCTTTTTCTCCATGGTTTTTTGCAATTATGTGTTCCATGAATGTGTCAACATCTTTTATCACAAAGAAACCTCCTACTTGTTGGTGGAGACGGTATCAATATAGTATATAAAAAGATATTCGCGGGCTGAAGTACAATTTATTCTTTTATATCAACGATTTAAGCTGGTATCGATAATACGTTTAATTTTCTATAAGTTAATAACTTTATGAAGTAATTATTTAATAATTTTAGATTAATGTTGTATATGAAGCAAATATATTAAATACTGTTATTGCATTCGTTTTATTAAAGGATATTATTTGTATTTGGGGGCAGAAAATGAATAGAAACTTACTCAGTTTCTTTATATGTATGCTGTTGATTACGACTGCTTATTCTGTTGTTGGGGATTTAATTGAGCAACATACAGATAACATAAATGATGTTGAAAAACCTCAAAATCTGTTAAATCAAATTAGTAACAAAGCTTTTGCACTTTTTCTAAATCATCCATAAATTACAGATAGAAGAACA
>CAZTFR010000056.1:0-14196 GCA_964612945.1 uncultured Thermoplasmatales archaeon
GGGCGATTCATCCCAACGCTAAAGCATTGGGTTTTCTCGCTCGGTTTCCATAATACTTTCACCTCCTATCTTGAAGAACGCCTGCAATAGTTTCAATAATCCTACTTGAGTGTTTATATAGAATACTGGCAGTATCCGGTTTTGATCCTTGAACGCCGGACGGAATTCTTCTTATGATGTGAAGTTCTCTTTTTGTCCTCTCCTCCCAGCACCTACCGTCCGGTACTCCTCACATTCTTCTTTCTAAACGGGAGGGAAGTCTTTATATGTGAAAGTTTTATTTGCGTGTACATTACTGAGGTGTACTGTATCAATGACCGAAAATAAGATTACCAAAGATATGACAATTCGAGATGTTATTGAAAAATATCCTGAGACGGCAGTTGTGTTTACAAAATATAATATTGGCTGTGTCGGCTGTATTGCGGCATCCTTTGAAAAAGTGTCAGATATCGCTGGTGTACATGGTGTTGATTTAAACGAGCTTATCAAGGATCTTAATAGTGCAGTGGAAAACAAATAACACCATTTCCTATTCTTTTTCTTATTGTTTTTTTGTTATCACGAGTTCTCCGTGTTTGATTCCTTTGAGTGCTTTGATTTCGTCTGCAAGTTTCTGTATATTTCCGGTTTTTCCTTTGAGGATAAGGACTTCCAGGCAGTTGTGATGATCAACATGGATATGGGTGGTGGTGAGTATTTCGGTGTGATGATCGTGTTGGATGTCAAGGAGTTTGTTGGTGAGATTTCCGGTGTGATGATCATAGATCATAGTTAGGGTGCCCATGGAGGTGGAATCTGGGTTGTGTGTTTGGGTCTGTATGAGATGTTCTCGTATGAGATCTCGGATGGCTTCTGATCGGTTTTGGTATCCTTTTTGTTTGATGAGGGTGTCAAATTGGGTGAGGAGGTGTGGTTCGATGGAGACGCCGAAGCGGGAAACTTTTTGCATGGTAACACGACAGCACCGTAGTCGTGCTACGAATTTAAATTTTTTGTTACCGTAAATGATTTAAAGTAGGCTTTAATACCTGTTGTTACGAAATTTGAAAAGGTGACACGATTGAAACAACTGTTCATCCTCATCAGTCTCTTTTTAAGCTTATGTCTCCTCTTGCCGACAGCAACTGCAGCAGAAGAAACCACTTCTATTGTGTGTACCAACTCGTTTCTTGCTGATTTCACCTCTCAGCTTATCACCGAAAATGTAACCATCGAGTACATCATGCCCGCTGGTGCCTGCCCTGCTCATTTTGATACCTGTCCAAGCGATGTCACTATGATTACCTCAGCAGATCTTATCATCTCCCTTGGATGGGAGCCCTGGCTCACTTCCATTCTTGAGGCATCAGAACAAACC
Organism: uncultured Thermoplasmatales archaeon; assembly: GCA_964612945.1. Classification (GTDB taxonomy): domain Archaea; phylum Thermoplasmatota; class E2; order DHVEG-1; family DHVEG-1; genus CAZTFR01. Next base: position 1,361 of record CAZTFR010000056.1, read on the forward strand.
GACATCCCTCAAATTACCACCGGAAAAATCGGAGAATGGAGCCTTCCACAACATGCCCAATCCTACGTCACATTTCTGAGAGATGAGCTGATCAAGCAGTTCCCCAACCACAACGCAACGATTACCGCAAACGCAGCCAGCTACCTTGCAGAAATCAACAGCACCGCACAAACCCTACGCGATCAGATCAATGCAAGTGGATATCAAGGAGTAAATGTGATCAGCATCAGCTGGTACCAAGAGCTTTTAGAATGGCTCGGCGTAGCCATCACCACCACCTACGGACCACCAGAAGGGCTTTCCACACAAGACATGCTCAACATCACCCAGCAAGCAGAACAAAACAATGTCGCCGTCATCATCGACAATCTGCAAAGCGGCACCGAATTTGGCGCAAATGTCGCCGCACAAGCAGGCATCAGCCATGTCATCTTCAGCAACTTCCCTGGCGCAGTTCCAAACACCGACAGCTATCTAGACACCCTCACCTACAATGTCGAACAACTCCAAAACGGCATCGCAACATATGAATATCGACAAGGAGACATCGCCACCCTTGAAGACCAACTCCAAAGCATTGAACTACAGCGAAACATCGCTTTCGTCGCTGCAGCATTCTTTTTTATTCTCACCCTCGTCGGATTTTTGCTATACATAAGAAAAAAATAGATGATTGTTATGAGTAAAAAAATACTAGATGAAATCACACAATTTCATGGCCATCTCGGACCCTACGTGGTCCTCGGCTACCGCATGGGACAACTTGCCAATAAACACCTCGGCAACGGATTCTTCTCAACAAACGCAGAAGTCTTTACCGGAACCACACCGCCGCTCTCCTGCATCATCGACGGCATACAGATGAGCTCCGGATGCACCCTAGGCAAAGGAAACATCACCGTCGTTGACACAAAAACACCCAAAGCATGCTTTACAAACAATAACGGAAAAACCCTTGAACTCACCCTTCAGAAAACAATTCACCACCACATAGAAAACAACCTTAAAGAAAAAGATCTGGAAACCTACGCAACACAGCTCTATAATCTCCCCGACGAAGCCCTCTTTGAAATACATTAAGCCATGAAAAAACAAAACCCCCTTATCGAACTTCATCAAATTGCAACCATCTACGAAGGAACAAAAATACCAGTGATTAAAGACATCACGCTATCCATTAACAAAAATGAATTTGTCTGCATCATCGGACCAAATGGAGCAGGAAAAACAACTCTGCTTGAAACCATCAACGGAATTCTACCCTACACCCATGGCTCGGGTAAGGTCTTTGGAAACGATATCAAAAAAGCAAGGCATCACCTCCGAAAAAAAATTGGATATGTCCTTCAAAACTTTGAGCTTGACCCTCTAGCACCATTTCTCTGCAAAGATGTCGTGATGTCAGGTCGCACGGGATCTATTGGAATCTTTCGATTTGCATCAAAAAAAGACTGGGAGATCGTCTGGGAAAGCCTCAGCCTTGTCGGTATGATTGATTTTGCACAACGACCCATCGGAAAACTTTCGGGTGGAGAATTTCAAAAAATACTACTCGCCCGTGCGCTTGCTCAACAACCAGAGATCCTTCTGCTGGATGAACCCTTTTCAAACCTTGATGTCTCCTCCCGCAGACAAATCGAAATACTGCTTAACAGAATCCACAAAGAACGATCACTTACCATCGTCATGGTCTCCCATGATCTTCGCTTTATCCCCTCTGCCTGTTCACGATTAATCGTGCTTCACAAAGGATCTATTATGATGGATGGAACAAAACAAACCGTGCTTCACTCCGATCAGATACGAAACCTTTTCCATCTGGAGGGACACCTATGATAGAACTGCCTTTGATGCTTCTTATCACATCCATTGCAGGCGCTATGCTTGCCGGATTTGCCTGCTCAACAATGGGTGTGTTTGTCGTCCGGATGAACCTTGCATCCATCGGCTACTGCATGTCTCATGCCGCCTTTGCCGGTGCCGCATTTGGGCTGTTTGCAGATATTGATCCCCTAATCTCTTCAGTGCTGTTTTCCTTTGGCGTCGCCCTTATTTTAGGGCCACTTGCCGAAAAAGCACGCCTCGAGAACAATGTAGTCATCGGATTTATGTTTTCACTCACCATCGCACTTGCTTTTATCTTTCTTAATTTAATACCTGGTCAGGCAGCAACTGGTGCAGCTCTTCGCATACTCTGGGGAAGCATCTTCGCCATATCCACGCTGGATGTACTTCTGCTATTTCTGCTCTCCTTTATTCTCCTTCTCTTTGTAGTCTTGTTTTACAAAGAGCTACTTGCCGTGATGTTTCATCGCAAGCTTGCCGAATCATCCGGAATCAACACCCGCCTGTTTTATTTTGCAGTATTATTTTTCACCGGGTTTGCCGTCTCCTTATCACTACAATTAGTGGGAGGCCTTTTGGTTTTTGCATTAATCGTCAATCCCACTAGCACTACCTATCAGTTCTTCTTTGACTTCAAAAAAATCCTTCTCATCTCGCCAGCAATAGGAGTGAGTAGCTGCCTTGTAGGATTCTGGTTGTCCCTTGTATTTGATTTTCCCATAGGAGCAAGTATTGTCATCTTTTCTGCCCTTCTTTTTGCCTTCGCAATCATTGTCTCACCAAAGAGAAAACGAGGATCTCAAAAAAAGAAGGTGAAAGAAAAATGAGGGTAACAAGATTTAAACATGCGTTGTTGGTATCCGGAGGCTGAGTTTGTATGCATGAATGGGCACTTGCAGAATCAATTCTTACCGCAGCACTACAAGCTGCAGAAAAAGAAAACTTAAAAAAAATCACTGAAATACGCATTGGCATCGGTGAACTGCAACAAATCGAACATGACATCTTTTCTTTTGCACTCAACGAAATGACAAAGGATTATGATCAAAAACTCAACGATGTCAAATTTAGTATAGAAACAGAAGAAAGCACCCTACAATGCCAGAAATGTGATCATCAGTGGAATTTTCAAAAAATGAAAGAGGCACTCAGCGAGGACGAACAAGAAGAAGTACATTTCATCCCAGAGGTTGCCTTTGTGCATTTCCGCTGCCCGAAGTGTGGTAGCCCTGATTTTCAGATTAAAAGTGGCCGTGGTGTTTCTATTCTTTCACTGAAGGGGAAGCGATAAGAATGGACGTGCGAGAAAGTGTGATTGACACACGTTTTCAACATGTTAAACGAGTCCTTGCTGTGGCAAGTGGCAAAGGAGGCGTAGGTAAAAGCATGGTTGCCTCGCATCTCGCCCTTCATCTCAAACAACAAGGACATAAAGTAGGATTACTTGATCTGGATTTATACGGACCTTCATCTCATATCATCCTTGGCGTTGACCGCAGTGTTTTTCCCAAAGAGGAAAAAGGAATCATACCACCTAAAATTGCAGGGATTTCCTTTATGTCCATTGTGTATTTTTCAGAGGATAAACCCTCCGCATTCCGAGGAGAAGACATCACCAATATTATCCTTGAGCTCCTTGCAATCACCCAATGGGGCAATCTTGATTATCTTGTCATTGACATGCCACCCGGCATAGGTGATGAAATCCTTGATGTCATCCGGTTTATCAAAAAAGGAGAATTCATCGTAGTCACCACGCCTTCAAAGGTGGCCATGGGTGCGGTCAGCAAACTTCTCAATATTCTCAAAGAACTCAACGTCCCCATAGTTGGTGTTGTTGAAAACATGGTGCATTATGATTCCAAGTATGTTAAAAAAACCGTTGAGGAAATGAAGATGCCCCATCTAGGGAAGATTCATTTTGATCCCACCGTTGAACAAGCCGTAGGTAAACCTGAGAAACTTCTTAATACAGATTTTACAAAAGAGCTTTCCTCCGCGATACAAAAAGAAATAGTGTAGTCTATAAAATTTGGAAAGAATATACCTTAAATCCTCGTTTTTCGAATTACAGTCAAATCTTTGAGATATCTTCGTGCCTCACCAATAGTATATAATGATCCTGAGATACAAATCAGATCCTCTTTATCTGCAACCTTTAAAGCAGTATCCACTGCCTCAGAGAGAGGTGTCTTCCTTGTAATCTTCCCAGGATAGCCCTGTTTTCGAAGCTTTTCCTCCAAAAGATGTGCAGAGGATGCTCGTTGTGTCTGAGGCTGAGTGACGATAATATGTGATGCGAGCGGTGCGATGGTGGCAAGCATCTGATCAACTGCTTTATCCTTGAGAATGCCGAGCACAAGAATCATCTTTTGATAGACAAAATCCTCAGAAAGCGCCTTTGCAAGCATCTGCATGCCCACCGAGTTATGCGCGCCATCAAGAAGAAGCAAGGGTTCATTTCCGAAAAGCTCCATCCGACCCGGGTTAAAGGCATCATGGATACCGGTTTCAATGGTATGCTCAGCAAGAAAGATTCCTTGCAGCTGCAGCTGCTCAACAGCGGCAATAGCAAGACTGATGTTTTCACCCTGATACTCTCCAAGCTGCGCGGTGGTAACCGTATACTCTTGTAGCGATCCATGGATGTGAAACGTTTGATGGGTGGTATTGTTTTCAATTCGCTTCCACCTCTCCCTTGTGATTTGTATCACCGGCGCATTCTGCTTTTTTGCAACCTCTTTGATGGTTTGAAGTGCACTACCTTCTGTTGCGGTGACAACCGGCGTGTCAGCTTTGATGATCCCTGCTTTTTCAAAGGCGATTTCCTCAACATGTTCACCTAACCTTGCGGTATGTTCAAGAGAGATATTGGAAATAACAGACACCTGTGGAGAGAGTACATTAGTGGCATCATAGCGTCCACCAAGACCGACTTCAACAACTGCGTAGTCAACACCTTGTTTGGCAAAATATAGAACGGCAAGTGCTGTTGTGATTTCAAAAAAGGTCGGTGTCATCTCGTTTTTCTGCATCTGTTCAACTACAGGTCTAATGGTGTTGATTAATCGGGTGAGATCCTCTGATGTTATCTCCTGATGGTTGATGCTGATACGCTCAGTGAATCGCTCGAGATGCGGAGAGATATACATCCCTGTGTTGTATCCTGCGTTGGTGAGAACAGAGGTGATATACTGACAGATGGATCCTTTTCCATTGGTTCCAGTGATATGAATGCTTTGAAACTTTTGATGAGGATTCTGAAGTTGTGCGAGCAAATAGGTGATACGCTCAAGACCCAGCTGTGAGCCATGTCGTTTGAAATCAAAAAGCCATGAAAGCGCTGGTGTTTCTACGGTCATCTTTTAGTATCCTTCTGAATAAAGTACATCCTCAAAGGTGTCATATTTATCCTTCCAGCTGTCACCGGGTTTGATAACTACCTTGCGGCCCTCTATTCTAAGACGGTTTTCTGCAAACAGCTGCACCGTTCGAGGAAGAATCTGATGTTCGACTGCAAGAATGCGCTCTGCCAGCGCATCACGGTCATCATCAGGGCGAACTTTTACCGCGGCCTGTAGAATAATCGGTCCATGATCCATATGTTCATCCATAAAATGCGTAGTACACCCCGAAAGTTTTACCCCATAAGAAAGGGCATCACCCTGCCCATCGGTTCCCATAAAAGATGGCAAAAGCGCGGGGTGGATATTGATGAGTTTACCATACCATTGTTTAACAAAAGCAGCAGAAAGCACCCGCATATAACCAGCGCCAACTATCAACTCAACCTTGTGATCCTGCAGGATCTTATTGACCTGCTGCTCGTGACTCTTTCGAGAGATATTCTGACACTGCACACAGAAATGAGGTATCTGATGAGATTCCGCTCGTTTCAGACAAAACGCTTGTTTTCGATCGCAAATAACAACGACTACGTCTGCATCAATTTTTTTTTGTTCTGAGGCATCAATAATGCTTTGTAGATCAGTACCACTACCTGATGCAAGCACGCCTACGCAAAGTTTTTTTGTCATAGCCTGAAATCCATACGTAAGAGAGGGGATTCTCCCCCACTACATACTGCCAGTAAATACTCCCTTGGTTTTTGATGTTTTCCTTTTTTGGGATAGAACTGTACAGAAGCTGGCTAACAGCTGTCAAACAAGACGTTTAAAGCCAAAAAACGACCTAATAGGTAATGGGAGCAAGAAAGGGTACATCATGGGGACATCTTCTACTGCTGGGAGTACTTACGTTTATCGTTGCATTATCAGTTATCGTTCTTACGACCCCCCTGCATGAGTCCATTCATCTGGTCATCTCAGAACATATCGACCCCTATGTAGAAGTCGTATCATTTCATCCTTTTGGCGTCCCAGAGGCTACCGAGCATCATCGTCTTCCCTCCTTTTTAGGATGTGTGATTATTGAGGGGGCCTACCCCGGTGCCTTTCTCGATCGACCCGCATGGGTGGATCCGGTTCAGGAGATCCTCTGCATTGGTGTACAAATTCTCATTGCCGCTTTTGTAACTCTTCGAGTGCTTTCATTTGTATCTCGAATCAAAAAAAACGCCAGCTGCACCTCTACATGATAGTTTCTAAGATTACTGAAAAATATACGTCTTGATAATAGTCTTATCTTAAAAGTCATTTATCTGATTTAGAAGGGGCAGAAAGAAGTGTGATAATCTCTTCAAACGATGCCGTGGTTTTTACACCGGTTGGAGAAAAATGAGTATGTGCTGCAGCGTAGCCGTTTTGGTGTAACAGCTGGATAAGTTTGTCGACTTTTATAGGGCTTGATTTTGTATAGGATGCCAGATCATCGGTGGTATAATAGAAAGGGGGAAGAGTTGCTTCACCGATCCAGAGGTCAAACAGCTTAATGAGCTGTGGTTTGCTGCCCAGTTTTTTTGTAAACAAATATTCTCTGATCTGAGCAACTGAGGACCTGTGATGCAGTGGACCTATCCAGAGAGGACCAATGTGTTTTTGTTGAGAGCAGGTAGCATCAATCTGTGATACGGAGATTATCTGCAGTTTTTTTTGGGCGTTGTCTGCTGCGGTTTTATTATTTTTTATCTGAATATAGATGCGGAAGTAATGATCCTGATAGTAGGAAAGCAGGGGGATGATGCCTTTGTCATATTTTGCTGCCTCCCGGGAGAGTACACCTAAAAAAATGCGAAGCCCGGTTTCATGCTGGCAGCAGCCATGGAAGGGCACTGCGTTGTACCTCCTTTTACACGCCTTTGGATATTTGCCGCAGAGGGTTGCAGTATCAGTTGCCGTGACGGCAACAATGCCGTCATGTTTGATACCTCGCATTGCGCTGTCAAGAAATCCGATGGGTGATCCGAAGGGGTCTACATCGATGTAATCATAGCGGTGTTTGGAAAGCAGAATGTTGAGGTTTTTCTGCTCAGATATAATTGATTTTTTGGCAAGCTGTTTTATGTTGTTGTCGATGAGGTGATGTGCTTGTTCATTCCAGTCGTTAATAGTGAGTGTGTAGTCTCCGTTGAGTTCATTTGCGAAACGGATTCCCCGTATGCCTGAGGCGGCAAGACCGTCGAGGAGATGAAGGGGTTTTGATCGTATGTCTAGAAACCATTGAACCAGGAGAATAGAAACATCCCGGTTCAGCTCCATAGAGGGGTTATAAAACGGAAGCGGTGTTTTTTCACCAGGGCCACGAGAGGTGGTCTTTTTTTTATATACAAGAATATCGGTTGTTCCTTCAGAAACAATAACAGGCCTTTGAGTCATCGTCGTTAAAACAGGGGAGGGAGTTTTTCTGCCATAATCTTTTCGATTTTGTAGGGGAGCAGATTACGGTTAACCGCGGTTACTTCAAGAATTCGGATGTCATCACGGCGTCGGATATCTTGAAGGAGAGGGGTGCGTGATTTTTTATGAAGCGTGATCATAATGGGTTTGTCGCTGTCGAGTGCTTCGATGACGGTGTCACAGAATTTTTCAGAGAGCATCTCCATTTTTCCGATTTCATCGATGATGATAATATCGATATTTTCGCTGTTGGTGGCCTCCTCAATTGCGGGTACCCCGATGTTTTCTAAAATATTGAGGTCCACACCGTATTTGCCGACTTTATCTTTATAATCAAAATCGATATGGGCAAAGACGTCTTTTTCACCGGTGATCCAGTTTTTGACGTAGAAGCCAACCCGTTTTTTGTTCTCCAGGATAGGCTCGGTGATCATGCCCTGTATCTTATACCCACTTTTTTCGATTTTTTCAATAATCTTTAGCAGGGTTGTTGTTTTTCCAACACTTGGCATCCCGGTAATACCAATCTTTGGTATATCATCCATAATAGCTCCATGTAATGCATTGCTAATTTAGAAATGTTTGTATACCCCCTGTTTTTAGGCTTTTTTCTTTACAAAGAGCATCACCGGTCCGCCGATGCTATAGCAGAAAAGTGCCCCGAAGAGAACCCAGCGGAGAAGTGCAATCTGGTTCCCCCAGACAATGGAGAGTATGATGAGTAAGGTGGCACCTCCGAGGACATAGCGGCGGGGTTTAGGGAAGCGGATGGTTGAAAGCATGAAAAGTCCGCAGAGCAGCAGAACAGTACTGGTAATGAAAAATGAGACCTGCTCTATGGATACCACGAGAATAAACAGGGTACTTACCGAGGCAGGAAAACCTACGAAATAATCTGTCTGTTTGAGAATGTGAAAGGAGGAAAGACGAAGGATACTTGCCACAAGAAAGAACCCCATAAGACCAGCGGTTACTATACGAATACTATTGCTTGAGAACACCACCTCGCTATAAGCAAAGAGATAAAACAGAAGGGGGGCAACGGCAAGCGACAGCATATCAGCCATCGCCTCTAAGTATTCTCCAATTTGACTTTTACCTGTTTTCCGCGCGACAATACCATCTAGTCCATCCGCAAGCAGAGCAAGAAGAATCAAACTAAACGAGACAGAGAGCTGCTGGGTAAACAAAAAAACCAAAGCAGAAAACCCAAACACGGCGTTAAGAAGCGAGATTGCGTCTGCCTTAGACATCAGTTTAACCATCGAGAATGGTTGCAATGCTATCCTCTCCTGCTTTCAAACGATCGTTTTTGCTAACAATACAGGTAATCGTGTTTCTGGGTAAAAAGACATCCACCCGGGAACCCAATCGGATAAGACCTATGCGGCCCCCTTTATGTATCTGCATCCCCTCAGATACATAGGGCACAATACGCCGGGCAACAGTGCCTGCAATCAGCACCACTTTTATCATTCCATAGGACGTCTCAATGGTGTAGATCACCTGCTCATTTCGTTCCGACTCCTTCTGAAACGCAGGAAGATGACCACCAGATATATGCCGTATGGAACAAATTTTTCCATCAAGAGGCATCCGATTGACGTGGACATTGTAGATATTCATAAACGTCGACACCAGCCATGCCTCACCAACATCATCATCAGACACCTCGGCAATCTCTCGGATACATCCATCAGCTGCGGCTACCACACCACGGCCAACAGTACGCGGGGGATCACGAAAAAACACCACCAAAAGCACAGATGCCACTAAGAAAAATAGAAAGAAAAACCATGCTATACTCAAAAGGACTCCGGAGACCACTACTGTAGCAAGAAAACACAACACAGTAAGTACACTACTGGTTACAATCCAGGAAAAACCACCAGAAGCAAGTCTCATGATTTTTTCGTATTCCACAACGACGTAATAACTGTTTCCACAGGTCCACGGCGTTTGGAAAGATCCACCAGACAGGTGATTTCATCATACAACTCAGGAAGCAGCTTAAACACAATAAAAAGCAGCACTATAAGGGTGATTAAGGCCCCTGCTTTTGCAATAATATTATGAGCCAGATTAAAATCGGTAAGACCCGAGCCTACCAGAAAAATAACCCCTGCATTCCGCACTAAATTTAAAAAATAAATCGGAACCACTGTTACGGCCATACCTATGGCACGACGACGCCACCCTATACCAGGAAGCGCACCGATCATCCCTACAAATAGTACCATGGACTGAATCGCCGTACAGGCAAAGATAATGGTGATCGGTGTGGTCTCATAGTAGATCACCGATCCCGTCCGAGAGACCTCATTTGAAAAAATATTTAGAAGAAACGCACTGTGTGCGGCAACCACCTCAATTAAACCCTCTTTAATCTGTGGAAACACGTTATTGTCAAAGGTAAAATAAATGATTCCTGCAATAAAGCTACTGCCGGCAATCCAACGCAGACAACTCGGAAAGCGATCCCTTCTTATGGACAGCCACTCATGGTAGGCAAGATATACAAGCACATACACACCAATAATTGCAACAGAGGCATTAAACACATCACCTCCTTCTGAGAAATACAGATAGGCAGGCATCGCTGCCCAATAGGCGGCAAACAACACCCATCCTGCAATCGTAGAAACACTCCCAAGCTCCGTATCCTTTCTATGGAAAAGAACGCCGACTCCAAGTAATATCAACCCTAAAAACAAGGGAATATTCAGAACCATCCTTCGAAACTCATCAGTAGGATAGGGATTAAGATAAAAACCTGCAATAACAAGCACCGTCGGTATAAGAAACACAAGCAGGACGGCAGATACCTCAGAAGTTTTCAATGATGTCATGTAACATTCTTCTCGCAAGAAAGAACAAGTGCTTTAAGAGCGTTGTGATACACATTGCTTTGTGTAATAATAAATAATCGCTCAAGAACAACAGAAGAACAAAATGAGTTCTTGAGTACAAAAATCATCCCGCTTTATTGTAAGAGGGGTTCATGTAGATGAATTGTATGAAAAAACGATCACATCAATTTTCATTGAATGCAATCAGAGGTATATACAACTCTTTTCCCTGATTAATCACTTTATCTCCCAATAACTGACACGGTATCCATGACTTTCCAGCAATGATACAATATTCTGAAGATTGATGTCTGTTACCATTGTTTCAACAAAGGTTGGTTGGGGTCCATTACGGTCAAGAATAGGTAGCACTAAACCTTTTTCTTCATCGGTGAGTTGTTCCTCATAATAGGTTATTATAATCGTTCCAATATCATCTATTTGAGCGTCAACATCTTCTGTCTCATGTAAGTAGATCCTAAGATCATAATATTTTGTTGCAATGGGAGGCTCAAAATAGGTTGCCACACCATAGCTTGAGACAAGAACAACCGTTGTTATCACCGCTGTAATGAGTAGTAACTTCTTTTTATTTATCTCCATTTTTCTCATATTAATTCCTCCTATTTGTACAACTTAATCATACCTCTTCGATATTTGTCACATATAAATAATAAGCGTGCCTTCCTTCATGTATTTTTTCAAATTTTTTTACAATACCGGTAAAAATGTATTGATCTTCGAGGATCAATTGTGAGGTATTGACCTCCTCTGAGGATAAAATATCTAAACTATCGGGAACATTACCAAAACGAATTGATGGTGTACTAATCCATGGTTCATTTTGTGTTGTGAGTTCATATGTTCCTTTAATGATCACTGTTTCATTTAGATATTTACCTGGATTTCTAAGGATACATCCTATGAGAATGGGCTTATTTTCACTGGGATCCGGACAATCTGCCTCAAAGCAACCCATCAAAATTGAGGCAAGAAATACTGTAAATATTATTCCAGCTATAACTTTTATTCTCATCTATACATTATACCTCTTCGACCTTAAACACCTCCAAATAATATTGATGCCTTCCCATGTCTGATTGTTCAAATTCTCTTACAATACCAGTAAAATAATATACCTTCCAGGGAGTTAGCAGTGAGGAATTAACCTGTTCTGTGAAAGTAATATCCAAATAATCTGGTACATCACCAAAATATATTGACGGTGTTACAACCCATGTACTATTTTGTCCTGTTCCATAATCACCTTTAATAATAATCGTTTCATTCAGATATAAACCAGGATTTTTGAAAATGCATCCGATGAGTATTGGTATATTTTCACCGGGATCGGGACATTCTATCTCAAAGCAACCCGTTAAAATTGTAATCAGGAAAACTGATATAGCTATTACAGCAATAATAACATTTTTCATTCTACTACCTTTAATTTAGCCACTATTGTTAAATTTAGCAGTACTATAAAGACATAGCGATTTCAAAATCCCATATTGATTATTAGGATTTAGCGCTTCGTTTTTCTTTCTCGTGAATTTCATTATATCACTTTGTGGTATTTTTCATGGAAGATTTGCCTGATTTACTCTTTCTTATGATTTCATTCTGTCACATACACAAACTTTCGGATAATATAAAGATTATACTCATCATCAAGTACAAATGCCTTAATCACATATTGACCGATATGTGACCACGACCAATCAATGGAGAGACCACTTGCATCATTTGCCAGTCCATCATTATTCATATCCCAACTACAACTAGATACTGAAGCCTCAAATCCAAATGACATAAGATCAGATGACACCGTAATACTTGCAGATTCACCCACAGGTATTTGTACGGGACCACCGTCTGGTGAGTTAATAGATTTTGCAACCTTAATACTCATATTATCAGACCAAGTACTTTTTACTTCATTACAATCCCGGGTTTGTACTCTAATGTTATAGTTGCCCTTATCATCCCATGTATGAGATGCCTGAACCGTAGTTCCTGAAGGATATGGTCCTAACCAATCACTCTTATCTCCATCACCCCAATCAAACAAGTAATAAAGCTGGTCATTATAATCCGGATCAACACCAGAAGCATTATAGGTATAGCTTTTTCCTTTTTTTGGAGATGAAGGACCCCAGACACGTGGTTTTTCAGGTGGTAAATTACCTTCATACGTGGTTGGTGTTATGTATTCGTGAGTTGTATCAGGATGAGTTATCTTTACGGAATAATTAATTAGTGACAAAGCTTTTGCACTTTTTTCTAAATCACCCATAAATTACAGATAGAAGAACATCAATTTCCCATCCTGTAGTTAAGGGATGGG
>CAZTFR010000057.1:0-14047 GCA_964612945.1 uncultured Thermoplasmatales archaeon
CATCATCAAAAAGATCAACATTTGTTTCCAGATTTTTAGTAAGAAGTGGTTCTTTCTTAGGTTGCATCATGATCGCAACTGCAACACTGACAACAATCACAACTAAAAGTACAGCAACAACCCCAAATCTTTTTAACTTTTGCATAGAGTTCCCTAAATTATTTACTTTTCTTTATTTCAGTGTCATCCCGAAGATTAGGAGGAATAGAGGGGTACAACCTCTTTTTCATATCACTATGCCTCTTCGATGACTATCGTTGTTGTATTTCCCCAAGTCTTAGCTGGGAAAGCCTCATTGCCATAGTAATGCTTCCAATTCACACCAAATTTACCTGAAATGTGATATGTCCCTGCAGGAACTGGTTCATTTTGTAGATGAGCAAGTAGATCACCAATATCTTCCCCGTAATGTTGATCCCAGATAAATGTATGAGAGTATGTTGATGATGCATTAATTGTGATATTATAATCTGAAGTGGCATTTCCAAGGTAAACTAATGGCTTGTATTGATTTGGTGGATCATAATTTTCAGTGTTATTTAAGGTGTTGAATAATATTTCGTAAAAATCATCTGGATAAGGCTTTCCAGTCCAAATTATTGCATCTTCCTCGTTGTATGCATTGTAACCAAAATAGGTATATCGCTCATTAGATGTTTTATTAATTATACCGCTACAGTAAATGGTCACCGATTCATCATTAGTATTGTTCAATGTCGCAGTAATTGCAACATCTTCACCAACAACGTAAACAGATTTGTCAGTGGTTAGTTCAAAAAACACTCCGGTAAATAATTCTATCTCTGGATAAAAAGTGTTTGTACCTACATTTTTCATATCTCTATCAAAATTAAATAAGATATCTGCATTTACTGCTACAATTACGATAACTGAAGCAATTAGAATTACTATTCCAATTTTTACTACTCTTTTCACATGACACACATCTTTTATGAAGGATTTTCAGCTATTGTTATTGTACTTGTATTTCCAAAGTTTTTATGAGGCATAGGTCGTCCATAGTAATATTCTAAGGTTAAAGGCAACTCAACAAAAATATGATACGTTCCTGGAGGGACCTGATCTCCATATATCTCCTGAGGGGCCCCTTCTTTTCCAGATCCCTTCCCATACGTCTGATTCCAAACAAGTTGGACCGTATGAGGTTCTGAAGCATTTAGGGTAAAGTTATATTCACATATCGCATCCCCGATATAAACCGGAGGGTCTGCATTTTGAGGATACGTGTCATCCTCCCATATTAGGGTATTAGCGCCCGTATACACATAAAAACAAAAAAGGGTGTGCCGTTGTCCTGTTGTTCTATTCGTATACCCGCTGCAATAAAGAGGTGTATCAGTAGTATTTGTATTTGTCAACGTTGCAGTTATGGTAACATCTTCACCAGTACGATACTCTGATTTATCAGTTGATACCTCAAACTCAACTCCATCAAACATCGTTATCAATGGTTCAACATCTACATTCCCTGATGGGGGAACAGAGGGTTGAAATAGAGTTGTTGAAGTAATTGTTATGACGCCAATAGATGCAACAACTATAACCAGTATCAAAATTTTTAAGCTTTTATTCATTCTTTTACCTCCTCTATATTATAAACCATAACAATTTTTGAATATTAAGTTTTTCATAGAAAAATTCAAAAAAAGATGGTATCCGTATATGCCGACTGATGGTGATTACGGGAACCTTGATTTCTATTGGATCAGACCAAGGCCCAATATCTCCATATTCATCTCGTGCTCTCACCCGCACATCATACGTTCCTATCTCATCGAATGTATGATTGCAGCGTATAGTTTCACCAGAATCAGCTCCAAGAATTGGAGTCCAACCAGAGTTTTCACCGTCACCAAAATCAAAATAATACCAGAGTCTGTCTCCATCCTCATCCTCAGCCATGGCTTCAAATGGGCATGTTTCTTCTTTATTCATTATCCTCACAAAATGGTAATTGTTTTTTGATTCCCAAAATGTCTCGATGGATAGACATCTCCATAATAATGCCACCAGCTTACCCAAAGTTCTGCAACGATAATATATTTACCAGGCGGCACCGGTGTTCCATATTCATCCGGTGGAGAATACGCACCATAGGTCTGGTTCCACACATGACTACATTCATGGGATGATGAAGCATTGATAGTTATGTTGTAATTATTGGAGCGACGCATATGTTCCTCGGGGGAGATATCATCTGTAGAGTACGATGGTTCTTCCCATATCTTTCGATAATTTTCATTGTAAACGTAAAATATAAATTTCGTTTCTTTTTCTCCAGTCGTAAAATTCCTTAATCCACCGCAATAAATTGTTGTATCATTTGAACCAGTATTCGACAATACCGCAGTCATTGTCACTTCTTCCCCGGTGTCATAACTTTCTTTATCAGTAGATATGCCAAAATAGACATCATCAAAAAGATCAACATTTGTTTCCAGATTTTTAGTAAGAAGTGGTTCTTTTTGAGGTTGCATAAGTATGGTCGCAGTTACTATAACACTAATAATGATAATTGCTGCAACTATTATTCCTAATTTGATGGTTTTTCTCATTCTTTTACCTCCTCTATATTATAAACCATAACAATTTTTGAATATTAAGTTTTTCATAGAAAAATTCAAAAAAAGATGGTATCCGTATATGCCGACTGATGGTGATTACGGGAACCTTGATTTCTATTGGATCAGACCAAGGCCCAATATCTCCATATTCATCTCGTGCTCTCACCCGCACATCATACGTTCCTATCTCATCGAATGTATGATTGCAGCGTATAGTTTCACCAGAATCAGCTCCAAGAATTGGAGTCCAACCAGAGTTTTCACCGTCACCAAAATCAAAATAATACCAGAGTCTGTCTCCATCCTCATCCTCAGCCATAGCTTCAAATGGGCATGTCTCTCCTTTTTTTACCTCTGGGTTCCCTGCTATTTCAGGTTTATTTGGCGGATAGTTAACAGTGAAATTCCAACTATAGTCCTTGGGGAGTCGTGCACCTTGGCTGAGGGTGCCATCGGTGAAACTAAAAAAGTAATAATGTTCACCACCACCCACATCTTTACCTTTCAAGGTCAGTGCATAATCTGCATCAGATCCGGAACCGGTCATCTCAAATATGTTATCATCAATGACAAGTTCTTTTTTATCAGGTGTATCTCCATCAGCATCATAATAGTGGACTCTAAAGGTAAACTCAGCAGAATAATTCCCCCATTCTATATCTACGCCCTCTGACCAGCTATCATAGTTGGAAAGAACCGGTGGCGTATATGATCTAGTGGTAAACTGCCAGAGAGAGCTAGAGGTAGGTGCCCCAAAGTTATCTGTTGCAATAACTTTCCAGTAATAGGTGGTCTTTTCTTCTAATCTCTTTAACTGGTAGGATGTGGAATCATACTTGTCTTTAACTTTTGGTGGGGGGTTTTCTGTCCCAAAATAGAGTGTATAGGTGAGCGGATCTCCATCAGGATCTGAACAGGACCAGGAGAGATCAGCATCGATGTCAACCCATGAATCATCATCGTTAGGCTTAGGATTTGATGGTTCCTTGGGCGCACGGTTTCCTAAGTTTATATGTGCATATCCAGACCATATGGTCTCCTTATTAAATACATCTTTTGCCTTCACACGTATAGCATACTGTTTAGGTTCGCTCCATGTATGATCTGTAGAAACTCGCTGTCCTGATGGAGCAGGACCGACCCAACCGCTTGTTGTTCCATCTCCCCAATCAAATTTATAATAAATCCGATCGTTCTCTGGATCAGTTGTTTCTGCTGAAAACGTATATGCTGTCCCATGCCATCCTGATGTCGGACCGATAGGTGGATTTGGTCGTACCGGTGCTCTGTTTCCCATTGAAACAGTCAAAATTGTTGACCAGCTGCTTTCCGCGTTAAGACTGTCTTTTGCTTTCACTTTTACATGATATGTACCTGGCGAGCTCCAAGTATTGGAACAGCTTATTTGATCTCCAGAAGGATACGGTCCCCTCCATCCACTGGTACTTCCATCTCCCCAATCAAACAGATAATACACAGAATGCCCATCTGGATCAGAAGTCTTCGTTGAATACGAATAAGATGTCCCATGCCATCCTGATGATGGACCAGAAGGCCGATCAGGTGTTTTTGGTGCAGAGTTTTCGGTATAAAAATCCCAGATATCTGAGGAAGTTTTCAGCCCGTAGGAATCAACGGCGACAATCTTCCAAAAGTAATGTTTATCATAGCTAAGTTTCCCAGGATCCCAATAGAATGGCCCATGATTATCCGCAGGATACGGCCCAATGCTTCCAACATAAGGCGGATTCGAACTAGTGCCAAAAAATACCTCGTATCTTATTATATCCATTGGATTAATATAATCATCAGGATCCCCTCCGTACCATCGTAACTTACTATTGATATCAGTATAATGACTATTATCTGATGGAGAGGGATTATTTGGGGTTAAGGGCGGATCATCATACCAATACGTTAGTTTAAGTGCGGCATTATCAACCCAGAATTTCACTATTTCATCATCGAAATATTCTCCCCACAGTCGAATGTAGAGCTCAAATCGAAGAGCATGTTTCAGGCCATAGGTGTTAAAAAACTGGGAAAGATTCACGCCATGAATTGTGTTACCTTGAGTGTAATCAACAACAAAATATTGTGTATAATCATCAATACTTTCATAGGGATTTACACAGTCGGAATACGAAGGGTCCCAAAAATCAGTACACCACCCATCATTTTTATCCATATCACTATGTCCAGTATGATAATGATATCCTAAAGGCCACTCTCGATTACCATCGTCAAGATAGATATTGAAATAAACATGGTCACGGTGATCATCAAAATCCCGACCATGAATTTTGTAATCACAATATAGAAAATTTAGAGGTTCATCATGATAATCAAGAAAACAGAAACCGGGTCGACTCGTATCGATAAAATCACCGATATCAAAACTTTTTTCACAGGTCGTCCACCCTTTGGATTCATCAACACAACCAGGCCAAAACTCGTTTTCAGCTCCTGCTACACACCATGCACCCTTCGCAGTGGTGCCATCTTTAAGATCCTCATCCGTTCGTACCTTTGAATATAATCCCTCTTTATTTGTCCATTCAGAAACATAATCATCCGTATTATCAAAATCTCCCTTCGTTATTTTTTTTACCAATGTCCATTTTTCCGCTCCTTCAAAAAAACCTCCATTACGATGTATGCCCCCTCCAGGACAAAAATCCATCCAAAACCAATTCATATCTATAGGCTGCTCACCTCCATTCATATCCGTTAAATTTATGGTAATAGTCTTTGCAACCTGACTGAGATTCACCCCCTCTCTGAATTGTATCTTCCTATGGGCATTCTCTGGTTCGATGAACTTAACAGATATCTCTTCAGATAACTGATTCTTATCAAGGGCAACTACTGTTTGCTCAATATATGAATCATCTCTACCCGGACGCCTGTTGATTGTAACATCAGCATTTTCATAAGCAGTATTATCGACAGTTGAATCGCCTAGATTTTTTCCAATTGCATTTACCACTCCAAAAGAACTACAACATATTATTAGCACCAAAATAGATGCAGTTATTTTATTTTTCATACAATTTTTCCTCCCCAAATTTCGTATCAAATATCAAAATAATGAAAAATTATTATCATATAAATAACTTATTGTGATTTTACCGATTATTTTTGAAAAGATTCGAACAAATGGCCCTGAAAAGGCTATTTTAGATGGTAAGCTTCTCTGTCTCTTGAGGTTCAGCATCATTCATTATTTTTAAGATCTCCCGCCGTGCGTTTTCCATTTCTACCTCAATAAGACCTTTATTGGCAAGTGCGGGAATAATAGCAACCAGAGCGTTTTCCGTGTCGGGAAACACATAAAATAAGACCTCATAGTCCTGCAGACGAAACTCCATTTCACCAAGACCGGTCTGTGAGTAATCCCGGATGATGACAAACACATCATCCATCGCACGATGAATGATATCCCAGATCTGATGTACCTCGGGTTTAAACCCATCGCCGCTTGGCATGACACTGATCATATTCCTGCGTGCGACCATACAGGCTATGATATCATCTAGCTTGAGTAGGTCATCTAAAACATGGGCAATAGGGTCATCCCTCATCGAAAATCCGCTCCTTCAACGCCAATGATACAATGAGAACTACAGTTTATATAGCTTTCTTAGCAAACAAAATAGTAGGGAGGAAATGTATCGGTTCTTCAACAAAATCAAAGTGTTTTATATTGATCCGCGTCCATGAGGTTTTCATACTCTGAGGAATCAGAGGGCTCCAGTTTCACGAGCCATCCATCATCATAC
Organism: uncultured Thermoplasmatales archaeon; assembly: GCA_964612945.1. Lineage (GTDB taxonomy): Archaea > Thermoplasmatota > E2 > DHVEG-1 > DHVEG-1 > CAZTFR01. The sequence goes on from CAZTFR010000057.1 coordinate 6,368, forward strand.
GGGCTTTCATTGATGGTTTCGGGTGCATCTTCAAGGGCGCTGTTGACCTCAACAATTTTTCCAGATACCGGGGAGTAGACTTCAGATACGGATTTAACGGATTCCACCACGCAGAGTTCATCGCCTTGTTTGATTTCTGTTCCCACCTCGGGAAGCTCGACAAATACGACATCGGTGAGCTCTTTTTGCGCGTGATCGGTGATGCCGACTAGGATTGTCCCATTTTTTTGTTGTGCCCATTCATGGTTTTTGGTGTATTTTATGCCTTCTCGGACATCTTCATCCATATTCTTTTCACCTACTCTGTACGCCTGGTATCAAATGCTTTTGTTTTAAACATTTCCACCCTGCTGCTTCAGCCAGTCCTTGGGAACAATCGGGGGTTTAACTACTTCGGCGGTGACTACTTTTCCACGGACAACAATTTCAACGGTGTCACCCTTGTTTCGGTAATCAGGGTGTACGTATCCCATAGCAATCCCTGTTTTCAGGCAGGGGGACAGTGTGCCACTGGTGACCTCTCCAATAGGCGTTCCCTCTTTTTGAATGCTGCAGCCAGCTCGGGGTATTCCTTTGTCTGTGCAAATTATGTTGGTCAATCGTTGATAGCCCCCCTTTTCTTTTTGTTTCAGCAATGCCTGTTTTCCGATAAATTCATGATCCCAGTTGATCGTCCAGGAGAGTGCTGCTTCAAGTGGGGTGCGACCTCCTTTGAACTCGTGACCTGCCAAAATAAAGCTTTTTTCAAGACGCAGAGTGTCTCGCGCTCCAAGTCCAATGGGTTTGATGTCAAAGCTGGATCCTGCTTGAAGGATTTGTTCAAACACGTGACGTGCCTTATCTGGGGGCGTAATCTGCAGCTCAAAGCCCAGCTCACCGGTGTAGCCGGTATGAGAAACAATGCAAGAAACGTCTGCCACCTTAAGAGACCGGCAACCAAAAAAGCCGATCTCAGATAGATCCGTTGTGGTAAGCATCTGAAGGGTCTTTTGTGACTGTGGACCCTGCACGGCAAGAATCACAAACTCCCTGCTCACATTCTCCGCACGGGCGTTTAGGGAAAACGCTGCTGCTTGTTTGTTGAACCACTCCGTAACGATGTGATCCATCCCTGCATTGGGAACCAGCATAAATCGGTCATCAAGATGCATAAAGATAGTGTCATCAATAACCGTTCCATCCTCACGAAGAATCTCAGTATACTGGCTTTTCCCATCACCAATACGGCTGGCATCCTCAACGGTGCATCGGCTGAGAAGTTGTTCTGCATCCGGACCGGTGATCCATACATTGCTCATATGGGAGACATCAAACAACCCCACGGTTTTTCGCACCGTGAGATGTTCATCGGTAATTGAGCTATACTGAAGCGGCATCTCATAGCCTGCAAACTCGGTAAAACTTGCACCCTGACTCTTTTGAAGTTCATACAACGGAGAACGTAACACCATAAGTAGAAGACCTCCACCCTGCAAGATATCAGATTATCCTAAAAATAGCTTTCGAAAACAAAAAAAAACAACCAAAAGAGGACTTTACAAAATAAACCAAACAATTAGTGTTTTTTCACAAATAGATGCAAGCCCTCCACACGCGTCACAACCACCTGCTCCCCCGCCTCAAGAACGCCCTCTAAAGACTCTGCATCCCACAGTTCACCACGCACCCGCACCTGGCCAGAGGGGACCAACCGCTCCACGGCCACACCCTGCCGTCCCACAAGCCCCTCCGAACCAGTCACAGGCTGACGAAGCTGCGGCAGAAAAATATAGATAAGAAAAACAAAAAGCCCGGTAAAAAAAAGGAAAATACCAGCAGCAATCCACAGGTCCACCTGAAAATACAACACAACAAAGGCTACCATAAGAGCGATCACAAGTTCATCCAGCACGTATAGCAAAAACCGCGTCCTCTGCCTCATCATATCTCCTTTCTCATTAAGCAGGTCAGCCTCAAGTGAGAGCACAACTATTTGCTCTATAAAAAAAGATTGCTTCTAACAAACTATATATCAACCAATCAACATACCGCGAATCATCAGGTATGAAACAAACACAGATCCCCGGTGTCTATCAGAAAAAAAACAAATTCTACACCAAAAACCCTGAATCCTGCAAGGGAACACTAGTCTACAACGAACAACTCCTCACCTACCAAAAGGAAGAATACCGGAGTTGGAACCCGTATCGAAGCAAACTTGCCGCAGCCCTTCACAAAGGACTTACTCTGCCTATCACACCTGAAACCCATCTTCTCTATCTTGGCGCTGCCACCGGAACCACCCTCAGTCATCTCTCAGACATGCTCACCAACGGCGTCCTCTACGCCGTAGAAAACAGCCCGGTTGCTATGAAAGAGCTTCTAGAACTCACCAAACAACGAGCCAACATCATCCCAATTCTTCAAGATGCCTTCCACCCAGAACGCTACCAACATCTCATCACCCCCGCAGTCGACATGATCTATCAAGACATCAGCCAACGAAACCAGGTCGATATTCTCCTTGCAAATACAGAGCATTTTCTAAAACCAAACGGAACCGCAGTATTCATGATAAAACCACGAAGCATTAATGTTGCAGAACCCCCAAAAACCATCTATCAGAAGGTACAAAAAAAGCTCAGCACACCGCAGAGCACCGTTCACAGCGTTCTCCCTCTGCAACCCTATGAAAAAGATCATGCCGCCTTTCTTGTAGAGTTCCAAAAAAAGTAGGAGAACAAACAGGCATGAACAAAAAAAACAGATCCGCTGAAATACTTCTGTATCTCTCAAAATTTTTCGGCCCAGTATTTCTCGGCTTCGGAGTGCTTGGTTCTGTCGGGCTTTTATTAAGTGAACAACTGCGAATGACCTACTGGCCGCTTCTCACCGCCTACTTTTTTCCCCCACTCGGAAAAGAAAGCATCATCCCCTTTGGTATCTCACAAGGGATTCACCCTGTCCTTATGGCCCTCTCAATTGCCTTCATCGATATTGTTGTCGCCCTGTTTCTTGTATGGAATTATGATCTTGCAAAGGAGATACCTCTCGTTGGCAGCTTTATGAAAAAAGTAGAAGAAAAAGGTAGAGGTGTCGAGGACAAATACGGCTGGATTAAACCACTACGTTTCATCGGCATCGTGCTTTTTGTCATCATTCCCTTTCAGGGAAGTGGCGGGATGGTTGGATCGATTGTAGGACGCCTCATCGGTATGACCCCCCGAAATACTTTTCTTGCTATCTGTATCGGTGCAGTCACCGGAACATTACTTATTGCTGCATTCTCAAATGCATTTTTTCTCTTAGCTAGTTATAGTCTAAGCTTGAGTATCGGTTTGCTTGCTCTTGTCATCATCACAGCAGTTTCGTATTATGTTTTGAAAAAAAGGAAAAAACAAAGAAGTTCAAAGCACGAATGACCGTGGTGTTAGATGCGGACATCAATTTCTTCAAGCATTTTATTGATAATATACAAGGGAGCCTTTTTCAGATAGGGTTTAAAACGAGACTCTGGTATAACAGATGAGATGCTCATCTCTTTTGCGTTGAGGATATGTTTGGTGATCTCATTTATATAAAGATCTTTTATTTCTGGCGCGCTACTTTTCAACTTCTTTTTGATGGTCTTAGCCTTCAGTGTCCCATTTTTTACATTCTTTTTTTCAAGACGTGACAACAGAGGGATGACCACGCTGTCTATCATCTCGCCTTTTTCAAGATCTACGAGGTCATCGGCGAGTTGATAGGCAAAGCCGACCTCCCGACCGTAATCATAAAACAAGTCTACAATTTTTTCCTCTGCTTTTGCCCAGATAGCTGCAGCCTTGCATGCGGCTGCAAACAGCGTTGCTGTTTTTTGATCGATAATCCGACTGTAGATTTGAAAAAACTTGGAATCGGCAGATACCGCAGTATCGCGAAGATCATCACTATTGAAATGAATCTCTGAAAGCTGCCCATTCAGTGTTTCATTCCAGGCATCCACATACAGTTTTCCAACTCGCTGTCCATGAGAAAGAGCCATAGAAAAACCAAGGGTCAGCATCTTATGACCAATCAATATAGCATTGTCTATACCGGTTTTTATGTAAAACGCGGGTTCTCCTCGACGGTTCAAATCACCATCGATGATATCATCATGCACCAGTGATGCACTATGGGCAAGCTCAATTGCCACGGCTCCCTCTAAAAACTGTTGATAGAGTTCATCTGACTCTGCATTTCTCGTACAAACCTTAAAGACAATTGAGGAAAGTAAGGGGCGAAGACGTTTGCCACCCTTTAAAATTTGCAGGATATGGCGATCAGTGATCTGCTCGGTTATCTTATTTTCAATGTCCTTGTGCGTTTGATGAAGAAAAAGTTCAAGAGACATCGAGTGTTCCATCATCGCATCAGCCAAACAAAGATTTTTTCAGTAATTGGGAACGGGGTTGATATCAGTTTCCCATAAATATAGTTGTCTATAAATTATGAAGGGGATTTTATTTATATCTTTGTGTCGGACGCAATAACCAGTTGTTGTATATTAAATACGCATGTAGGAGCCTGTTCTGAAGTTTTCTTTTTATGCAAAAGTATGACAAATCAATACATTTGATAAAAAAAACAATCTTGTATTCGAATCATTTCAAATAAAATATATTAACTATTTACAATAATTAGCATCCTTGAAGAAATAGAGTAACATTGTTGTCCTTGATGATGATTTTAATCTATTTATTATCAGAAAAATGGTGTATGTGATAGAATGAATAGAAGAAAAAGAGAGGCAGGGTAGAGAGTTCTCTGGAAAGCTACTGGATTACTGATACTATGAAATACATGAAACAGAGTATCAAATATTTGAGTATGGATGGTATACCAGAAAATATGGAACCGGTATGTTAATTTGAAACCGTTGAATCCTATAATAGCAATGAAGAGGTAAAGTGGTTAGAATGAATCAAAAAATTGGAGCTGCAATGGTAGTGACAGTATTTTTTATTACTGTTTTCACCGGCTGCTTTGAAGCAGAATGTCCTGATCCCAGTGAAAACAAACCCATACTCATCGGATGCATCCTCAGACATCCAGGCAAATATTTGAATGAAACAGTAATAATAAAGGGTGATTTTGGAACAGCACAGAATGATACCTGGGTCGAAACTCCTTCAATTAGTTTTGGTAGTGTACCAGATGGTATAGATATTACTTTCACAGAACAGGTCAATACCTCACTGTTAACTCCCTGGAAGTTATATTATTTTACAGGTATTGTAAGAAAATTTGAACAATCAGACATGGGGTTCCATCCCTATTTTTTAGAAGTGTTCAATGTCGAAGAGGTATAAGAAATTAGTACGTAATATGAGGAAGTACTATGAAAAAAATGGAAGTAAGTAAGAGGAATTTGTTACTCCTTGCAGCTGTAATAATAACAGTTGTCCTTCTGTCTACCTATGGTGTGGCAACCTATTTTGATACCTCTCATGCAACAACAAATTATGATCTGACGATCTACTTGGATGAAACAGAAGATGCTGACGCTCAATTAGATGAAATCGGAGCTCTCCTAAAGATGTATTATAAGGGTAAACTCAGTCCTGATGAAAATAGAGTAGTTATGCCCATTATATCTCAAAATGTCAATAGACCACAGTATGTTGAAACAAGTGTAGCAGACATCCATCTTCAGGATATCGTATCATTGTTGGAAAGCAATGGATATCAGGTCACCTACAAAGAGCAATAACCACTAGATTAGAAGTAGATGCAGCCATACGTTAGTTCTTGTCAGTAAAACCAAGTGCGATACAATACAGCTCTGAACTACTCTTTCTGCTTGCTGGTGGAGAAAAACGGTACACACGAGCGAACTGGTTTTGTAGTTTCTTATAAAATTCAGCGGTGTCTTCTCCTTCGAAGAGTTTGCAGACGAAATGTCCCTGTGGTTTGAGAAATCGATTGCAGATCTCTAGTGCCTGCTCGCAGAGATACACACTGCAGGCCTGATCTATCGTGTAGTTCCCCGAAATATCCGGTGACATATCTGAGAGAACCACATCGATAGACGACCCTGTCAAAAGATCATCTATTGCTTGATGAGTAGCCTTCTGGGCGATATCGCCTTGGATGGTAAACACGTGATCAAGCGGCAGCATTGGCTCCCGGTCCACTGTGATCACACAGCCCTCGGACCCCACGAGTTCGGAGGCCACCTGGCTCCAGCCGCCAGGTGTTGCACCAAGATCAAGAACGCAGTCTCCTTGAGAAATAATCTTGTATTTTTTGTTGATTTGTTTCAGCTTGTATGCAGAGCGTGCCCGGTAACCTGATTTTTTGGCCTGCCGGTAGTAATGCTCATGTTTTTTTTCTTGATGCCATCGGGTCATAAAAAAAAGAAAAAAAGAGTGTTAGAGAATGATGTCGATGTCAAGTCGCTCCGCTAGTTCTTTGTAGCGGTTTCGAATGGTCACCTCGGTTACTCCTGCGACATCGGCGACCTCTCGTTGGGTGCGTCGTTCGCCACATAAGATACTTGCGATGTAGATGGATGCAGCGGCAACTCCGGTGGGTCCACGGCCGCTGGTAAGTTCCTTGTCGGCTGCTTCTTTAAGGATTTCGATTGCTTTTGCCTGCACATCACCAGATAGTTTAAGTTCGCTGCAGAACCGGCTGATGTAGTCCTGTGGGCTTGTGGGCATCAGTTTCAGACCGAGTTCTCGTGCGATAAACCGGTAGGTTCGGCCGATTTCTTTGCGGCTGACTCGGCTGCTTGCGGCGATTTCATCAAGTGTCCGAGGTACATTGCATTGCCGGCAGGCAGCATAGAGTGCACTTGCGCTGACGCCTTCAATACTCCGTCCACGTATGAGGTTTTTGAGGACGGCTTTTCGGTAGATCATCGCAGCGGTTTCCCGCACGGTTCGAGGGAGGCTCATACCTGAGGCCATGCGGTCCAGCTCGGAGAGAGCAAAGGCGAGGTTTCGTTCGGTGGCATCGCTGATGCGTATCCGCCGTTGCCATTTTCTAAGCCGGTAGAGTTGCGCTCGGTTTCTGGTAGGGATTGATTTTCCGTAGCTGTCTCGGTTTTTCCAGCCGATCATGGTCGACAGTCCTTTGTCATGAATAGTATAGGTCATCGGGGCGCCAACACGAGCGCGTTTTTCGCGTTGGTCGCTGTCGAAGGCCCGCCATTCGGGTCCATGATCAATGAAATCTTGATCGATAACCAGGCCGCAGTCCTCACAGACGAGTTCTGCGCGTGAATAATCTTTACTTAAATGTGTGCTTCCACATTCAGGGCATTGCACGACTTCTTCGATGCTCTGCCGTTTTTCTTTTCGTTTTTTGGATTGAACCTGAACCATACTGTATCCACTCCACTTTTTTATTACAAAATTATCGATAGGCTTTTAAATAACATGTTAGAACTTATATTTAAATATTTCCATACTTATTTATTTTTTCACATTTAAAACTTTGCAATTTGCAACAGAGGCAGTAAACAACGTTATTTAAACTTTTCTCATTTATAAGTATTTCACATGGCCGTTCATTGTCAGACCAAAGGACGGTTCTGTTGATTATAGCGGTGTTGAATCCACGGTGTTGATATAAAGGTGTTAAATTATAATTTTATTTTTTGGTAACATTAATAATAACAAAGCTTTTGCACTTTTTCTAAATCATCCATAAATTACAGATAGAAGAACA
>CAZTFR010000058.1:0-13911 GCA_964612945.1 uncultured Thermoplasmatales archaeon
GCCCCGGAGCTCTGCTCCGATTGGGATAGCAGATTTTAGGCGATTCTATTTACTTGCGTTGGAACCCCATCAAAACCCGACGGTTCCATAGACCTCACCTCTATCAAGGAGGCAACAGAACAAATTGGAGATGCATTAAAAGAAAAACAGGATTTTTATCTCATCGTTGTGAAAAGTACCGTAATACCATTAACAACCCAGAATCTCATAATCCCTATTCTCAAAAAAAGATCAGGCAAGCAAGCAACTAAGGATTTTTCCGTGGCAGTTAATCCTGAGTTTCTCAGCCAAGGCACTGCACTTCATGATTTTTTCCATCCTGATCGGATTATACTTGGAGTTGAGGATGCCCGCTCTAAAAGCATTATGGAAACAGTATACGAACCCTTTTCCTGTCCAAAGATCATAACAAATACAACCACAGCAGAAATGATCAAATATGCAAGTAATTGCTTTCTTGCCACGAAGATAAATTATGCAAACGAGATCGGCAATATCTGTAAAAAAATAAAGATTGATTCATACGAGGTCTTTAAAGGAGTTGGCCTGGATCATCGCATTAATCCACAGTTTTTCCAAACAGGCATTGGCTTTGGTGGTTCATGTCTTCCCAAAGATCTCAACGCATTAGCAGCTTATGCAAAAGAAATCGGGGTGGATACAAACATTCTTCGTGCAGTATCTACCGTCAACGAAAATCAGCCGAAAAAAGTTATTGAGTTATTAGAAAAACACATCTCTCTAAAAGGGAAACAAATAGGTGTCTTAGGCCTCTCGTACAAAGCCGGAACCGATGATGTACGCGAAAGTAGGGCAATACCAATTGTGGAGTCATTGTTAGAAAAAGATTCGAAAGTAATCGCCTATGATCCATTTGCAATTGATAATTTCAAAAAGCTTCGAAGTGACATTGAATTTGCAGCATCAGCCCAAGATGCAGTCAATTCCGATGCAGTACTTATCCTTACAGATTGGGAGGAATTCAACCATCTAAACTACAACGAAAAACTCGTTATTGATAGTAAACACATTCAGACTGCAAGAGAGAATGCAAAAATCTACGAAGGCATTTGTTGGTAAAAAAAAGTAGTGAACTATATGATAGGGTGAACGAATCATGACAACTCTTGTTACCGGTGGCGCAGGTTTCATCGGTTCTCATCTTTGCGACTTTTTAATTAACAAAGACCATCATGTAATCTGCGTTGACAATTGCATAACCGGACGGAAAGAAAACCTCAGCAGTATATGGAACAATCAACGGTTTTCATATATCGAACATGACATCACCACCCCTTTTAATCTAGACGAAAAAATCGATTATGTCATCCATCTTGCCTCCCCTGCATCCCCAAAGCAGTATCTTACCTATCCTCTGATGACCATAAAGGCTGGCGGAATCGGTACGTATCATATGCTTGAATTTACAAAAAAGCATCACGCACGATTTCTCCTAGCTTCAAGCTCTGAGGTATATGGTGATCCCAAACAGCATCCTCAAACAGAAGCATACTGGGGAAATGTCAATCCAATTGGACTAAGAAGCGTGTATGATGAAGCAAAGAGATACGCAGAAGCAATCACTATGCTATACCATCGAAACTATCAACTGGAAACACGTATCTCCCGCATATTTAACACCTATGGCCCACACATGAGAATGGACGATGGACGCGCGATACCTACGTTCATCACACAAGCGCTACAAAACAAGACAATAACGGTCTACGGAGACGGATCTCAGACACGAAGTTTTTGTTACATCTCCGATTTAATTGAAGGCATCTACCGATTATTAATGAGCAACTATGTTTTTCCCATCAACCTTGGTAATCCAAATGAGATGAACATTTTACAGGTTGCACAATTGATAAAAAATTTATGTCATTCGAATTCAGATATCCAGTTTTTTGATTTACCACAGAATGATCCTATTCGCAGAAAACCTGATATTACACAAGCAATTGAGCTGCTGAATTGGAAACCTCAAATACATGTGTCCACCGGACTTCAGAAAGTAATTGATTTCTATCAAAAAAAATCTAAAAATGAATATCAACAGATACCATTCATTAAAGAAGGAAAAATGCTTTAATTCCGGCTGATATACAATACTACACTCACCTCACACTATTTGATGGGTATTCTTTTATTCGAAAATAGAATTGACAAGTATCGACATCATTAAAAAAAACAGCTATTTCAAAAGGCGACTCCAACTATGACAAACAAACGAACTGTTCTCATCGGCATTGACGGTGTACCGTATCATCTACTAGAAACACTCTCTGATCAAAACATTATGCCCAATCTGAAAGATCTGCGAAAACAAGGACTATTCACGCAGATGCTGTCAAGCATCCCTGAGATATCGTCGGTTTCCTGGAGCAGTATTATCACCGGAAACAACCCTGGAAAACACGGCATTTATGGTTTTAATGATATGATTCCTGGAACCTATACAACGTCTGCCATCCTTCATAATTATCAAAAACAGCAGCTACCTGCTGTTCTCCATAGCGGCGTTTTTAATCTACACTCGTAAACATTCATGCTTATTAACAGGAGAAAATAATCAATAGCCATCGTATAGATCTCCCCTGTCCTCTCAATGATACAACACATCCTTACCTCCCTCATTACTGGTATGAACGACAGCAGCGCCCCCACCCTTTTTTATCAAGGATAGCAGGTGAATCATATTTGAACGATGGCAGATGGATACCATGATCAACAGCAGGTAGATCGTATAAGGTTAACAAGTCTGCAAGGTTATGTGAATAAATATGTCTGGAGTTAACAATTATGTAAACAATACATTATTCAAATAAGGTTTGGGCAGTTAGTGCAATAAGATTTTGTTTCCAATCCCGATGTGTTCTCATTTTTTCTATAGCTAGCAAGGCCTTTCTTTTTGTAATCACTTTTTTCTTGTATAAAAGATACACGATATGAACACTAAATAAGCACACAATGTGATCTTCAAATCTTTTTATAGCCTGTATATCATCTGTTACAAGGGGTATATCTTCTTTTTGACAAATAAGAAATAATTCATCTTCAGCAGCATTTTTCCTTGTTGTTTTTTGTAGTACAAATCTAGTTGTATATTTCAACCATTGTTTCGCAGCGTCTGCATCTTCATCATTTCTTTTCGCGATGTCTTGTATTTCTTCAAGAATATGGTTGGTTATACATATGGAATAGTGGTCGACGATACTACGTATGAGATCAGTATGTCCAAGTGAAATTAGAGCCGCAGTGTCAAATGCAAAGACAGGTTTCATAGTGTCTTCTTCTTTAGTTGTGTATCGATGAACTGTTTGCCCTTTTTCAAATGATTGACTATTGATGTGACATCTTCAGCATTAGCACCCAATAGCTCCCGAAGTTCTTTCTCTGTAATATGACCTTTTGCATATTCAAGGGCGATGGCTTCTCGTAAATTCAATGCTTCTTCTTTTACAGCATACGCAATTTTATTTCTCAACCATTCACTTCGGGAGATATGAAGAACTTTGGTTAATGCGTCTATTTCTTTGAGGAGATGGCCTTCTAACCTAACATTTACTTGGGTGGACATATAGCATTCACTATATATTAGGTATCAAATGCTATAAATAATTTTCGGCGATATATGCATTTCTAAACAGAGAAATCCATGAGTATATTAACATGTTTTTTCATTCTTTCTTTTGACCCATAATGCTTTGTCCACAATGTCATACCTCTTCATCTGTTATTAAAGCAGGTCTACGGCATACACAGAAAGGGATCATTCAAAGATATTATTGCAAGCAATGTCGGTGTTATTTCTCTGATACAGCCCAACCGTATACGCAGTATCCGTTACCCGTGATCTTGTATGCTATTGAGCAATATACTAGAGGATATCCAGTAAAAGAAGTAAAGAAAAAGACAGGGAAAACATATCGGTATTCTCCACCGATACAGACCATATACTCTTGGCTTGAGAGATACAAAGACATCTTGACCTTTATAAAAACAAGAAAACGATATGCCATTGACCCTGAAACAGTGATACAGACGCATCGATTTCATCATCAGCAAATGTATCCCTTCTCATACCATACGTTAAAACTCAATCTGTACTCAAAACACCTTCCTCAATTACGACGGTATATCAACTGGGTTGAACGGTCGTTATCAAATACGATGTTTCTTAAAGGACCTCGAGCCTCATCACTCAAGATAAAGAACACCATGCAGCCATTACAGCAGAGCAATATCATCCCTACCCTAACTACATATGCGCTTGCTACAAAGAAAAAAACGATGGATGCTCATGAACTGGTGGAACGATTCTTTTTACTTCATGATGCGACAACCATATGCACCGAACTTCCGGTGTTTCTGAATCCTGATGAGATCAAATCTATTGATGTTGATGGTCCACTTACGGGGCATATTGATATCGTGCAAATTCGTTTTAACACATTGTACATTCTCGATTATAAACCCAATCTTCGTCATCCTGACAACTATGGTAGTCAACTCTTCCTCTACAGAGAAGCTTTACATAAGCGAACCTCAATTCCAAAGGAGAAAATTGTACCTGCTGTATTTAACCACGAATATTATTATGAGTTTACTGAAGCGGCATAAGACTGAACCAATGAATTATCAATGCTATAGGATATTTCGAAAAAGAATTTAGTTGGAGGCATCATAGTATGGGACAAAAGAGATCTGTTATCATTGGCATTGACGGAGTTCCATTCCATCTCCTACAAGAATGTGCAAATACCGATGTCATGCCTCATTTCAAATCATTATTGGATGAAGGTATCTTTGCAAAAATGCATTCTTCATTTCCAGAGATTTCTTCTGTCTCATGGAGCTCTATCATCACCGGTAATAATCCTGGGGAACATGGTATCTTTGGTTTTACTGATATGATTCCAAATACGTATACGATCTCGTTTCCAAATTACAACAATCTGAAAACCTCTCCCTTCTGGAATAAACAAGACAACAAACAACATGCTATCATCAATGTTCCTTCAACGTATCCAGCCAAACCACTCAATGGATTCATGATTTCTGGTTTTGTCGCTCTTGAACTTGAACAGGCGTTATATCCGCAGTCGTATCTTTCGCCACTACAAAAGATGGACTATCAAATTGATGTGGACTCCTCTAAAGCACATAAGTCAACTTCTCTTTTCCTTGAGGATCTCTTCTACACGCTTGAAAAAAGAATTGAACTGTATCGGTATCTCTGGAAGAAACAACACTGGGATACCTTTATGCTTGTGTTTACCGGTTCAGACCGCCTCGAACACTTCCTCTGGGAAGCCTATGAAAACACAGATCATCCTTTTCATGAACAGTTCCTGAAATATTTCAGACGTATCGATGAGATCATCGGTGAAATCAACAGCACGCTCACCGAACACGACAACCTTCTGATGCTTTCAGACCACGGCATGGAACACATCACCACCAACGTCTACCTTAACACCTCTCTGGAACAACAAGGAATACTCAGCCTGAAAGAAAGCAACAGGCAAAATCTGAATAGAATACAAACAGAGACCAAGGCATTCGCCCTTGACCCCGCCCGTATTTATCTTCATAAAAAAGACCGATACCCCCGTGGAAGCATCACAAAAGATCGGGAAGAACGCGTCCTTGACGACCTTGTTGATCTTTTCAGCAGCTTAAAATATAAAGATACTAAAATAATTCGAAAGGTTTGTAAAAAAACAGACATTTACCATGGACCACACATTGACAAAGCACCTGATTTGGTGTTACTCCCCAACTCAGGATTCAGCTTACGAGGAGGCATAGGAAAACAAGAACTCTTTACCACTGATCCTTTTATCAAAGGAATGCATACACAACAGGATGCATTTCTCTACGTAAAACACAAGGGCAATACAGAATTCATCCCACAACATCCCACAGTAGAAGATGTAGTACCCCTACTAAATAAAATTCAACATCGGTGAGGAATGATATATGAACCCCTACAATGCAGACAAAACATGCTGGAACTGCCCTGCAGCCGTCTTCAAAGGAAACGTAGACTTCCGGGCATGTGGACAAAGCAAAGAAGAAATCAAATCCAAACTCGGCCCTGACGGCCAGATTATGATTAAATGCAGCAGACGACCAGAACTCGGTCATTTCGAACCCTCTATCACCTTTGAAGAATGCACACAATGGAAGCTCAACAAAAAATACAACATCTACATGCTCAAGAACATGCGAGTCATGATTCTTGGTATCGACGGCTACCTGGGCTGGGCACTCGCCCTCAAACTTGGGGCACTGAACTTTCAGGTATCAGGCATTGACAACTACACACGCCGAGATTGTCTTATGGAAAAAGGCGCACACACCATTGTCCCCATCGAAAAAATGACCACCCGCCTGCATGCCGCACAAGAAGTCCTCAACGTGAACATCAACTTCCGAAAAATGGACATACGCGACCTTAAAAAACTACGCGAATTCATGCAAGAAGTCAAACCCGAAGCAGTCGTCCACTACGCAGAAATACCCTCTGCACCCTACTCCATGGTCGACGCAGACCATGCCATAAACGTTCAACACAACAACACCCTGGGAACACTCGGGCTGCTCTGGGTGATGAAAGATATCTGCCCAGAAAGCTGCCTGATTAAACTCGGCACCATGGGCGAATACGGAAGCCCACTCACCGGACGACCCCTCTACGAAGGCATGTTTCCCTCCGATGCCACCCTCAACTGGGATAACCGCGAATGGAGCCTCGGAGGAGAACTCACACCACGAGACCCTGTCAGCTTTTACCACGTCAGCAAAGTCCAAGACACCTTCAACGTCTACGAAAGCTGCAAATACTGGTGGCTTCGATCCTACGACATCATGCAAGGCGTCATCTACGGCGTCAACACCGAAGAAATCACACAAGACGAACGCCTCCGCACCCGCTTTGACGCCGATGAATGGTTCGGCACTGTCATCAACCGATTCGCCGCACAAGCAGCACTAAAGGCACCACTGAGCATCTACGGCAAAGGAGAACAAATACGAGGCTTTATCGCCCTTGAGGATGCCATGGACTGCATGGTGCGACTCATCAACTCACCACCAGAACCCGGACAATACGACGTCGTCAACCAAATCTCAGGACTCCACAAAATACGAGATCTCGCCGAAACCGTCGCAACCGTTGGAAACCAAAAATTCAACCTCAACGTCCAAATCGAACGACGAGAAAACCCCCGCGTCGAAGCAGACTTCCACCCCCTCGAGGTCGTCAGCGAAAAACTACCCAACACCTTCGGATTCACCCCAAAAATCACCCCTGATCAGGCCGTCACCGAAATACTTGAGGTGCTCACCCGACCTGAAATCACCAAACGAATCGAAGAAAAAGCACACACGATTCTTCCAAAAACATGGTGGAGCGGAGAAAAAAAGGACACCGGCGTTCTCGAAAAACTTCAGCCCGGCCTTGCACACGAACAAGGATACACCCCTATCCTTGATACCGGTAAAACAAAAGAAAAAGATATTACCGCATAACATCATATACACCCTAAAAGTGGTGAGGAGACACATGGAGCTTACCTCAAAGATGTTCAAAGACGTAGTGAAATCAGAAACCCCTGTGCTTGTCGAATTCTGGGGGTCCTGGTGCCCACCCTGCCAATGGATGAAAACCGTGCTCAACAAACTAGAAAACGACTACAAAGATAAACTCCACATCGCCCATCTCAACATCGACCGAAACCCAGAGCCCGGACAAGAGTACCAGATTGCAGGCGTCCCAACCTATATCATCTTTCAAAACGGAGAAATACTCCACCGCGATGTTGGTGCCAAATCCGAACAACAACTTAAAAACATGCTAGATCATGTCCTCACCTGTGACACCAAAAAGTAAGATTCTTCTCACTGGCGGATGCGGCTTTATCGGCCTGAACCTGCTCAGCTACCTTCTCAAACAGACCACCTCAACATTTCATATTCTTGACAACCTTTCCACCAGCAAACGATCACACCTCAAACCCCTCGAAACAACTTATCCCAGACGTATCACATTTTTCAAAGGAGACATCAGAAACACAGACGACGTCACACAAGCAATCAACGGCTGCACACACCTCGTGCACCTAGCAGCCCACACCGACGTCATACAGTCCACCCAGAACCCACAAAAGGATGCCGACATCAACATCAACGGAACACTCACCATCCTTGACTCTGCTGTCAAACATAACATACACAAAATCGTATTCTCCTCCTCTGCAGCACCACTAGGAAACCAACCACCACCCGCCAAAGAAACACAAGTACCACAACCCATGTCCGCCTACGGCGCAAGCAAACTCGCCTGCGAAGGATACCTCAGCGCCTATGCACACACCCACCAGCTCCCCGCAGTAGCCCTCCGGTTCTCCAACGTCTACGGACCACACAGCTACACCAAAGGAAGCGTGATCGCTGCATTCATACGCCAACTCCTCCAAGACACCACGCCCACCATCTACGGCGACGGTAACCAAACACGAGACTTCATCCATGCAACCGACATCGCCCGTGCCATACACCTTGCCCTCACAACAGACCTTGCAGAACCCTTCACCCTCATACAAATCGCAACACAACAAGAAACCACCATCAACACACTCTACCAGATCATCAAGCAACAACTCAAACAACAAGGATACCACCCATCCAACGCAGATCACGCACCACCACGACCTGGAGAAATCTACCGCAACTACGCCGACATCACCAAAGCCAAAAAAAACCTTGGATTCACACCCACCATCCACTTAGAAGAAGGAATACACAACACCATTAACTGGTTTATCACGTATCATGACAACAAACAATAACACCACCAACATAACCGCGGTACTTCCCGCACACAACGAAGCAAAACGCATCATCCCCCTTCTCAAAACACTCAAAGACTACACCAATGAAATCATCGTCGTCGACGACCACAGCACCGATGATACCGCAACAAAAGCAGCACCCTACGCAACAGTTCTCAAAAACCCACACAAAAAGGGATACATCAACGCCATCAAACACGGATTCAAACACGCCCACCATGACATCATCATAACTCTTGACGCCGACGGCGAACACAACCCCGCAGACATACCACGACTTATCAAACCCATCACACAAGGCAACGCTGATCTCGTTTTTGGCGTCCGATCAAACATACCTCGACCCTCCGAACGATTCATCAACACACTTACCAACCTCAAGGTAAACACCACCGACTGCGGCACCGGCTACCGCGCTCTCAGCAGAACACTTGCCCAACAGCTCACCCTCACCGGACGCTGCACCTGCGGCATCTTCGCACTCGAAGCCCATCACAACGGAGCACGCATCACCGATGTACCAATCACCACACAACACATCGACAAAACCCGAACCATCGCATGCCAACATCTCCCCCAACTGATGTATGTTTTCAGATGGCTTCTGAAAAGACCTTCTCGTTTTGAATTGTAAAAATGATGAGTGAAAAGAAATGCCGCTCACCATGATCAAAGAACAAAAAGAAGAGGTGGAGGGTGTTGATTGTGAAAGATTTTTTTTTTACACGATACAAGAAGACGTACAGCTATATTGACTATGCAGTGGCTCTCTACAGTACCATCCTTTCTCTTTTCTAATAAGTGATAGTTAAAAAATCAAAGAATCACATTTTTTTTCGTGTATGAATCGGCAATTGCCAAGTGTTGTATTCAGTGAATACGAAAAAAACAGTATATCCCCTCTCCATCAGGCATCGCTTAAAGGACATACCGAACATTCTAGCAGACTACTCCACTCTCAATCAGTCGTCAAAAAATTACATATACTCAAACGCCCTTTTCTATACTCTGGGGAGGCACAAGCAATCCTATGTCTCTTACTACCCTGCATTGTCGAAGATGTGACACCACCAAACCCCTTGCCGAGTTTGACCGCACCTCTTTTGGAAAACATGGCTATGATGTCTTCTGCCATGACTGTCGAGAGCAGTAGGATGAGATGCACGCAGGCATCACCACAAAAGTGTGCAGACAATGCCACACACAAAAACATGTCAGTGAGTTCGCAGAAACCTACGCCACCCGGGATGGATATTACAGAGAATGTATCAGTTGCCAGCAGGAAAACCATCGAAGACGACGACAACGACAGCATCAAGACAGCTGGGATGGCACCACCAGCTTCTGCCGGATTTGCGGCCTGGAAAAACCCAGCTATGAATTTGTAAAAGAACACCAAGGAAACCGCTACTGCCGCACCTGCATCGCAGAAAAAATCAGACAAAAAATCAATTGCTACGAACAACAACGAGACATCACCGGCTACCCACTCACCAAACGCTGTAAAACCTGCCAAAAGGTATGTGCCCTTGATCACTTCTCCCTTGATCGACGACAAAAAGATGGCCTCAGCCCGTATTGTCTCACCTGCCTGGCAGACCGACATCACCACTGGCAACAACGAGTACAACAACAACGAACACAACAACGCAAGCCCACACAGAAAGAATGCCAGATCTGCCATCAAATCAAACCCATCACCCGTTTTTCAATCAATGAGGACACTAAAGACGGTTACAACACACAATGTAAACACTGCGTACAACAACTCCGCGAGGAAAACGCAACCATCTGGGCACGACAACGAAAAAAGAAACAACAACCACAAACAAAACAGTGCACAGACTGCAACCGCACATTCCCCCTCACAAGCTTTAGCAAAAACCGGGAACGAAAAGACGGATACTACACCATCTGCAAAAACTGTCAGAAAAAACGACAAAAAATCATTGAGCACCGATGGAAAAAACAACGAGAACACCACCAATTCACCTTTACCCTCACCACACCTACTGAAAAAACATGCCATACCTGCAGACAAACCCTTCCTCTCAACGCATTTTGTAAAAAATCATCAAACAAAGACGGCTACAGTCACTACTGCAAAAACTGCGAAACAAAAAAAGCACAACAACGAAACAAACAAAAAAAAGAACGTGGCGTTCCCGAAGAAAAAATACCCTCTGAAAAACAATGTCGCAAATGCAAACGTATCCTCCCACAACACAGTTTTTCTCGGAATGTCCTCAGCTCAGACGGCCTTGATTTTTACTGTAAAACATGCAGAAAACACTACTACAAACAATACGCCAAACGACCTGACGTACAAAAACATAAAAAAGAATACTATCAACAAGAACACGTCAAAAAAAGAAAACGAGAACAAGCACGCACCTACGCACAACAACCACATGTCAAAAAACGCAGACGGACATCTCAAAAAGAATACCGCAAACAACCCTACGTCAAAGAACAACGACGACAATACAACAAAGAATACGAACAACGACCTGAGGTCCGTGCACGACGGAAAAAACAAAAACACGAGCAATACCTAAAGAAAAAAGCTGCACGGCAATCAAACACTGCATAAACCTTTTGGGTATACACCAGTTTCTCCTATTCAAAAGACACAATACATGATAACGGATAGTTACATAAAAGAAAAAAAGCGGTACATTTCCTACCACATACCTTAATTATTAAAAGGAACAAGGACATAACCATACCGTATGCCTAAGGATGTCACAAACATTCAACGCAGCATCCGTCTCTGGATGCAGCAACAGCACACACGCATCATCACCGACACAGAGGCTGCAACACTGCTCGGCTGCACCAGGCAGCAAGCATACAAACTCTGTGTAGGCCTCTGCCGGAGCCGCTGGCTGATCAGCATAGGAACCAATCATTTCACCCTCAACCCCGCCATACAGCCAAACACCATCCCCACTCCTCATCCTCTGCACGTGGGAAGCTTTCTTATCAAACCATACTATCTATCATATCATACCGCACTAGCATATCACGGCTTTACCCAACCGATACCATCACCCATCTATATTGCTACAACAAAAAATCGAGGACATTTACACCTTGGAGATTGCAGCTATCGTATTGTCTGCATCTCCCCACAAAAATTCTTCGGATACACACCGGTTACCATCGAAGGACGAACAATTCAGATGGCAGACCGCGAAAAAACCTTTATTGATTCACTAGAAAAATTTTGGTATGCAGGCGGCATCGTCAACGTCATAGAAATACTAACCGACACCATAGACACCCTTGATGTCACCCGTCTTGTAGATTACGCCGTACATATGCAATCCAGCACCCTCATTCAACGCATCGGCTACCTCCTCGACCAATTTGATGTTTGCTTTAATGACGACTTTCTGTTAAGCTATGCTCGAAGGAATCTGTGTTATCTTGATCCCTTCTGCACCTGCGACATGAAACCGGAACGAAATGAAAAATGGAATATCATGGTCAATGTCCCGGATTCATCTCTTTTACGAGTAGAAAACAATACCCCTATCGTATAAACTACATCCAATTGTATGTAGCCCACTGTCAAATGAATAAATTATCTACTTGGATGGAGCATAATAAAAGAAAAAAAAAGAGAAATCGATGGCGGTCTTTGCCTTTACACAGCCATCGTGGTGTTATCGTTTCGTCCACCAAGCAGAAGCAGCAACACCAGTCCTTTTCCGATCCAGCCAAACAGACGCAGCAGCATCAACAACCGTGTACCGGTTTTCAACAGCCGCCGTAACACCCGAAGCAACAGGATAAGAAAGGTGCTAAATAGGGTCGGCTCCTCTTGATTATTCTTTTCTTCCGGTACAACAAACACAGGGTCTACATCAGACACCACTGTTTGCTGGGCAAGATTGCCCTCAACGGCACAGATGCTGGGGATGAGAAGCAGCAATATACTGGTAATCAAACAGCCTAAAAACATGGTTTTCCGTATCATATAACGTTCTACCTCCACGCTTTACTAAGCAGTATCAAGGATTTAAATGTTTTTGTTATTATATTAAAATGAAACAGATGTTCTACAGAGGAAATCTCTATCAGGATACGTTGAGGATCTCTTTTTTAAACATTTTTCAGGGTCTTCAATGAGCGAGATAGGATGCAGGAAGGAATTCTCATCCTTTGGGGAAGAACATATGAATACAAAAAATTCTAATTGATGGGACCCCTTCCTTTCTCCTCACACTAAAGGGTATCAACGAAGGAAAATATAAAGCTTACCATATCAAAAATATGCAACATATATCACATAAATTCTCGTAGTTTATCGGGGTTAGGGTTTAAAACACCCTGCTTTTGAATGGGATACATGGTCTCCAATAGCTCTAAATCATTAATGAATCCTTGATAAAACTTGATCAGTGTTTCAGAAAACTTTTTTGCCTCTCGAATATCAGGGGCGGTAAAGGTGATCAACCAATCATACACACCATGCATATACATGCTATCAAGAATAGTCACCCGACTGCTAGGGACCAGCTCTTGGATTTTGCGGACAATAATTTTATCTGCAAACTTTTCAGTCACGGGGACATGGGCACGCTTGATCAACACCACATAGGTGTTAATCTTTCGTTTCTCATCATCGGTGATCGCCGTATACCCCCAGATGATTTTATTCTGCTCGAGGCGTTTCATAATCCGCCAGACCTTCTGCCGAGAAAATCCACAGCGTTTGGCAATATTATCGATATTATCTTTTGCATTCACCTGTAGCTCCTGGAGAATGCGTTCTTCATCTTGTTTGATTTGTTTTTTACTTGATTTGACCATAGCGTTGATTCCTCCGCTGTTCTATACAATGGTTTCTGGACACTAGCAGGGAACGTGCTGTCTCTGTGTTACGTCTCTTGGAAAATGATTTGAAGGAGTTTTTTCTATCCCCGTAGTTCCTTCAGCCATGGAAGGGTAATAGAAATGAAATATAAAAACTATTCTGACTGATCAGTAGTTCCGAAAGTAGATAATGGAAAATGTAACATGGGGTGAATGTCATACA
>CAZTFR010000059.1:0-13883 GCA_964612945.1 uncultured Thermoplasmatales archaeon
CGAGGAAGCGAAGGCGGAAGGGGGTTATAGGGGGCGAAGCCCTCCTATTTCACAATATAAATCAAGATAACTATCCGCTATTTTTTCAAAAGAATAATTTTCTTCAACTTTATTTCTTGCTTCTTGTCCAATTTTCAATCTTAGGTTACGATCTTCTAATAACAACTTTAAATATTTTTGCAGATCTCTCACATTTTCTTTCTCAAATAAAAAACCATTTTTACCATGATTGATTATATCTTGGGGGCCAGCTATATTACTAGCAATTACTGGCTTCCCGCAGGCCATTGCCTCGATAATAACTACACCAAACATTTCGTCTATTGAGGGCAAAACAAAAAAAGAACATTTCGACAAATAATTGAGATATTCAGAAAAAGGTAAAAAATCATTGAATTTAACACTTATATTTTTCAAATCGTGAGCAATCTCTTGAAGTTTCTGTTTTTCTGGACCAGATCCTACCACAATAAGTTTAGAATTAGATGTATTTTTAATTTTGGAAAAAGCTTTGATTAAGTAATCAACCTTTTTGTGTGGCAATAATCTTCCAGAATATAAAATATAGTTTTCAGCTTTTTTATTTTTATATCTACTTATATCAATTCCATTAGGGATTATTCTTTCTGTTTTAATATTAGCATTTTTTAGTGACTCCATTATTTTACTATTTAAGGGTATTATATTGCCGTTAGATTTAATAAATTTCTTAAGTATTACTTTTTCTAATCTTGGAATCAAACCTTTTCTATCTGGCCAAATGTGAGTATGAGTTGTGTAAAATTTTTGATATTTAATAAATATTAAAAAAAATGATAATATATGTGATGGAATATTGATAATATCGGGTTTAATTTTTTTAATTTCTTTAATAATTTTATAACTATAAAGAAAATTTAACAAAACACATAAAGGAGTTTCGAAGTATTTGTTTCTATAACTATAATCTTTTTTTAATCTATTAATTGGAATGTTAATTAAAGTTATTCCGTTGATTTTTTTTTGTTTTTGAATTAAATTACAGCTTCGAAAAATTATAACATCATGACCCTTATTTTTCATTGAGTTAGCTAAACCAATAATCTGCTTTTCCACAGCTCCAATTTGTTTATCAGATTCATATTCAGCATTTGTTTTTAATCCAAGTGGAGATATAAAAATTATTTTCATAATAAAATACCTTTATCAAAATAAATAAGATTAGTAATAGCTGAAATCATATTGATTTTTATAAAATTCATAAATCTGCAGCTGTTTATCTGAGAAGATCTTTTTCCATTGTTCGATGGATCCATCTCTAGTAAATTTTGAAGTTTCATAATAGCTATTCGTATAGTCTTTATGTCCCTTTTTATTATCATATTTTCTAACACACTGAATATCTGATTTTTCTATAGACGCTCTAACTAGTTTAAGATCAATTTCATTCAAACCTATGGCACTTAATAGACACGAAAATTCCTCAAGAGGATTTATTTTCAAATTTTCATATTTTATGACTATATTTGCTTTGGCAATCCAAGAATTGAAATGTTGAAAAAAATTTTGTAAACCACATTTAGGATGAATTATGAAATTTGTAAAAGTATCATCATAATTTCTTTTTTTTATAGTATCTTTGAAATGAAAAATTGGTTTCTTTCTTGCTTTTAAAAAATGATAATGAGATAGCATTATATCTCTCGGATCTCTTATTAATAAAATGATTTTATTTTTTCTAAAAACGGGGTTAAAATTCATGTGGGTTTTTATTAATCTTGGAATAAAATGTTGCCAATCCTTACGTAAATTTCCATTACCAAAAGAGAACATTGTTGTATTTAACAGATTAAAATCAACATCGATACCATTCCATTCTTCTAAACTTATCAAATTACAAAAGAAAAATCGTATCCATGTTGAACCCGTTTTTGGATAAGCTGCCAAGATAATATCATCCTTCTTAAGATGAACTATATCAGAAGTAAAATCTTTAATAAAATTTAACACAATTATACAACCTTCTTATATATTGATATAATCTGTTCAGATATTTTTTCCCAATTCAATTTATAATTTATTATATTTGAGCAATTATCAATAAATCTTCTTTGAATATTTACATTTGTTATTAGTTTATAGATTGATTCTTCAAATTGTTTTTTTTCATAACCAACTACAAAGCCAACTTTATTATCAATCCAATCAAGATAATCATCATTATATGATGTAATTATCGGCGTTCCACAGGCACAAGATTCAACAAAAGTTACTGGGAAACCACTAAATCTTGGGGTAACAAAAATGTCTGCATCAATCAAAGCCATTTTCTTTTCTTCCTCTGAAATGTAACCCGTTAAAATTATATCATTCTCTAAAAACATAGATCTTATCAAATGGGTTAGTTGTTTTTTATATCCGTCATCAGGACCAATCAATATAAGTTTTGAATCTGGAATTTTATCATGAACATCTTTAAAAGTATGAATTAACATATCAATTCCCTTCAGAACATTTAGTCTTCCAAGATAAAGAATTATTTTTTCACTATTCTTTAATCCATACCTTTTTCTGAACTCCCCACGTTTTGGTAGATATTTATAATCCAATAAATCAATGCCGTTAGGCACGATCTCAATCTTTTTATTATCGACTCCCATTTTTTTATACATTTGTTTTTCAGTTTCATTTAATGCTATTGTTTTTTTTGCTGATTTTAATATTCTGAAGCCAAATAATCGGCTGAAAAGAGTATGAAAATAATTTTTATTAAACGTCATAGCCAAGGCACCATGAGTTTGAATAACATATGGTACATCATACTTATTTGCATAATATGCGACTATGATGTTGAGAAAATGCGGGTATCCATGAAGATGAATGATATCAAACTGTTTGATATCCTCTTTTATTTTAAAAAGCATCTTCAGTGGAAGTGGAAAATGATATTTATATGACAAAAAATTGCTCAAGTTTTTAAAATAAAAAATATTCATATCTTCTTTAAAAACAGGATTTTTTTCCACATTAATTCTAGAATTACTATTCAAAGCATCTGTTGTATAAATAGTAATATCATGCCCTCTTTTTGGTATTTGCCTGGATATTTCGTAAACAACCCTTGCTACGCCTCCCCTTCTCCAAGCGGGAAAAAAAGCCGGACAAACCTGTAAAATTTTCATAAATCGAAATAACCTTTATATTTTTCCAATTCTTCTCAATTCTTTAACAGAATTTTTTAATTTCGCCTTTTCTTCTTCATGGATAGTATTATTACTTCTAAAAATACTTTTGTCATCGAATATTTCGTTTAATATCCTACCATCCATATGCATAGGAATCTTTCTTCCCATAATATAAAGAATAGTAGGAGCAATTTCTTCAATTCTAGCATTTTCTATCAATTTATTTTCTGCTATACCACTACCAAAAACGAGGAATATTCCTTTTGATCTGTGAGAACCTGAATTACCAAAAGTAGGTACAAGTATCTTATTAAAAGAGAACCCATACATACCAAAAAATTCATAGCCTTCTTGAGGAGTAACAACAATATCTGCAGCTTTATATAAATAATGCCCATGATATAGATCTTCCCTTTTATAAACCGCATCAACAATTTTTTCTCCACTCTCAGGATCATGATAGCTATTTAAAATGTTAATAATCTTAGTTCGTAAATCATCATACTCTTTTCCGGGATTAATAATGCCCTGAGAATATTTTCCAACAACATTTATACAAATACCGCCTGTAATACCAGACGAAAAAGCTTTTGTCTTTGACCAATCAATATCTAAAGTGGAAAAAAAAATCTTGTCTAAGAATGAGAGAATTCTTTTTCTTCCGACGCGGGTGCTAATGAAACGTTCAATTCCAATCTTTTCAAGTATCCTATATAAATTATGAGGAGTAAATCCATGATTAAATAAAAAATATCGTAGCTTACTAACGATTCCGTTTTTTACATACATTAGATTTTCTCTGATTAATAACATATTTAGATTGATGAATTTTCTAAGCTTACCTTGGCCATGGTCGGACATTAACATCAAAATAGTATCTTTATCAAGAGTATCAATAATTTTTTTTAATCCTCTATCAACTTCTTGGTAATACTTAAGTAAAGGATTTCCATATTTTTCGACCATTTTTGGATTATAAAGAGGATTTTCAGTATCAATAAATCGCCATAAAACATGCTCAGCTCTATCAGTCCCATTATCGACCATCATCGTAAAATCAGGGTTTTTTTTCATAAGATATAACATTGCATTTACTCTGCTGTTAAAGGTCCGATATAAGTCCTCTAAAAGTAAATCTATATTTTTTGAGGATAATTGAGAAAAAAATACATTATATTTTCCAATTTCTCTTTCAAGTTCTTTTTTTAACGTTGTAGGATAAGTATATTTTGCCCCAGGTGGTGTCAACATACCTGTTATGATATAACCATTAACTGGGGTTGGGGGAAACGTTGAGGGTACATTGATAACTGCTACGGTTTTTCCGCTATTACTTAATATTTCCCATATTGTTGGTTGTTTTATTGCTTTGGATGGATTCAATTCAACTGTCCATTCATAACTGTTTTTCTTCTGAATGAAAGAATCATAAAAGCCATGTTTTCCAGGATTACAACCCGTGGAAAAAGTAGGCCATGCAGGAATGGTAGCAAATGGAATTGTGGATTTTAAATATCCATAGGTACCATTTTCTAATAAATATTTAAATGTGGGAAGTAAACCTTCGGCTACCCAGGGTAAAATAAGATCGTATGTTGCACCATCAAGACCTATTACGACTACTTTCTTGCTCATCAAAATATCATCACGCAGATCCTAACTAAAATTACATATTTTTTGTTATTTAATTTTGATATACTTTGGAATATTATTGAAAACAGAATCACATATCGAAAAGGAGGTAATCGTTGTGAACACATACTCCTCAAAATTTGCCTGCAATTCACTACCTTTCTGTATTGTGTAAAAAAGTTCTTGAAATTGTTTTAGATGACCCATGTCCCTACCATGTGAATGTATCTTTTTATTCCTACCATTATTTACGAATATCAAAGATTTAAAATCATCAATTACACAGACACAGCCTCCACCAAATATTTCAATTCGTTCTCTTGGAAATCCTTTATCACCATTGGCCGCATAGATTATCGATGCGACTGACCCGTCATCAAAATTGATTATTGTTTGTACATTTTCACCACGTTGATAGAGATCATTAATATCTAGACTTTCTGCAAACACTTTTACTGGTTTTGCATCAGTAAGAAATTGAATTAGATCAACAAAATGACAAACCTCTCCAAGTATTCTTCCGCCACCCTCTTTAGGATCATGCACCCAACTCTCTTTTGGAATAAAACCTGCGTTTATCCGGTACGTTATCATCAATGGTTCATTAATATTTTTTAAGATCTCTTTAGTTTTGATGCTATACGGAGAATAGCGGCGGTTAAATCCAACCATGAGCCGTCCATTATACTGAGCATATGTAGAACTAATGTCAGTAAGTTCCTCCTTTGAAAGAGCAAGTGGTTTTTCCACAAACACATCCTTTCCATGTTTGAGAGATTCAATGACAAGTTTTGCATGAAGATTATGCCGGGTGGCAATGATGACACAATCGATATCTGAATCGTTTAATATTTTTTTGTAATCTGTTGTACAATAATCAAAATGATATTTTTCGCCGATATGTTTTGCATTTGAACCAGTAGCCGTACATACTGCCCTTAAATTGACTGAGCGTATTTTTTTAAGATTGGGTAGAATTCGAACAGAAGCGAAATTTCCTGCACCTATCAGCCCAACCTGTATTGTATCTTTGGCGGTATATTTTTTTGGTTCTAATTCAAGCGTTGTATCATACTTTGTTTTTGCTTTTGAATCAGTATATTGTAGAAGAACACCAATACTGTCCTTCTCAGATCCCTGTCTAATATCTTCATATGCTTTTTCAGCATCAGAGATATTGTAGGTATGAGTAATAAGTGGATCAATAGAAATGTTACCTTTTTGAATCAAATCAAGAAATTGAGCGATGTTTTTTCCTGCGGTCCATCGAACGTAACTATGAGGATAATCAATCCCTTTTAATTCATATGCTGGATCATCAAAGCCTGGACCCCATGCACGAGAGACAACAAGATTGAGTTCCTTATGATAAAAAAGATCACGAGGAACATCCAACTGAATCATGCCGGGCACGACTATTGTTGCTTTTTCTCTGCAAATTTCTGCTGCAGTAATTAATGGTTCGTTGCTTTTTGTACTTGCTAAAATCAGTACAGCATCAAATCCATGCCCATTGGTAAACGATTCTGCTTTTTTAGCGACATCATCTTTCCCAGCAAGAGCCGTATCAGTAGCACCTAGTGTTTCTGCAAGCTTAGTTTTTTTCTTATCAATATCTACTCCAAAAACAGTAAGACCTGAAGCTTTTGCTAGTTGTACAGCAATTTGTCCAAGAAGCCCAAGACCAATAACTGCAAGAGATTCACCCAGTTGTACATTGCACTGCCTGAGAGCATGAAGGGCGATTGCGCCAACGGTCCCAAAGGCAGCATGAGAATAATCAACATCCTCCGGGATTTTTACACATAAATTGGAGGGTACGGAAATCACTTCTGCATGAGAGGCAAAACCTCCCTTAGAGCAACATACACGATCGCCGACCTTAAAATCACGCACCTCTTCACCTACTTTAATGACTGTCCCTGCTGAGCTATATCCTAATTGGGTGAGCTGATCCAAACGATTGATAGATTCCTTATATGCAGTCATTAACCCCTCTCGCTTTACATGATTCATGACTTCTCGAGTTAGATCAGGCCTGGATCTTGCTTTGCCTATAAGATTTTTTGAGGCAAAATCCATCATAAGTTTTTCCGTTCCAATACTAATCAATGAATATCTATTTTCCACTAGCACCCCCTTTGATTTTACTGCTGGCATAGGCACATCAGAAACCCGCAACTTTCCAGTTTTGTTATTTTGCACAACTGCTTTCATCGTTCATCAACATTATGAGGTTTTTTAATTGCATCAACAATCTTTTTTGACGCACCCTTGCCAAAAGGATTTACCCAAGGACCAGATGATTGAAGCATGACAGTTACTCCATCAACTATCTTTTCAGGATTATTTCCCGCAATGAAATTTCCTCCAGCCTCGACCGTTTCAGGCCGTTCAGTATTTTCTCGTATTGTAACACAGGGAACATTGAGAAGACAGCTCTCCTCCTGAATTCCACCACTATCGGTTATAACCAGTCGACAATTTTTCAACAATACAAGAAAATCAAGATAACCTGGCGGATCAATGATTCTCAGATTGTTTATACGGGATACGACATCGTTTAAACCAAAATGATCAATCCTTTTTTTAGTGCGAGGATGTACCGCAAAAAGAATAATAGTGTTATATTGCTCAGATACGCGTTTTATTCCATCCAGCACATTTCGAAAGATCTTTTCATCATCAACCGTCTCCTCACGATGAGCAGTAAGAAGAAAATACTTTTTCGTTTGCACATCAAGTTTTGTAAGAATCGTACTTTTACTTTCAGCAATCTCAATATTCTGATGAACAGCATCACATATTGTATTACCCGTAATCATGACAGATCCTTTGATGCCACATCCTAACAAATTAGATTGCGCCTTCTTTGTTGGTGCAAAAAGATAATCAGAAATATGATCTATCATAACACGATTATGCTCCTCAGGCATACGCCAATCATCACTGCGTAAACCTGCTTCAATATGCCCTAATGGGATACGTAGCTTGCGGGCAGCAAGGGCACCTGCAAGATTGGTATTTGCATCACCACCAACAAGAACTACATTAGGTTTTTCCTTTAGCAACGCATCCTCTAAACCCTTAAGCATCAATGCAGTTTGCCCCCCATGAAAGCGTTCCTCTTTCACCTCATGAAGTTTATAATGTGGTTCCGGCAGCTCAAGATCATCAAAAAAGATTTTATCCATGTCATACGAATAATGCTGACCAGTATGAACGATAAAGAAATTCTTTTTTTGTTTCTGAAGTTCTCTAATGATCGGTGAAAATTTTATAATGCCTGGCCGTGTACCAACAACAACACAGACCTTATCTTCAAGTTCTTCCTTTTTTAACACTTTAATTTCCTGCATACAAAACCCTCATAAAGCAGTTATTAGTGTGAAACAACGAATTTCTTAATCTGAAATATTCAGAACAATGCTTCTTGCTCAATTCGTTTTTTATTTTCTTTAAACCACTTATGTGTTTTTTTCAATCCATCCTTCAGTTTAAATTGAGGTTGATAGCCAAGAAATTTCTTTGCTTTTTTAATGGAGGCGACACGGCGACCATCTTGTTTATCCCAATCACGAATCGGAACCTGTTTGATACCCGCTTTGTTGCCTGTAACCTCGTTTACCTTTTTTGCAAGATCCTTAGTTTTTGTCTCAACACCAGAGCCAAGATTAATAGCCTGACCGACTGCCTCTTTTGCAATGCCGGCTCGAAGAAGTCCATCGACAAGATCATCAACAAACGTATAATCACGTGTCTCATTTCCAGAGCCCATAACCGGCAACGGTTCCCCCTGCATTGCCCAGTAAATGAAATTAGGAATTACATTCTTGTATCTACCAGGAGTCCCCCATGGCCCATAGACATTGAAGAATCGTAATCGTACTGTGGGCAACTCGTAGTAATCATGGAAAAAATTACAGTACAATTCACCCAAAAACTTATGGATCTGATAAGGGCTATCAAGGTTCATCGTAACAAAATCTTCCACAAGAGGCACAGGAGCTTTGCTCCCATAGGTCGCACATCCCGATGAAGAAAACACAAACCGCTGAGCATTCACCATCTCTGCACCCTGCAGCACCTTCATCATTCCAAGACCGTTAATTTCTAAATTGATATCCGGGTGATCAATGGCCTTTTGATTTGCAAAATGTGCTGCGAGATGAAACACAAAATCAGGTCGTTTAACAAAAGCACGCTTCAACATGCTTTCATTGAGAATACTCCCATGGATAAACTCCACCCGAGAATCCCGTGGAATATTTGCCTTTACCGATCCAGAAAGATCATCTAAAATAATGACATTTTCGGCATTTAAATCAAGTAGTTTTCTCACCAGATTACTTCCAATTAAACCCGCACCACCAGTCACCAAAGCCTTTGTATCTGCATACTTTTCCAAATATTTCATACGATAAACTCCATAACCAAAATTTCTATTCTATTTTTGAACAACTTTATCAACCATATCGGTAAGATTCTTGCCTAGAATCGTATATGAAAAACGGTTTTTAACAAATGATCTTCCATTCTCACCCATCTTCTTTGTTAAAGCACGATCTTTATAGAGACGCTCAATTGCTTGTGCAAAATCAGCACAGTTTCCCGGCTCTGTTGCAATACCCGACTCCGATTCAGAAATCAAAGAGGGAAGCTCCCCAATTGAAGAACTGACCACAGGTTTTTGGCATGACCAAAACTCAAACGTTTTCGAAGGACGAGTCATGGTATCAGCAGCAACCCCTCTCATAGGAACAGTACATACATCAGAGCAATTAATATAGGTTGCAACCTGATCAGCCTGAGAAACCGCAGGCAACAACACGACATTTTCGACTTCAAGATCATCAATTTTTTGCTCAATTTGATTCTTCGCCGCACCATCACCTAACAGAACAAAACGAAGATCCTCATATTTTTCAAGCATCTTTGCCGACTTAAGAAATAAATCAAAATCATAGGAAAACGTAAAAGCCCCTGAATAAAAGACAACGAAATTTTCATCAAACAAGGCGTATTCCTCATCTGATAACTTTTTTATACTATCAGACATGGGACAAAACAAGGAGGAATCCACCGCAATTTCGATAGTAGAAAGTTTATCAGATGAAACACCATCTTTCATCAACCTGTCACGAATTTGAGGGGTAAATGCCATAATGTGATCTGGGAAGTTAAGCACTTTTTTCACATACAAATGGACAATACCTCTTCCAATCTGAGAACGTGGCCAATTGAAATGTTCAAATAAAACATCAGGCCAGATATCAGTAACCCGGATGACATACTTGGACTGCAGTAACCTTGAGAAAAGCGCACCTGGAAAGAAAAGATACGGCGGTGGAGGATGCAAACCGATCACTATGTCAGCAGATCGCACCTTCGGCAGCGCAAAAAGCGATCCAAACATAAAAGAAATATAAAACAGCAATTTATGCATAAAACTGGGATTTTTAGAAAGAAATGAAGGAACACGAATCAATTTCATACCCTTCACATGTTCTTCGCTTGTAAATCCCCGATTCTTACCTGAAAAATTCCCTTTATTCAAAGGATAAGTGGTAACAACAGTGACATCATACCCTAATTTAGCAAGGATCTCACCGATAACAAAAGCATGTCGTCCACCTTGACCCGGGTAGATAGGCCAAAAAACACTTGCAAGAAGACAGATTCTTAACGGTTTTTCTTCATTATTTCTAACCATAAGCTTCACTTGATCTCCCAAAAAAAACTCAACGAAGAATAACTCAAATCTCTATGATAGAAAACAGAAAGTAATGTATCACCGTCTTCTAGTTGCATTAATCACTGCATGAAGAATCAAACCTGTCATACCTAAAAGCATACCTAGAATTAACAGTCCAACTGTTATCAAAGAGGGGCCAAAGGGAAGATATCCACTGCTTTTAAACAGAAGGTACGTGTTAAATCCCGATATCAATCCCATACAAAATAATATTAGACCGGGGAGTCCAAAGAACAATAGTGAATGTTTTACCTCCATATATTTTAGAATAGATACAATTACTCCCAGACCATGACCTACAGGTCTTTTTGTCGAGCAATCACCCTCATAACTACAAGATATAGGTACCTCACTGTACGAGAGACTGTGCCGTCTACCTTCCATCAAGATTTCTGCAGATACACCCATATCCTCATCTTTTGGATCAATACAATCAATGGCTCTTCTAGAATATGCGCGAAACCCGCTCTGTGCATCACTTACCCGATGCTGTAGCTCTTTGGAGCCAGCGTTGGTAAAGCGGGTGAGCACCCAGATGCCAAATCGTCGGTACAAAGGAACTGTGTTTTCACCGGCAAGAAACCGTGAACCAATGGAGATATCAACGTTTTCTTCAAGCACCGGTTTCATCAAAGTCTTGATTTGATCGGCATCATGCTGACCATCACCATCAAGAATGGTCATCACATCAAAGCCATGCTCACGGGCATATTGAAAACAGCTCCGAATCGCAGCACCATACCCTCTGTTGCCCCCATGTCGTATCACAACTGCTCCAGCTAGTTCTGCGATTGTTGCTGTGGTATCAACACTTCCATCATCAACAACAAGGACCTCATCGACAAATTGTTTTGCTTTGACAATGACGCTTCCGATGCTTTTTTCCTCATTATAACAAGGAATTGCCGCAAGCGTTCTTTGGGGAACATCGGAAAGACGATCGATGTGTTGTTTCACATCTTTCTGAAGTGATTCAGAAGTCAGAGAATCCTCTCCTCACATTTATATATAATCGTAACATCATTTAATAGAGTATTCTTTTCAAAACTAAGTAATCCACTGACCTCCTATCATCAACAAGGAGTTTCAATTCAGCTCAGTAGAAATAGGAAAACACTGCTTGTTCATTTACTCTGATTAGTTTTTTAAGAGATGAGAGAAAGACTTGTTGTTGCGAGGAAAAGGTTACACCGTATAAATCATGGAAACAGTCCATGTCAGCTATTTGTTTGGAAAGAAGACGCCGTTGGCATTGTTTTAACGAAAAATCATGGGATATTTTTGCAAGAATATTCATCCAATACCCCAGTTTTTTAGGGCGATCATCAGAGATGTTCTTCAGCAGACCACAACGCACACACCAGGGATGCGGCCGTGCATCTGACCGCGTGTCCTCTGCGGTTGGCAGCCAAAGACGCTCCCCAT
Organism: uncultured Thermoplasmatales archaeon; assembly: GCA_964612945.1. Lineage (GTDB taxonomy): Archaea > Thermoplasmatota > E2 > DHVEG-1 > DHVEG-1 > CAZTFR01. The sequence goes on from CAZTFR010000059.1 coordinate 11,977, forward strand.
ATCCACAACTCTGATGAGTACATGTTACCATACCTTCCCTCACCCTCTTACAATGTATTACTCCTTCTCTATCTCAGGCTGAAAACACATACCTGGTTTTAAGACTTTTCTTTTTTAATGAAGACATATTTATATATTACAACATTTTTGGGTGGAAATACAAGAACGTTTTTTGTCGAAAACAAAGCATTTATACAAACCATAAGAAATATCATCACTTGACACGTGCTATGCCTGTTGAACTAATTGAGCTCGGCAAACTCATCATCGGGATATTTCTGCTCACCCTGCCGGGGTATCTGTGGAGTTTTTTCTTTTCAAAAGAGCTGACACATTGTGAGCGTGTCATATTTGGGTTTCTTTCCATGCTTGCCGCACTTCTCAGTATCTCCATTTTTTTCAACGCCTTTAATAAAACACCGATCACCGCAACGACCCTGTTGATAATTTATCTTCTGATTACGATACCGGTTCTTGTTTTTTATCTTATTTCTTTGTACCGGTTCGGTCTGCCTGATTTCGATGTGGAACAATATCTTAATTATAGAACAGTAGCTTTGATTGGTATTCTTGGTTTCAGCTTTTTTATGTTGTTTCTTCCTCATTTTGATAACTCATACTATCTACCGTTTCATGTGGATGAATGGATTCATTGGTCGTATTCTCGTGGGGTGCTGGAAAGTGGATCTATTACGTTTGTAAACCCCTACATAGGAGTATCAAAACTGGCAACTCCTGAGATCGGTTTTCATGTGGGAACGGCGATATTGCATTGGTGTTCTGGGGCAAATCTACTTACCATTTTTGTGTTCATGCCTGCAATTATTGGCGTTTTTTTAAGCCTCATTGCTTTTAGTATTGGTCAGCGAAGTAGCCGTAAATATGGGTTGGAGGCGGCGTTTCTCATCGCCTTTATCCCCACCACAGTACGCTTTCTGGGCCCCTCGTTTTATGTTGCACTCACCATGGGGCTTCTTTTTTTGATGTTTATCCTGTGGCTTATCGCCCTTGAAAAAGTACAAGGGCCATTGCTGGTGATCCCCTTTGTGTGGACGGTTTTTTTAATTCATCCGCCTACCGCGCTTGCCTGTGTGATTCTGTTATTTATTGCGGTTCCGTTTCTTTTTATGGATCGAAAACCAGGGCTTGCTCTGTTGTATCTGTTGTTTACCGCCTTTCCCATTTTTTTTATCTATTATATGACCACGCGATGGACCGCCGCTATGCAAATGTTGACTGAGGCCATTCATGGTATGGAGGATCTCCCCTCGCTTCCTGATATCTGGATTGATTTCAGCCATCTGGGTTTGATCACCTGGGGGTTACTTGTAATCGGTGTCTATGTTGCGTTTTCCCGGGGAAAGGCCTTTACCAGGACGTTAAGTATCGCTGTCATTTCTTTTATTATCATCATTGGTCTGTATGATCAGTTCAACTATGGGCTGCAGATCATTTACGAGCGCACGTTTATGTATTTGTTTGTGCTGGTCACCCTTATTGCTGCATTGGGACTTCGGGAACTCCGCCGATCTGTAGGGGCGCTACACGGCATCACCATTGCTGGGAAAACAAGATCGCTTCCCAAGCATCTTCCCCTTGTTGTACCGCTTATCGTAGGAAGCATCCTGATTGCAACTGCAATTCCTGCCCATCAAGACATCCCCTATTATGAGCTTATCAACGAACAAGATTACGAGACCTTTGTGTGGATTAAAGATAACATCGGGCGGTATCAAAACCAAACCCATCCATATGACCGGGGTGCTGTTGATCCTGTTAAGGCATCACCGTTTACTGCTGTCACCGGACTGTATATCGTTTGTTCACGCATGAATCCTACGCTACGTTTGAATCTTGTCTCTAGAATGAACCAGTTTCTCAACAACTGTGAAGACACTGCCTTGCTT
>CAZTFR010000060.1:0-13121 GCA_964612945.1 uncultured Thermoplasmatales archaeon
TATAGATCAACTATGATGAAAAATACAAATGCTTAGCAAAACGCAAAACTCCAGTAATAAGAATAAAGTTGCCTTACAATCAATGATACAGAGTAAGAAGTCAAAGATTTATAGTTATCAAGAACTTAGTAGTATGTCACGCGTTTTTGATATAAAACTTAGTAAAAAGGAAAAAAAGAGCATTCTTTCTCATAAATAAAGATAAAAATATGTCGAAAAGTGATAGTTCTTAGGGCCATTTCACTCCTGTAAAACATGGTTTCTTTCTCATTTTTTTACATTCGGGACTACTGAGAATACACCATAAAAAAACGTAGAGCGGAAAGAATAAACCATTCTTCACTCAAAAACGCTGCTTTAGGCACGGGGTCAACGGGGGCGAAGATTTATAAGATATTCGCTATTGCACATGTTACATAATTAATCATAACATCCCGAACAAAAAAAGATGTTCATAGCAAAAAACAAGAGAGGTTCTCTATATGGCAGAATTCAAAGTAGTCGTAAATGACACCAAACATGGAACATCGTATACCATACCGGTTTCCGGACATCATGCCAACTCGCTTATTGGAAAAAAAATCAATGAAGAAGTCGATGGTATTTTTGTTTCTCTCCCAGGGTATAAACTGCAGATCACCGGGGGTACCGATAAAAACGGTTTTCCTATGAGAAAAGATCTTTCCGGATCCGTTCGAAGGCGTCTTCTCCTTAGCGAGAGCCTTGGTTTTCATCCAAAAGAGAACGGTAAACGAAAGAAAAAATCAGTACGCGGAAACACTATCAATCAAGAAATCGTCCAAATCAACATGAAAGTGGTCAAAACCGGGGCAAAACCAATCAAAAATATTATTGAAACACAAGCGAAAAAAGAAGACGGAGAACAAAAACCCGAAGAAGGAAAGGAAAAACCTGCCGAAAAAGAAAAGGAGACGACTGAGGAGCAAGCATGAGTGTGCCACAACCACCTGAGATAAATATCGGCATGATCGGCCATGTTGATCATGGGAAAACCACACTCACCCAACGACTTACCGGGAAATGGACTGATGAGCATTCTGAAGAACTCAAACGTGGCATCTCCATCCGCCTTGGCTATGCTGATGCTGCCTTTTACAAATGTCCTACATGTGAAGAACCAAAATGTTACTCTGTAAAGGTCAAATGCCAACATTGTGGAACTCCTTGTCTACTGCAGCGTGCAGTTTCCTTTGTTGATGCACCAGGTCATGAGACCTTAATGGCAACCATGCTCTCTGGAGCAGCTATCATGGATGGTGCAGTACTGGTGATTGCTGCAAATGAGAAATGTCCACAACCGCAGACTCGTGAGCATCTCACCGCCCTGGAAATTGCGGGAATAGAAAATATAGTCATTGTGCAGAACAAAATTGATCTAGTATCTGAAAAAGATGCTGTTACTAATTTTAAGCAAATTAAAAAATTTATCAATGGGACTATTGCGGAAAATGCACCGGTCATTCCGGTAAGTGCCCATCATGATCTCAACATTGATGTGTTACTTAAAACCTTACAGGAAAAAGTTCCAACACCTGATAGAGATATGACTAAACCACCATTGATGTATATTGCCCGCAGTTTTGATATCAACCGTCCAGGTGCCCGTCCAAATGAGCTGAAGGGAGGAGTTATCGGAGGCTCACTAATTCAGGGGATGATAAAAAAAGGCGACGACATCGAAATCGCTCCTGGTAGACGTGTTGAATCCGAAGGAAAAGAAATCATAGAACCTATAGTTACCAAGGCACATACATTTATTAAAGGGGGAAACACCATTGATGAGGTGGGTCCTGGTGGTCTTCTTGCTATAGGGACTTTTCTTGATCCTTCTCGTGTGAAATCCGACTCTTTCTCTGGTCGTATCGTAGGCAGGCCTCATGAGCTTCCACCAGAACTCGAAGAGTTTTATCTCAATATGCATCTTCTAAAACGAGTGGTGGGCACCATCAGCATGGAGGATGTAGAGCCTTTAAAAACTAATGAACCCTTGATGCTTACAGTAGGGACAGCAACAACCGTGGGAATCATCACGGAGCTTCGTGAGGAAAAAGTACGGGTCCGTTTGAAACTATCGGTATGTGCTCAGAAGGGGCAACGTATTGCAGTAAGCCGCCGTATCGAGGGTAAATGGCATCTCATTGGATATGGGGAGATAGAATTCGTCGAGTCATAGTGCTGGATACTAATGCCCTGTTATCTGTCTTTGAATTTTCCATTAATCTTGTTGATGAACTCGCCGCTCTTGTCGGAAATGCAGAGATTGTCATCCCACAGGCGGTAGTTGATGAGCTGCATCATATCATAAAAAACTCAGAGGGTGTCAAAAGACAAAAAGCGCAAGCGGCTCTTCAGTTTGCTGATAGGTTCTCTGTGATTTCTCATGATCCTTCGTATCAGGGAGATGAGGCATTGCTTCATGTTGCTGATGAGGTGCATGGAATGGTGGTGACCAATGATAAGGAGCTTCGCGCTCGACTGAAACAAGCAGGAATTCGCACTATCTTTTTACGAGGCAAACAACGACTTTCCCTTGAATAATCGGAATTTTTTAAGCCTATAAGATTTATAAAGAAGCCTCGTATTCTTGCATGCGCTACTCTGTCGGGGTGGCTCAGCCTGGTTAGAGCGCCTGACTCATAAGCTCAGCTAAAAGGTTCGATAGAGTTGAAACCATTTGGCGCTAAGATATCAGGAGGTCGCGGGTTCAGATCCCGCCCCCGACATTCTTTTTGTTCTTTGTAAAAGATGTTAAAGGTTAAATATGAAAGTTTTTATGTTGTGCCTTATTGGTTGCATGCTTTCATAGCCCCGTGGTGTAGCGGTTAACATAAGAGACTCTGGATCTCTAGTCACCGGTTCGAATCCGGTCGGGGCTGTCTACAAGTATAGACTGGTAGATCTGAATCAATTGAAATATTGGTTGGAGAAGGTATGGTTGAAGAGCAATCTAAAGATTTCATTCGTGAAATAATTGATGAAGATATAAAAACCAAAAAATATGATGGACGGGTCCATACTCGTTTTCCTCCAGAGCCCAACGGGTATCTGCATATAGGTCATGCAAAATCGATTTGTTTGAATTTTGGTATCGCCCGGGACTATAAAGGGCTGTGTAATCTTCGGTTTGATGATACCAATCCGACAAAGGAAGAAGAAGAGTATGTAGAGTCAATTAAAGATAATGTTTGTTGGCTGGGTTTTGATTGGGAGGATCGTCTGTATTTTGCCTCTGACTATTTTCAGCAGATGTATGAGTATGCCATTCAGTTGATTAAGCAGGGTGATGCCTATGTGGATGATCAGACCGCAGAGGAAATCTCAGCAGGTCGTGGCACGCTCACTAAGCCCGGGGTCAATAGTCCGTATCGTAATCGTAGTATTAAGGAAAATCTTACCCTATTTGAGCAGATGAAACAAGGTATAATTGGTGATGGGGAAAAGGTGCTTCGTGCTAAAATTGACATGACGCATCCCAATCTGAATATGCGTGATCCGGTGATGTATAGGGTGCTTCATGCATCCCATCATCGCACTGGTGATTTTTGGTGTGTTTATCCAATGTATGATTGGGCGCATGGGCTGGAGGATTCCATTGAGCGGATTACCCATTCGATTTGTACCCTTGAGTTTGAAAATCATCGTCCATTGTATGATTGGTTTTTAAAGAAATTAGGGGTGTATCATCCGCAGCAGATCGAGTTTGCTCGGTTGAATCTCTCGTATACGGTGATGAGTAAACGGATTTTACTACAGCTTGTTAAGGAAGGATATATCTCTGATTGGGATGATCCTCGTCTTCCCACCATTAGTGGGATGAGACGGCGGGGTTATTCACCGGCTTCGATCCGTCTGTTTTGTGAACGTATCGGTGTTGCAAAAGTCAACAGCATGGTTGATTTTTCCTTTCTTGAACATTGTGTTCGTGAGGATCTGAATAAAACATCACGACGATTGCTTGGTGTGCTGCGTCCGCTGCCGGTCATCATTGAGAATTACCCTGATGATCAGGTTGAATGGCTTGAGGCGATAAATAACCCTGAGGATGAATCTGCAGGCGAACGCAAGATTCCCTTTTCCAAAAAAATCTATATTGACCGGCAGGATTTCATGGAAGATCCTCCTAAAAAATTCTATCGTTTGGCACCCGGCCGTGAGGTTCGGCTGCGATATGCCTATTTTCTGACCTGTGATAAGGTCATAAAAGAGGGCGATGAGATTGTTGAGCTTCGATGTAGGATTGATCCGGAAACCAAAGGCGGATATGCACCTGATGGCAGACGTGTAAAAGCAACCATCCATTGGGTTTCAGCCGCACAAGCAGTTGACGCAGAAGTGCGGTTGTATGATCGTTTATTTTCAGTAGAAAACCCCTTAGGTGATAAGGAGAAGGATTTTCGAGATTTTATTAATACCGAATCCCTTGAAACCTTACAGGGCTGTAAGGTTGAACCTGCGGTGCAAACCATCAAACCCTTAGAGCGTTTTCAATTTGAACGATTAGGGTATTTTTGCGTTGATCCGGACTCAACTGCAGAACACCTGCTCTTGAATCGAACGGTTACGCTTCGTGATACATGGGCGCGTCTTCAGCGTCAGAAGAAGTAAAGATTATAATGGTGGACACAATTGCGGGGGATGATTTTGCATCATCCTTGGTGTTATCTTATAGCCCTGTGGTGTAGCGGTTAACATACTGGCCTTTGGAGCCAGTGACTCCAGTTCGAATCTGGACAGGGCTGCATTTTTTTTTTGAGATATAAAAGAGAAACTTAATATAGAAATGCTGCTTGCATGCGTGGGGTCAGCATGAACTTTCACATGGAAACGCAAACCAAGCTTTCGCTGCTACTGGCATTATATGTTGGCGCCTTGTATGCAGCAAATCTTCTTGGTGGAAAATTGATGCCAATTGGTATTGGCGATCGTGGTCTTTCTGTTTCAATTGTGACCTTTCCATTTTTGTTTCTCATCACTGATATCGTTGGTGAAGTCTTTGGAAGAAAGGAAGCCAGAAAATTTGTACGAATCGGCCTTATTTCGTTGTTGGTTTTACTTGGGTGGCAGTTGTTTTCTGTTGCGGTTCCTGCAGCAGAGCCAAATCCATGGTATACTGACTTTTTTAATCCTGCCTATCCTATCATCTTTGAACTTTCTATCACCTTTACTATTGCCTCCATCCTCGCATTTTTCTTTGGTCAATATGTAGATGTGTTTACCTATCATCTGCTGAAAAAAATTCATAAACAAAAATGGATGTGGCTGCGCAACAATGTCTCAACTATCATTGGTCAATTTATTGATACCAACCTGTGGGTTTTTATTGCGTTCTCTCCTCGTCTGCTTGAAGGATCGTTTACCGTATGGTCGCTGTTTTCCATTGTTGTGCTCCCCTATTGGATTGCAAAGGTGATTTTCGCTTTCTTTGATACGCCTCTCTGCTATCTAGGTGTCCGCTGGCTCAAGGGCTCACAAAAGAAGGCATAGCATTTTATACCTTCAGCTGATTCGTACTGCTAGCGGATGGGAATTCTATGGTTGAAGATCACTCACTTGATGGTATACGAAAGAGAGCGCATGCCTTAAACTGTGAACTGTTTGAGGAAGGCTGGTCTGCCCGTGATATTGAAATTATCGGTTACTATCTGCATCGGATTGCGGCAAGCTATCTTAGTTTTCTTACCCATAAAGAATACGAAAAATCGATGTCCCATGAGGAAATGTTTGCAAACAAAGAATGTGTTGTCGACGAAGAAGAATAACTCCTTTAATTTATTGTTTTTTCCTTTTCACGCATAATTTTTATAATATATTAAAAATAAATATGGTATCAGATGTACAACAAGCCTTTATAACCAGAAAAACAACCAACAACACTATATGCTTGTTATCGGTCTCCTTTCCACTCAAGAAGAAGCAGACGAACTCAAATTCATCGCAAAAGTCTGCACTATTGAAGACCGAATTCGCTTTATCGCAAAAAAAGAAAAATACAAAGAACTGTTAGAAAGCAATTAAAAAAAAGCGAAAACTACAAACATGTCCACCCTCATCACTGGAACATCTATGAGCCTCTTTCTTATCGCATCTACCATTGATCCCGCAAGTCAAAACATTAAAAATCATCTTTTAGAACAAACCTGCTGGACACCAACAGCAACCTTTGATCAGCATCCTGTTTACCAACACACTACTTGGTCAAACGTCTACCTGCTCACTATCACCACAAGAAAAATCTATCGCGAACATCTCGACACTGAAATCAAAACAAAACTACACTTCACCCCCTCTCAGCTCATATTTCTCAGCAGACATACGAGTAAAATGAAAAAGCCCACTCTCACCGTCCATCCTCTTGGAAACTATGGTCCTGCAGACTTTGGAGGACAACCACACGCCTTAGTCCCCAGCGCACCACGCCTCATGACATCTCTACTTCGTACGATTCATACCCTTCAAACTAAAAGCTCTCTGCATTTCGATGTTTGCTATGAGGTCACCCATCACGGACCCTATCTTGATACACCCACACTGTTTGTCGAAGTAGGAAGCTCAGAAGTCGAGTGGAACCAGCCTGAACCAGCTCGTATTATCGCTCAAGCCCTCCTCACGATTATTCCAGAGTATCGACAGGAAACCGATCTCCCCGATGAAGACACAGTACTCATCGGCATCGGTGGCGGACATTATGCTCCCCGGTTTACCGACATTATTCTTGAAAAACATGCAGCGTTTGGACACATGATTCCTTCGTATCAAATCAATGCCGGTCATATAACAAAAGAAATGCTTCAACAGGCGATTATGCTCACCCCAAATCATACTGCTGTTTACATCCACAGAAAAGGCCTAAAAAAGCCACAGATCAGATATTTTAAGAATCTTGCGGAAACAATCAACATTCCTAGCATCTCAAGTACGAGTCTGACGGATCTGTACTAGCCCCTGTTTTGCTAGCCTATGCGCCTGTCGTAAGGGCTCAGGATGCTTTGTAGTACACAGCTGCTTCACTACAGATACAGCGGTCTTCGCGTTCACTCGATGACCCGTGGAAACATACAACGGTCTGGTGACCCGATCTGTTGAACATAGGGTATATCCACAAATTTTATTATTGATAGTAACTCGATTACCATGGATCTTCCCAGTCAGTTTGCTTTTTGCTACACCAATGGTGGGAAAATCCAACATGATTCCTGTATGAGAAGCTAAACCACAATTCCTGGGATGCATCACCCCGTTTCCATCGACCAGAAGTACCGATGGTTTCTGATTTAGAGTAGAAACTACGTTTTCAATGAAGGGAAACTCTCGAAAAGACAGATATGTCGGAATGTACGGGAAGTCAGCAACCCTGTAGACCAATTTTTTTTCTACTACTTGTTTGGTCTGATAGTCCAGTATGACACAGGCTGCACATGCCTGTTTAAAATCATTGTTTGGATAGGCCACATCGACACCACCGACCGTCTTAATTTCATCAAAATCATCCTGCACAATCAAATCATCGCTGAGGGCAAGCTGCTGTTTCCAAAGATTGCGTAGGGGATAGGAGGTGGTAAAATCAGTAAAAAGAACTGAATCAAAATTAACAATTTTTCCATCTTTTACCTTAATGTTTTCCTGCTGTAATCTTCGGATTTTATCGGTGATACCACGGCCAAATCCTCCTAGTTTTCCATCTGAATGAACGATTTTAAAACAGGGCATCGTATCAGGATCTGGATTTTGATTCATCATCCGGCCGACTGCCCTCGAGGCGAGAGGATCACCGAGTGCCTGTGCTACCGCGCCGTACGTAGATATTTTTCCGGGTGGTATTTGACGGACAAGATCATAGGTGTACCTATAAAGATTCATGTAGACCTACAATACAAATGTGGGGTATAACATCTTTGTTGCAGACCTTTTAGTCAACATCTAGATGCATCCAGAGATCTTTGAAACTTTCAAATAAATTAAAGGGTTTATATTGTTTGAGAAGTGATTCAATTTGTGCTTTGTCAACAAAAAAGTAGAGTCGATCGACTTTACGGATAGTTACCTCTACAATATGGTGTTTCAAAAGTTTTTGTAAATGATAGCTCAGCGTTGAAGGGGCAATATCGATATGTTCTAAAAGGATCTTTGGGGGAGGTCGTGTATATTTTAAAAGTAGCCCTACGATTTGAAGCGGTATGGGTTGCTGGAGGATTTTCGAAATAAAAAATGAAGGGAGATGATGAGATGACCTTTTTATGAGAACAATAGCAGGGATAGTATTTGGTATATTGCTCTTTTTTCCCCAGCTAAACCATACTCTTTTTTTGTCGCACGCGGTACACCGATGAGGTGTACCCCAGAACGGTGCGACAGGATGCTTGAAAAATTTGATAAATGAATGTAGCGTAGGCTCTAAAAAGATTGTGGGTGACACCCGCAATAACTGGGTGACCATAGGAGTTTAATACTAAGTGTAGATACAGCTGTTTCAGGAAGCAATCCCTTATTGATACCTGTACTCAGGCGTTCAGGGACTTGGAACGATTTGGGTTTGAGTTCGGTGAATTTGGTTTTGCAGGGGTTCATGTCCAGTTCCAGGTGAATGTCCCGAAGCGGTATTCAATCCAAGACGCGGAAATCATGATTAAGTCGTATAGTGCCAAGAAGATGTTTGAAATGCATCCGGGGTTTCGGAAGCGATATCCACGCGGTGGTTTTTGGAGTGGGTATGAGCATCATGAGTCTACTGGATTGATAGATTTGGAGAAGTCAACAGCGTATTGTCGGAGTCATCATCAGCGTCATGGTGTGACGGTTATCGATGATCGTCAACAGCGGCTACCTGATGCTGCTTGATCCGGCGAGCGGGGATACGGCCACGCCCGATAGGGCTTGCCGAGGAAGCGAAGGCGGAATATAGGGGTTTATAAGGGCACAGCCCTTATTTCATTGTATTCTTCAGTGAGGGGAGATATCTCATCAAAATTTATGCCCCAGTAGTTCTTTCTTGACTCACTAACATACACAATGGCAATGTGTCTCTCCTCTATTGGTTTATAGCCGATGATACCGCCATGCTCTACAAACTCTTTATCCAAATTATGTCGAGAGGTGGCTCTTATACCCTCAATTTGTCTCAATTTATGCCCCATCTTTCGGATAAATGGAAAGAAGACTACTATGACACAAGCAAATATAAGAAGAATTGAAACTAACCATGAAAGAGGCGGTTTTATATTTCGGATAAAGAAATAGGTATTTATTGTAAATGTTGAAGCAAATAATATTTTTAATAACACATCAATTTTATCTATTCGGATTTACTCACCAGAACTAAATAGAAAACTACTATATTTATCCTTCATATCCTTGATTTATTCGTTGATAGTTGTCTGTCCATTTCATAAAACTCAGTTATTTCTATACAAGATAAATATGGGATTATTTACATTTAGTAAGTGAGAAATCCTCAGACTTTAGTATGGGGATGAACGTGCTACTTTTTCTGCTCATATTAGTTTTACATACCGGGCAGACGCACCCGCTTTCAGCGGGGGCTATGAAAAACCTGCCCAGGAACGTAGAACAATGGATTTGATTATCGGTAGCAATATGCGTTGGCCAGAACCTGTACCACCTTGAATGGTGTCCCAGGTACAGGTAGAACATGTTTAGGCGAGGGGAGAATGAAATAAGGGCTCTGCTCTTATTTCATATGATTTCTTGTAATTAATTTCTTTATACCTTTTAAGATTCTCAAATCAATTTCTTGATACAATACCCCTATCAATATTAGAAAGATAGCTGCTAAAATAATGAAAACACCTGTTCCAGAAAGATACCGAGCGACTTCTAATTGACCCTCATTAAATATCATTGTTCCAGATTCAATTGTATTAATGATAAGAGATGTCATGAGTCCCTGACCGATAAAATAAAATATAAAACCAACGAAAACACAAAAAATCCCTGCAACGATAAATTCAATTTTCATCTTGTTTCATCCTGATCTTATAGATTCTTTTATATCACATTCTACTTTAAAAGCATTAGGATTCACTCATCAATATTAATTCAAATATCAGTATCAATTGATTGATCTGACAGTGTCTGATCAACTAAATCAGAACTGCTTTTTTGTGAGTGAACTAGTATTTTATCAAATGAAGAATATCCTAAATTTTCTTTTATTTTTTTTGGAGGTTTAGTAAGTACCACAAATGAAAATCCTCAAAAAGGTAAACTTGTGAAAAAATATGAGAAAGAAGATTAAATGGTTTATTATATCTTATCATTGGAGATATCTCAGTAGTTTATTAAAAAATGGATTTGATAGTAATAACTGCTCTAACCGTGGAAACTTTTCCCCAAGTAATCCCATGAACCAATCTGTATAAAAATGTGGTGGATGTTCTTCATAAACAAGTACATCATTAGCAAAATATGTTTTTGTACCAGAAAACGATAGAATATTATATGTTTGAACAGGCTCCTGATTATATTCTATTTCTGTTATTTCAATCCATTCCCCATTTGAAGTATAAAGTTGATCACCAACTTCCATAGTTAGTAAATCTCCTTTGAACGTTATAGCATTTTTAGCACGTTCTAAATCATATGCTGCCCAGCCTTCCCTACCGTCAGTTTTTTTAACATAGAAAGGATGATCAACCGTGGCTTGGATTAAACAATTATTTATTGTTATTAAAGGATGAACAGGTTTTCCAAGCATTTTCACAGTCCACGATGTAAACCTCCTGTTTTTTATATCATAGGATAAAACTCTATCACCAACCCTGATGTGTTCAATGTTTTTACAGCTACCATGAGCCATTGTTATCTTAGTTCCTGCTGGAAAACAACAAGGTTTAAATCCTGTACCTTTTAAATCTGCATAGACATTATCACAATTTGTTGCCAATACCCTAATTTGGCCTTCATCATGACGTTCAATTGTTGGTATATATCCTACAGGTATATCTATTGTTTCACCTGGCTCTAATAAAATATCATTTGCGAATGTATACGGGTCTTCAGAATTAAATATGAAATTAGGAGCCATAGAAGGATCATTGTTCATATCAATTGTATAAATTTCCGCTGTTGCATCTCCTGTATTTTTTAATGTAAATGTCTTTGTTTTAGACGAACCTATCTTAACATCTCCGAAATCATAATTTGTAGGTGAAATTGTTAGTTCAGGTTCGGGTGGTTGTGGTTCTGATGGTGATGTCTCTCCATATGAGATTTTTCCTTCACCATGACTATTTGGATCGTCTAATGCTATTAAGAACAGTTGAAAGGCTTCATATGCATCAGCATTGAAGTTAATGTACCATGTCGTATCTGGATCAACCCACAACTCAAAATAGGCAAAACTTGAGGCATAGTCGGCATAGTTAGGGGACTCCCATGTGAGATCAGGGGCGTCTTGTAAGGCTTCTGCAAGTTCTAAACCGGTCAGTGTAAAAGATAGTATTGGATTAATTGCGCTAACGGCTTGAGCGCATGTTTTAGCTGCTATTTCGTCATAGCCACCAGCACCTGCCTCATCTACATTCCACCCCCCAATTTTTAGATATCCTATGTCATTTATATTATTTTGATCATTTGTGTAGAACTTTATTTCTTTTAATCCACAATAAGGTTTGTATGTATAAGATGTTGAATACACAGTTGACATTTTAAATTGATATTCCCACACACCGTTTGTACCTGGTAGATCTACCCATTCTCTATTGTAATATTCAATTGCTGTTGCTAGTGCAATTGATTTTGTTCCACTTGAATCCCTATGATAACATGTCGAATCCTGCATTTATGGCATATCTAACGGACGTTCTCCTTCTGATCTATTGAAAAAAAAAACTTCGTTTTTTGGGGCACCATCAGTATTAACAAATGAAATAGAAAATGGCTTTTTATCTTGATTTAACATATAGATTTTATAATAACTAGGTTTTGCATCCGCAGGTTCTATTTCCTGGATGGTAATTTGTTCTCCAACTTCCCATGTACCTTCTTCAAAAATAGTTGTTTTTATAAATTGTTTCTTATCATCAGTTAGTATTATTGATATATCTGATGTATTGATAGTTCTTCCACTTGTTAAGGTTATAATCGCAATTTTATCAATCGATGAATTATTAAGAATACATGGGTGATCCTCAGCTTTGATGAGATAATCAATATTTCGTTCAATCCCTGTTGGTTCGTCTTCATCAACTTCACCGAGTCCTGTAAAGCCGCCTAATGGAAGTAATAATAGCAGTGCTCTGATGAATACAATTTGGTATTTTATCATTGATATTTTTTTCATTTTTCCACCTACTAATATTAAAAAATATTTTTTATCTTATATAACAATTTCTTGAAAATATACAACATTTTTTGAAGAGTTTCGAACAAAAAAACCAGTAACCGAACAAAACCCATTTCACCCTCCAAATGCGCTTATAGTTATCCTGATATTGATTTGTTTGCTTACGATAGATTGCAGAACTCTATATATCTTATTGGTGACAAGGCACAATCCACAGTTAATACTCTGCAGAAACTATTATACATAATGGCTATAACAGATGCGACAATGACTATATGGATTGCGGAAGAGTTCACTGACAAACACCAAGACACCATCGAATGGCTTAACAAGGCGTTATTCCATGATTTCAGAATTTATCTCGTTGAAGAGAACCGATTCATCAGCAATCAGAAGACATTTGCAACCACGTTCAAACTGATTGAAGGACCAACTATCCACAACGAGGGACAAACATGACCCGCAATCACCTCTGGATAACCGAGACAGAAAAACCGAATATTTAAACGAAACGACAATGTGTCAAATGTGGTAAGCAATAGGAGTTGCAATACTTTAGTGGCTCAATGTGGGAATGGCGTACAAGAGAGGGCGGGAAATCGAATTGAGATTTTTTCAATTATTTAAAACAAATATGTTGTATAATAGATTTTTTTCTTATGAACTAAGGCCGGGAATACTGCGCGGACCGAAGTGAAACCAAGGGCCCGCAGATGAAAGGCCGTCTCTTTTTCACCTGATAAGCCATCTCTTCTCTTGTCGCACGCGGCAGGCGTTTCGCCTGCCCATAAACGGTGCG
>CAZTFR010000061.1:0-13092 GCA_964612945.1 uncultured Thermoplasmatales archaeon
TGGTGACAGCTGTGATTGGACGTCTGGTAGATCGATGTGGTCGATGGGATTCATACAGTCAGTTGGTAAATGGTTGGTAATTAAAACTGTTGGTTTTGTACTCATTTTTGCAAAAAAGGTAAAATACCAGCTTTTGATTCAGGTGGGTAACGTGTTTGCCGCTGTGGCTTAGAGGTATAGCGATTCCTTGGTAAGGAATAGGTCGTGGGTTCAATTCCCACCAGCGGCTTTTGTAGTATTTTTTCATTGTTTCTTAGTCCTTTTCTTGAGGTATTTCATATATAGTTGTTTGCGGTGTTTTTGCATATGATCCGCGGTCTTGATAAGTTTGACATGATTTTTGTTCGCACGAAGAAGGGGTTGTTGATTTCAATAGATATCGATTTGATTTATGCCGTTATTATTTTGGTTGCCTCTTCGGATCAGCAGAATTTTTTATTGGCATGCGTTGATGTGGATTGAACAGGTTGCTAAAGAAACCGATTTTCAAAAAGAGTGGGTTGTAGCAGAAAGTGAAGAGGATCTTCGTAATATCATTTTACTAAGTTGGCGAAATCGAAAAAGTTGCTAACTATGTTGGTAAAAAACATATGATTCTTTTTAGAAGGGTTGATATCTGTATTTTTTCCCGCAATGTGGACAAATCTTGAATTGAAAAGGAAAGTGATGTCTGCATTGGGGACATTTTGTATCTTTTTTTCGAATCATATCTTCCATTTCTCTATATTTGCTTCAGTTCTGCGCCGCAATGGGGGCAGTTTTTTTTGCTTGTGCGATGGATGGTATCGCAGTGTGTGCATTCGAACATCATAGGCATCACTAATACATGTTAACATAGTACATTATTTTTTCCATAGTATTTAAACATTCTGTGGAAAACTATCACCTAAAAGAAAAATGCAGAGGTAGAATCATATCTCAGAATATTGTCGTAAATGCAAAAAAAGAAAGATCTTCCTGCAGTTTTCATGGGAAGAACACTGATTTACTCTTCTTCGATCTCAGTGATATCTTGTTTTTTAAACAGATAGGTTTCTAATTCCTCATGAAAGGCAGTATCATTTCTGCGAATCCATTCAATAAGCATAGCAGCATGTTCTTTTTCCTCATCACGGTTATGCGCAAGAATATCTCGCAGAGATGCATCAGAGGTGGCATCTACTCTTTCTTGATACCAATTAACTGCTTCTAATTCTTCAATCAATGATTGCCGTGCACGATCTAAATCCAATGTTTTTTCAGATAACTTCTTTCGTTCTTCATGTTGAATCATACTATCTCAAAAAGGCACATGCGGTTCTTGTATAAAAAAGTACCTTACGAAAAGGATAGGTTATGAGATCTTTTTCTCTATTAAAAATAAGGTTATAGTATTAGATAGAAATTGCTCATCGAACCCATATATTAATATAGGGAATAGCAATCCCTGCGTGGGGTTTCATCTATGGCACAAAAAGGATTTAATGCGTATAAAATGGCACAGGAGCAGTTTGATAGCGTTGCAGACCAGTTGGAACTCGATCAGGCAACTAAAAACTTTCTACGGGAACCACTACGTGAATATCATTTTCTCATCCCTGTTCAAATGGATGATGGCTCAATTCGCATCTTTAAGGGATTTCGGATTCAGCACAACGATGCCCGTGGCCCTTGTAAAGGGGGTATCCGATTTCATCCTCAGGAAACCGCAGATACGGTGCGAGCACTCTCTATGTGGATGACGTGGAAATGCGCTGTTGTGGATATTCCTCTCGGAGGTGGCAAAGGTGGTGTCGTCTGTGACCCTCATGATCTTTCTGAACGGGAACAAGAACGTCTCTGCCGTGGATGGGTCAGACAGATCGCACGAGACATTGGCCCGGTACGTGATGTTCCTGCCCCTGATGTTATGACCAATAGCCAACACATGCTATGGATGATGGATGAGTACCAGGCAATCCATGGTGGACAATACCCCGGTGTTATCACGGGAAAACCTGTAGGTCATGGTGGCTCGCTTGGCCGACCAGAGGCCACCGGATATGGCCTTGTCTATGTCCTTCGCGAAGCATTAAAACTGATGGATGTAGACATTGCAAAAACCTCAGCATCCACTGAAGGATTTGGCAATGTCGCACAATTCGCAGCAGAACTCTACACCCAATATGGGGGAACTATCGTTTCTGCGTCCTGTTGGGATCAAAAAGAAAGCTGTGCGTGTAGCTACTTTAAAAAAGACGGTATCAATTTAACAGAATTACAATCTATTACCGACCGGTTTGGCACTATCAATAAGAAGCGAGCTCAGGATTTAGGATATGAATGTTTACCTGGAAAAAACTGGCTCAGCCATAAAGTTGATATCTTAATGCCAAATGCATTAGAAAACTCGATCACCAAAGATAATGTACAAAATATTGACTCAAACGTCCAAGTGGTAGTCTGTGGTGCAAATGGCCCTATCACCCCCGAAGCAGATGAGATACTGGACAAAAAAAATATATTTGTCATCCCTGATTTCTTGGCAAATGCCGGAGGGGTGGTCTGTAGTTATTTCGAACAGGTACAAAGTAATCAAAACTTTTATTGGTCCAAAGAAGAAGTACTCGGAAAACTCGATGACAAAATGACCGATGCCTTCCATAAAGTCTGGGATTTATCAAAGCGACGGAACATTCGTCTACGAAATGCCGCCTATATGATTGCCATACAGCGAGTAGTTGAAGCATGTAAACTCCGCGGTTGGATATAAAAAAGTATGTAGAAGGTTATGAGCACAAACGACACGCAAAAAAAAATTCAAAAAGTTATCGAAGAAATTACCGGTCAGCAGATTCAATATAAAGGGATCAAATCTGATGAAACCATTTCGAAAAAAGACGTTCATTTACACCTAAAAAATAGAAAAGGAACCATCATCGCTGACATTGAAACACTGACTGATTTAACCCATTCTCTTTTCTCCATCGACCCGCAGATACTATTGCCCTATGCAGAGGACAGTGCCTTTTCTCAGTGGATACAACAAAGGGGGGAGCTAAAACTTGGTAGACAAGTCCACCTCATCGAAAAAGAGGAAACAAACGCAGAACAGTTGAGAAAAAAAATGATTGATAGCCTTGAGCAACATCGCTATGGTATTAATCAAAAAACCGTCGCCTCCTTTCAACGTTTACCAAAACAACCGTTAGGGCTTAGCCATATTGGCACCGGTTCGTTCGGTGGAAAAGCACGAGGCATCGCTTTTCTGGCAAATATAATGGCACACTATATCCCAGACAGCCTTTTTTCTAACGTACAGCTTAGTATCCCTCGCAGTATTGTTCTAGCAACTGATGTATTTGACTCCTTTGTCAAACAAAACAACCTACTCGAGCTTGATTTTTCTGCTCTTTCAGATGAACGTATCGCCTCGCACTTTATCTCGGCCAGTCTTCCAGCAACAATCATCGGTGATCTCCGCGCGTTTATACGAAAAACCCGTAAACCATTGATCGTCCGATCATCAAGTTTACTAGAAGACTCAATGCTTCAACCCTTTGCAGGTATCTATACCTCCATGTTGCTTCCCAATGAATCCTGGGAAACCGATCTTCGTTTTCGAGAAGTCTGCAACGCAATTAAATATGTATATGCTTCAACATTTTTTGAAAAAGCACGTACCTATATTCAATCAAAAGGAAAAACGATATCTGATGAAAAAATGGCTGTGCTTCTCCAAGAAGTAGCGGGAACTGGACATGAACAATTTTTTTATCCAGCCATCTCAGGCGTTGCAAAATCATATAACTATTATGCCTCAGGATCCTGCCGACCAGAGGACGGTATCGTCTATCTTGCCCTTGGATTAGGCAAAGCAATTGTCGACGGTGGCAGTAGTTATTGCTTTTGCCCGAGTCGACCAAAAACACCCTTGTTTGGAACGCCAAAGGATTTCATGAAATATGCACAACAGCGCTTCTACGCTCTTCGTCTGACACCCAGTTATCGTGTCTTGCATAGAAACGAAGATACTGCTCTTGAATCTTTGGAGATCACCGCAGCACAGCGGCATGATGTTTTAGAACACATTGCATCAACCTATATTCCTGCAGATGATCAGCTCTACCCAGGTCTATACGAAGGTGGTGCACCCGTCATAGATTTTGGACCAATTATCCAATATGAAGAAATCCCGCTTGCAAAGATACTGCAACTCCTGCTCAAAGTCGGTGAAATAACACTCGGCTACCCTGTAGAAATAGAGTTTGCACTCACCTTCCAAGAAGACAACGCACATCCTCATGAACTCACTATCCTTCAGATTCGCAGCATGATACCACCAGAGAAATCTGCAGAAGTATCCCTCGACACTGTAGCCAGTGAACATGTTCTGTGTTACAGTAACAATGCTTTAGGAAACGGTATAATAAAAGGAATCAAGCATATAGTATACATCAAATCTTCCACCTTTGATATGAAATATTCTCAAAGAGCGGTGAGCCAAATACGAACGATCAACAAAAAACTTATGAGTACCAATACTCCCTATCTTCTTATAGGGCCTGGACGCTGGGGTTCTGCAGATCCCTGGTTAGGCATACCTATTGTGTGGAGTGATATCGCTGGTGTAAAAGTCATCATAGAAACACCATACCATGAGCGCATTATTGAACCTTCACAAGGATCTCATTTCTTTCATGATATGGTTTCATCACAAGTAGGATATTTGATTACACAAAAAGAAAAAGGAAACATTGACTGGTCCTGGCTAAACTCCCTAAAAATACTTGAAGAAACTGATGATATTAAACATGTCCGCACGCCACATGAAATCGTTATAAAAATCAATGGAAAAGAAGGGAAAGCAATCGTTACCTACGAGGATGAGCAACAGCGAAAAAGGAATAAGAAGCGGTGATACCTATGACAAAAACATCACAGAATAAAGCGAACGCAACATCTGCGTCTTCATCATATGAAAAAGATAAACTCAAAGAACGAGTCAAAGAGTTAGATTGCCTCTATAAACTAACTACAATTGTAAAAGATGGAACAGTCACCATTGATCGTGCTCTTGAGAAAATCATTCAGCTCATACCACCTGCATGGCAATACCCTGAAATCACTTGCACCCGTATACAAATTGGTGGAACGCAATTTGTAACAAAAAATTTCAAAAAAACCAAATGGAAACAAACAAGCGATATCATCGTTGACGACAAAAAGATAGGAAGCTTGGAAATCTATTACCTCGAGGAAAAACCCGTTGAAGATGAAGGCCCCTTTCTTATAGAAGAGAGAAGACTCCTTGATGCAATTTCTGATCTTATAAGCAAATTCATTGGAGATCGCCAAACAAAACAAGAAGTTGAACAACAACGAAAAAAACTAGACTATGCAGAAAAATATCTATCCGGTGGCGGTACCTCAATTTCACCATCTGAACTGAGTGAAAAAAAACAAGATTGGGAAGTCATCCTTGATCTTTTAGTAAAAACAGATCCACGAACCCTGTTAAGAATGGTTCGAAAAATGACCTATCATCTCTACCGATTTCAAAATGAAAAAATCACAAATCTCCTTGGATCCATCTGTCCAGTAAACAAGGATTCATCCTCGAGTCAATGGTGTGGCATTAACATGCCAAATCCTCGCCAAGATCTGGATTCTCTAAAAACGATACAAAAACAAATCTTTCAAATCGCAAAAGAGACCATACCTGCAGAAGAAATCTCTCTTCTATTTCAAAACTGGATGCGCCAGGATAAAGCTCGTCCTCTCTTACTTACCTCACAAAAACCTGGTGTTTCCTTAGTTGAAATAACTGATGAATTAAATCGATTGTTCAGACAAGATGGTGAAGAGGTATCATTATCTCCTGAGGATAGAATCAGTATCAAAACAGCTTTGATACGCCGTTTTTTTACTGATCGATTAGAATATGTAAATGTTGCTAAGGCTTTTATCGAAATCGAGGATTTTGTTACTCTTCTTGATAATGTCGTGGGACCTGTAAACGGATCTGGAAAACTCGGCGGAAAAACATCTGGGATTATCTTGGCAGAAAAAATACTCAATCAAGACTTACAAAACTCGGAGGTTCTAAAGGGAATTTCTTTTCCAAAGAGCTGGTATATTTCATCGGATACAATTCTTAATTTCATTCATTACAACGATCTTGATGAAACATTTCACATTAAATATCTTCACCCTGATCAAATCCGCCAGGAACAGGCCTTCTTAGTGCAAGTATTTAAAAATGCAGCATTTCCGAGGGAAATCATGGAGGGATTCCGACGGATTGTCCGTGATTTAGAAGGTAAACCAATTATCATCCGATCCTCGAGCCTACTCGAAGATAGCTTTGGTGCTGCCTTCTCTGGAAAATATAAAAGTTTGTTTATCGCAAACACTGGAAGCGAAGACAAACGACTTTACGCGCTCATGGATGCCATCGCCGAAGTGTATGCTTCAACCTTTGGTCCAGATCCCATTGAATATCGTAGAGAACGAGGTCTACTTGACTTTAGCGAAGAAATGGGGATTCTCATACAGGGGGTGGTAGGTGTAAACGTTGGGCCTTATTACCTTCCTATTTACGGTGGCGTTGCTTTTAGCAAAAATGAATTCCAATGGTCACCGCGGATTCAACGAGAAGATGGGATGATCCGACTAGTTCCCGGCCTTGGAACACGAGCCGTTGACCGGGTTGGAAATGATTACCCAATCTTGGTATCGCCCAAGAAACCAAAACTTCAAGTGAATGCCCTGATCAGCGAACGTATGCGCTACTCTCCTCGCTATATGGATGTCATCAATCTTAAATCAGGGGCAATAGAGACCGTAGATGCAATCGAGTTGTTTAAGGAGTATGCAGATGATTTCCCCAATCTTCATCATGTTATATCCATGCATAAAGATGATAGATTAGTAAATCCCCCAAAAATTATGCTTGATCCTACCGATGCAGATATGGTGGTAACCTTTTCAAATCTCTTTGAAAAAACAGATTTTTTGAAAAAAATCGACTATATTATCACGACGCTAGAAGAAAAAATTGGAACACCGGTTGATGTTGAATTTGCATCTGATGGAAAACTCCTCTATGTGCTCCAATGTCGGCCGCAAAGTCAGGCACGGGGTATGAAAAGAAAACCGATACCAAAAGATGTTCCTTCAGATAAAAAACTCTTTGCAGCAGGCAAATATGTCACCACCGGTCAAGTTGAAAATGTTGAATATATTGTATATATAACACCCGAGGAATACATCAAATTAGGATCTCGGGAAGAAATGCAAAAAATTGCTACCATTGTCAATGAATTAAATAACACTTTACCCCGAAGACAATTCATTCTGATGGGGCCGGGTCGATGGGGGAGCCGGGGAGACATCCGTCTGGGTGTCCCTGTAAAATATGGAGATATTAATAATACTTCGCTTCTCGTTGAAATTGCAAAAGAAAAAGACGGCTATACCCCAGAGCTTTCCTTTGGAACGCATTTCTTTCAAGATCTCGTTGAAGCAGAAATTAAGTATCTTCCCCTGTACCCTGATGAGGATGAAGACGTTTTTCATGAAAATCTTCTATGCTATCAAACAAATTATCTTTCAAAGCTACTGGATCGTTATGAGGAGTATGAACATGTGGTGCATGTAGTAAAAGCATCAGATATCTACGAGGGGCATACTCTTTCGGTGATCATGGATGGTGAAGCAGGTGAAGCATTAGCCTATTTCAAATCACCAGATCATTGGAGCTGGCGGATGCAAAAGGTTGAAGAAATTGCAGAAGCACTTGATCCTGATGTGTATGGAGTCGAATCACTATATCTAATAGGAAGTACCAAAGAGGGAACTGCAGGTCCTGCAAGTGATATTGATCTTCTTGTCCATTTTATAGGCACAGAGGAGCAAAAAGAACGACTTGTTGCCTGGCTTGAATCGTATGGAAAAAAGATCGACGAAGAAAACAAAAAACGAACTGGTCTTAAAACATCAGATCTTCTCGATTTTCATCTCATCACTGAGGAAGATATCAAAGAGAAGAACTCATGGGCATCTCATATCACCTCACCATATATGAGTGTCAAAAAAATCTCGTTAAAAAAATCTTCCTGAATTCTCTTAAAGTAGCTCGCGGGTTGCATGGTTTAAATCACTGGTATCAAATCGGATCAACGCAAGCTCCTCTCCATTATGTGCAGCATTAAACGAATATGTTTCCCCCTTTTTTTCTTTCCAATGACCCGTAAGTTCTGTTGATTCATGCACATGTCCATGCAGCGTGAGAAAGGGTTGATATTTTTTAATAAATCGTTGGATCGCAATACTTCCGATATGGACGTCAACAGGGGCATAATCTACTGATTTTCCATCCAAAGCTCCTCGATCCAGCATCGAATTATAGGGTGGTGAATGAAAAAGAAAAATGGTTTTTTCTGCGGGTGCATGTTTCACTATTTGCTCTAAATCCTGTTGTATTGTCTCCCCAAGAATGCTATCTTTATCTCGGGGTATGCTATGGATACCATTTTCGGGAGCCACTGCTCCTACATCGACAAATCGAGAGACATCGTATTTTTCCCAGTCTTTAAGGTGAAACGGGCTTGGAGGAATATAGGAATATCCAGACACATAAACGGTGTGAAACGCGATGGTTTTCTGATGAACATAGTGTAGTGGACTAGTTGCGGGTATATTTTGGAGGATGGGTTCATAGATGCGCGGGTCATCGTTTCCAAAAATGACAAAAAAACGCGTTTGTTTATCTGTTTTTTGTAGCGAGTGTATTTTATCAATGAGGTATTGTTGGAGAAACTGGTGCATATCAAGGGTACTTTTCATTCCATTTGGGAGAAGATCTCCTCCAATAAAGACACCGTCAGGATGTTCTTTTTGTACGATATCAAATATTTTGTTGTAATGCTGTTTGTTACCGTGCAGATCAGATACAAATATGCAGTGCAGCCAAAATCACCTAACAGTTGAAAAGTACATTTTTTTTTATTTCTTTTTTACTTTTTGTACATTGATGTGTCCAGTCTTAAAGACAATCCAGCGGAGTTTATCTCCGTTTTTTAGTTGGAGAAGATCAACTACTTCAGAGGGAACAGTCACCCTTCGTCGTGAGCCTCGGATGGTGAGTGCGGACTCGGTGATGCATTGGACGTCTTCTAATTCTACTTTCATTTCGAATCCCAAGATACTAATCTGTCAGTCTCTTAAATAGTTGTTTTTTTGACAAACTTTTTTGTTATTTGTTCAATACTACTTGTTTTAATTGAAATTAGAAGATCTTTATAAATGTTAAAATTCCAAGTAAAAGTGTGATGATGCCGATCATACTTTTCAGACAGGTAGTGGGTAGGTGCTTGACGATAATGGTTGAGAGGGGAACAGAGAGTAACGCTCCGATGATTAACGATGGTGCAAGGGTCCAATCTACCGCGGCAGATACGGAAAGAAAAACGAGAACTCCAACGATGCAGGTTAGTCCTTCTGCAAGGGAGGTAATTCCTACAGCATTGGTTCCTTTTACACCGGAGAGAATTTGTCCACTGGTGACAACAGGGCCGTATCCGCCGCCGCTCATCCCTTTATTAAACGCAGCAAGAAAACCAAGACCGATAATTTTTCTCCAGGAAAATTGATATGTATTGTTATGTGTGAGGAGGATGATTATGCCCATACTTAGGATGATACTGCCGATAAAGATGTTCAACCAGAGTTTAGGGATGGAAATTGCGATAAGCACTGCGATAGTTGCGCCCACTATGCTGCATGCGGCAAGAACTGCAACTATTTTCAGGTGAAGCGATTTCTTTGTAAAACTAACATTTCCGACTGTATGATGTGCAAGTCCAGCAGTGATTCCGGTGAGTAATTCAGAGAGTAGAATGCAGGGGACGATGGCAAGAGCACTTATGCCACAGATGAGTAAGACCGGTGTGAGCGTTGTTCCGTATCCCATGCCTAAGGTCGAATCCATAAGTTCACAGAAAAAGGCAAAAACAATAACCAGTACAAAAATGGTGACACCGGAAACTTCAACTGAGAAAAGATCTATTATACCGCATCCCTCGCAGGTTAGCATTCCTAATTATTTTATGGATCGGTTGATTGGGATATCTTTTAGCTAAAAGATAGTTTTTCTTGATGCTTGGTTTTTCATGACTCGTACTGACAGATAAATACATCTCAACTGGTTGTTCTTTCATTTTTTTTCCCAGATTATTATAACTACTTATTCATATATAAAAGTATTGGTAAATATCCTACAAATACCAATAATAAACCATTACATATATGTAAAAATTGGAAATAAACCAAAAAAACTCTTGATTTTTGATCTAAAAACCCAATATTTGTAAAAAAAATACAATTTTACAGGGTAACATATTTGAATTCACAACTCCAACAGATAGAAATTACACTCTAACAGGGTAATTTTTCCCTTCTCGGAGTAACAGGGTAAATTTTTTATTCAATCTTTTCAACAGGAGAAAAGAAGCCCCAACAGGGTAAAATATGCTTTCTTGTAGTAACAGGGAAAACTTATTATATGTTTATTATCGAATTATTCATAAATATTGATACCACTAAATATATGTATTTTCTCCTTAGGAATGAAAATAGAATCGATAGTCTAGATCGGTAATTTCACCCATATAGCGATGCCATTCCATTGTTTTATGAGCAATGAAAAGTTCTGCTGCATCTTTTCCGATTCCATTGATAAGTACGGAATCCTTTTTCAATTCCTCCAATGCTTCCATAAGGTTGGTGGGCAGTCGTTTAATCCCTAACTTTTTGATTTCGGCTTCATCCATTTTGTAGATATTGCGCTGCACCGGTTCAAAGGTAGTTTTTTTCTTAATGCCATCAAGTCCTGCGTAAATAATAGCGGAGAAGAACAAATATGGGTTTGCCGCTGGATCGGCGTTTCTCACTTCGATATCAACATTTTTTTTCGCCGGAATACGAATAAGACTGCTTCGATTGTATTGATCCCAGGCAATATAGATGGGTGCCTCAAAATGAGGAATTAAGCGTTTATAAGAGTTTAAGGTTGGATTGCCCAATGCTGCAATTCCACGCGCGTGATTAAGAATGCCGCCAATAAAGTAGAGCGCAGTTTGACTCAGTCGATACGGTTGGGATTCATCTAAAAACAAGTTCTTCTGCCTCTTGTAGAGAGCAATATGTGCATGCATGCCACTGCCTGCTTCCTCTGAAAGAGGTTTTGGCATAAAAGTAATATCTAAATTAAATAATTCTGCGATATCCCGGGCTACAAATTTAAAGTAAGTGCAGAAATCTGCTGCATTCAACACGTCAAGAGCGGTTACCTCAATTTCATGCTGATATTTTCCTTTCTCATGGTGATGATATTTTACTTTATACCCACTTTGCATGAGTACGTTTGAAAGCTGCTTTCGATATGCTTTGACATCATCAAGAGGGGATGGGGTGAAATACCCAACTGATTCTTGCCATCGAGGAAGTTGTGTTTCATCTTGTTGGAAACAGCAAAATTCCATCTCCGGGGAAAACAGAACCTGATCAAACCCTGCCTTCTGTGCAGCAGTAAGTGCTTTTTTAAGAATATTTCGTGGTCCCGCACGATACATATTCCTTTCTGCATCAAATAAATCTGCATGCATTACCGCTTCATCATCTTCGTAGGGGAGAATCTGGAAGGTTTTTTCATCAGGAATGGCTACCATATCTGATTTTTCTACCGTGCGAAAGCCAACTGATGATCCATCAAAGTTAATTCCTTTTGAAAATAAATCCTCCTTTACGAATCGATCAGCAGGGACATGAACTACTCGTAATCTGCCGGCAATATCGGTGAAATGAATCTGAATCCAGTTTATCTTATGTTTTTTAATTTCTTCAGTGATAATATCTTTAGTCATTTAGCTAAGATGAATGCGGGATGTTTTTTATATCTTTTTCATAGGTTAATCAAAAGAAACCATACAATTTACTTCAAATATGGTACACTCTACACTGAGGCTTGTAAAATTAGACGGATTTGAGATGGTAATATATTATGGAAACCGAGCGAGAAAACCCAATGCTTTAGCGTTGGGATGAATCGCCCGGACTGTTTAACCTAAAACGCCGAAAGGCGTTTTCTTCCCCTTGAGGGGGAAGCCATGATATTTATATCATGGAGGGGGTGACGTACGTATGTAGGTAGAGTATTAGCTACGAAAAAAACACTTAAGTGCCGTTATGGTTGCGTAACTTGGGAGGGAAGAGATACCCGTTTTCTTGCGATTTATTCTCAAGTGAACAATCTTCTCATCGACACATCCCTTCCCCTTCCCTATCCCTAATATGAAAGTTTAACGTATGGCTAGGATCAAAAATTATTTTAGAGGGTAATCTGTATTCTTTCCTGAATGTAGTCCGTGTTGCTGCTGTTTTTCTATAAGTGCATTTTCTCTTCTGTTAACCTTTACAAGGAAAAACAAATTTTATGTCTGTATGATATTTTCAAACGATTTTCAAATGAAATGAAGATTTTTATACTCAAATTTGATACTGAGCGTTGTAGGTGATGAGAGATGAAACACATTTTCAATAATTCGGGGAAAAATGCAGGGAAGGTATGGCAAACAATTCATAAATATGGCCCTCTTTCCCGGACTATGATTATGAACAACACCCATCTGAATGAAAAAGAGTTTTGTTTGGCGGTGGGATGGCTTGCTCGAGAAAACAAGATCTGGTCTGATAAACATCGGTATGGTCTTGGAGATACCAACCTCACCGAAACAATAGGGGCGAATGCAGGAAAAATCTGGAAAGCTCTGGATGTATGGGAAAAGGTTGATATTTCTGCTGTTGCTAAACTTGCTGAAATCCCGGTTGCTGATGCATATTCTGCTCTTGGATGGCTAGCCCGAGAAGATAAAATTAAAATGGTACCCTCCGCACAAAAGAACTCAGCTGTTAAGATTATTTTGGAATAACCATTTTAAAATGAAATATGGCGATGGGATTTTTTCCTTTTTATGAACTAAGGTCGGGAATACTGCGTGCACCGAAGTGAAACGAAGGGCCCGTAGGCCCGGTCTCGGTCGAGCGGTTGTCGTTCTGCGGGCCGTGGAAGCG
>CAZTFR010000062.1:0-12433 GCA_964612945.1 uncultured Thermoplasmatales archaeon
AACAGTTGAAAGTACAGCTTTTTATTGAGAATGGTTGAAAACTGCAAAAGTTTTGTTAGATATTAAACTTATAAATAAATATAGGGAGTCATTACGTGAGTTTTACAAGTAAAAATCAAAAAGATAGAATTCAATTTGTAGATAAATGGGCAGAATATGTTAAAACTCATAGTGACAAGAATTGGTCTAAACAGCAAAATGTTATAATAAATTCTTCTCTAAAGTCTGCATCTATGACAAAAGAGCAATTTTTTATTATGAAAGGAGAAAAAAATTATCAATTGTAGAGATTATATGTAACGGGCCTGGCGGGTTAACCCTGTTCTACAGGAGAGATATTGCATAGAATTGGGTGTTTTTTACAGTTAAATGTAACATCCATTAAATTATCTTTTTCAAGAATTCTATCACTTCATCAATAACATCATTAGCTGAAGGTAATTCTGGTAATTGATGCTGCAAGGACCCTTTCCAAGTTTTTTCATAATTTGTTTTTCTAGTAACTAACTCGTCAATATTTGGTTCTACTTTTTTGTGTTTGCATTTCTTTTGAAATAATATTTTGTCAAATTTCATTTTTTTGTTTAAATACCAGACGTCGTAAAGATCTCTTGGTCTTGTTCGTTCAAAAAGTGATCTTACTTTTTCAGCAAACATTTCTTCCAATGTATAAACATTGATTTGTCCATTGATTTTGTCTGAGTATAAATGATTTATATTTTTCTTTAGGGTAGGCTTAATTATTATTTCGTTTTCTTTTTTTGTAATGTCCATTTTTATTTTTAGTGGATTTCCTGTAGATCTTAAAATACGAAAGTAAACATTGATTACAAAGCCGTTTTTTACTTCTTCAGATTTTATATCGTCTAAAAACGAAATTCCACTTGCATTTTTTACATTCTGTATTGCTTCTTTTATTTTGTTTGTCAAATCTTTGAAATCAGTTTTTTCAAGTAATGTAAAATCTAAATCATCAGAGAAACGATAGTTATCAATGTAAGCTTTTCTAATTCCTGTCCCTCCTTTAAATGCCATTTTTGGAAGATATGCTAATAACCAGTTTTGCGC
This sequence comes from uncultured Thermoplasmatales archaeon, assembly GCA_964612945.1. Classification (GTDB taxonomy): domain Archaea; phylum Thermoplasmatota; class E2; order DHVEG-1; family DHVEG-1; genus CAZTFR01. Next base: position 1,069 of record CAZTFR010000062.1, read on the forward strand.
GTAATCTCTCTCAATTGTGCTAATAGGTACATTAAAAGATCGAGCATTTTCTTTAAATTCGACTTCAGGTATCACTCAAGATCACCTAATTCTTCATTGATAATTAAATTCCATTTTGCATTAAGTTCGTTTGATGTTGGAAGGATTGGATCAAGTTTCAAATAATTCCGGGTCTTTATTTTTGGTATATAAATTGGAATTTGTAAAAAGTCGCAGATATATCCAAGTCTACGTATTACACCAGTATTGTTAATTTTTTTTGCATATTTTACAAGTGTTTTTTTATCATATTCCTCTGTTCTTAATGCTTTTGCAACTTCTATTATACCTCCAGCATATTGTGGTTTATCAAGACAATCAATAATTGTTTTCTCCCTATTTGTTAGACTTATTTTTGTTTCCTCAAACCATTCTTTTTTCGTACCAAAGATTTTTTCTTCTTTTATTCTAATAATTTTATAGGGTATGCCAAAAATTGTAACTTCTTGATGTTTTTTTCTAGACGTTGTTTGAATAAAAACTGTACGTGGTATTTGCTCTGTAAACCCATAATAATTTAATGCTGACCAATATGAAATAATACAAGGATCAACAAGATATGAGCCAAGAACAAACTCATGTAAAGTATATTTTCCTTTTTCAGCTCCTAGTGGTATAATTATATATTTTCCTTTTTCTATTCTTTCTATCCATCCCTTTTTTTCTAATCGAGATAAAATAACTTTTAAAACATCTTTATTTGCATGGCTTATTTGTTCTGCATCGTCTATTGTGAATGCTTTCTTTTTAGATAATTCATCTAACAAATTAATTCTCATTTATGTGCACCATAGTTAACAATATTGTTTACTTTGGTGTATACTATTGAGAATATTTAAATCTTGTGTATTTCTCAATTGATGATTCTTTTTTTGAAACAATTTACAGTAAAAAGTCAACGGACCTGGCGGGATTCGAACCCGCGACCTACAGCTTAGGAGGCTGTCGCCCTCATCCAGACTGGGCTACAGGCCCACAAGAGTAATTATCAAATGATTTCATAAGAGCCTTTGCATTATTATAAAATAAAAATATTCCCAATTCAAAACCGCTAAAGATACCGTTACGTTTACGACGTATACTTAATCGAAAAATGAGCAGAAGACCCATCAGCTGGCTCTTTTTTTACTGCACGTAGCTCAGATAACCGCACCACCTCAAATGCAATCTTCTGATCATCTAATAACTCAGAAAGACCAAGAATATGACCATCTCCAACACAGGCCACAACTTGCTCATACTCCTCATCGACTTTCACCAAACGTGATATCATATACTCATTACGCTGATCAATTAAGGTATGCTTGATGGTGGGTAACTTTTCACCTACCTCCTCAAGCATCGACTCAAAATTCTGCTCATATCTTTCAATTTCTTTTTCCACTCGTTTTTTGCTGACAAAAAAACTAGTCAGGCCGCTGATGATTAGACGAAGGCGTTCCATAAGTGACATGGAGCGCATCATTGACTGGAACAGTCGTTGCGCGTTCATATCAATAAATTCTATGGGGAGACCATGTGTTTGAGCATATTGAATTGCTGTAAACATTTCACTACCGGCATGGACGCCATATTCACGAGCCATACGTTCTTGAAACCGGGCGAGCAAGCGATAGATGGTGGGAAGATTTTCTGTTTTTTGTCGGTATCTCTCGGGGTCACGTTCTCGGAGTAATAGTGTCTGATATCGTTGGGTATCAAGTTCGACACAGATCACATCAGGGTTTTTTTCATCAAGCACCGATTGTAATGCTGCAGTTAGATCAAAGACATGTCCGGTGCCAATTAAGGTAATCATAGCGGTGTTCAAATCCTTTCGAGTTCATTCTTCTGTTGTTTAGTATCGATAATGTGTTGGTTTGTACGGGCCTTCCACGTTTACCCCAATATATTCGGCCTGCTCTGGTCGGAGTTTCGTGAGTTTTACTCCGAGTTTTTGCAAATGGAGTCGGGCGACTTCCTCGTCAAGAATTTTGGGGAGCATATAGACCCCAATTGTGTGTTTTTTTTCCCAGAGTTCTATTTGTGCGAGACATTGGTTGGTAAAGGAGTTGCTCATCACAAAGCTGGGATGGCCGGTGGCACAGCCAAGGTTGACCAGTCGTCCTTCGGCGAGCATGAAGATTTCATGTCCATCAGGGAAGATGTATTTGTCTACCTGTGGTTTGATAGTAACTTTTTGAATACCTGGTAGTTTTTCCAACGCACTGACTTGTATTTCGTTATCGAAATGGCCGATGTTGCAGACGATGGCTTGATCTTTCATGTGTTGCATGTGTTCTGCGGTGATAACATCTCGGTTTCCGGTTGCGGTGACATAAATGTCTGCCTCTTCAAAGCAGTCCTCGATGGGTTTCACTTCGTATCCTTCCATGGTTGCCTGCAGTGCGCAGATGGGGTCGATTTCGGTGACCAGTACTCGTGCGCCAAATCCTCGCATGGATTGGCAGCATCCTTTGCCGACATCGCCGTAGCCGCAGACCACAACGACTTTTCCGGCGACCATGACATCGGTGGCGCGTTTGATGCCATCAGCTAGGCTTTCTCGGCAGCCGTAGAGGTTGTCAAATTTTGATTTGGTCACTGAGTCATTGACGTTGAAGGCAGGGAATAAAAGGGTTTTTGCTTGCATGCGTTGGTAGAGTCGATGGACACCGGTGGTGGTCTCTTCTGATACTCCTTTGATGTCTTTTGCAATGCGGGTCCACCGTTTCGGGTCCTCTTTGTAGATGCCGCTGAGACAATTCATAAGCTCTTGAAAGTCTTCGCCTTCGTTTTTGTAGTCTTTCTGTAACAGGTTAGGATTGTGTTCGATTTCATATCCTTTGTGTACCATGAGGGTGGCATCGCCGCCGTCATCAACAATAAGGTGCGGTCCTTTTCCCCCTCCAAAGTCTAGTGCGTTTTTGGTACACCACCAGTACTCCTCAAGTGTTTCTCCCTTCCAGGCAAATACGGGAACGCCCTTTTTGGCTATTGCTGCTGCGGCATGATCCTGGGTGGAGAAGATGTTGCAGCTTGCCCAGCGGACGTCTGCGCCCAGTTCAAGAAGTGTTTCGATGAGCACCGCAGTTTGTACGGTCATATGTAGTGATCCTGTGATACGGGCACCTTTCAGTGGTTTGGTGGGTCCATATTTTTGCCGTACAGCCATGAGCCCGGGCATTTCTTTTTCTGCGATTTCAATTTCTTTTCGTCCGAAATCAGCAAGTGAGATCTCCTTAATTTTGTAGGTTTTTGCTTTTTGAGTCATGACTTTCACAACCTGTCCCCCATTTGATTTTTTTTTTATTTGGTGATCAGTTTTGCGTCAACGACACATAAATCATTTTCATATACAAAGACAGGATTTAAATCCAACTGGTCAAGGTAATCCATATAGTTCTGCCCAAATGCTGACACCTTAAGAAGGAGGTCGACGACTTGTTTTTTGTTTGCAGGCATGTTTCGAAAGCCTTCTAAAAGTTTTTTTCCTTTGAGTTCCTCGGTCATCTGTTCAGCGTCATATCGGTCGATTTCGACCACGCGAAAGGAGACATCCTTATAGAGCTCGGTGAAGATGCCGCCGATGCCAACCATAATGGATAGTCCAAAGGTGGGGTCTTGTACGAGTCCGACGATGATTTCGGCGCCTTTTTCCACCATTTCGTCCACCAGATATGATGTATCAGGAAATTTTTGTTGAAATCTTTTGAGCTCTTCAACGAGTTCTTGCTGGTTTTCAATGTTGAGTTTTACCCCGCCGACATCGGTTTTATGAAGAATATCTCTGGAGCAGACCTTGAGTGCCACAGGGTATGAAAGCGTGAGATCGTCGAGGTCAGAGGTATCTTTTACGACCGCGTAGTTGGTGGTAGGTATGCCGATTTCTTTGAGGAGATCTTTGACTTCGTTTTCGGCGAAGTTGCCTTTCTGTTTGAGTTGTTTTTCAAGATATGCTTTCATGATTTTTGTTCACCTGTTTCGTTCATCGATAACCCGTTTTGCTTTCAACCCGGTTTGGGTGATACTGTTTGGTTCAAGGACTTTTACTTGTGGTTTGAAGACTAGAACTGATTGTATGTCACGAAGGAGCTTTTTTTCCAGATTTTCGGTGTCCTGCGGGCTGAGTCGTTTTTTGCTTTCCACCTCAACGGTGAGCTGGTCCATGTCTTGTTCGGTGGAAAGAATCATCCGCCAGTTACCACCAACCTGTTTGTGGTTCATCAAAACGGATTCAATTTGTCCAGGGAAAATGTTGGTGCCGCGGACGATAAGCATGTCGTCACTGCGGCCTTTGATGGGTGCATGTTTCACGTGAGTCCTTCCACAGTCGCAGATGGTTTCATCGTAAAGTTTGGTGATATCCCGGGTGCGATACCTCAGAAGGGGCATCCCCTGTTTGGTAAGCGTGGTGAGCACGAGTTCTCCTTCGTCTTCCACACCCACCGGCTCCAGTGTTTTGGGGTCGACGATTTCTGCAAGAAAATGATCCATCCAGAGATGTAGACCGTTGTGTTGATCACAATCAGTTGAGACACCCGGGCCGCACATCTCCGTAAGTCCATAAATGTCATGGACATCCATCTCCCAGGTATCCGTAATCCGCTCTTTGAGACCGGTGGTAAACATTTCTGCACCAAACAGGCCGTTACGTACGTTGAGTGTTTTTGGGTCCACACCCATCTGCTCGGCGACCTGGCCCAGTCTTACGACATAGCTTGCCACACCCGACAGAAATGTTGCTTTGTAATACTGCATCAGCTTAATCTGACGCTCCGACTGGCCTTTGCCTGAGGGGATCACCAGAGCCCCTACTTTCTGTGCGCCATAATGAAACCCAAAGGCACCGGTGAAGGTCCCATAGGGTATCGGGTTTTGTAGAATGTCCTTTTTTGTTAAACCCGACATCGATAGACACCGGGCCATCACCTCCGACCAGACCTCTAGATCATCTGGCGTGTAACATACCGTCACCGGAATACCCGTGGTCCCGGAGGAGGCATGAAGCTCCGTGCAGTCATCAAGCGAACACGCCATCAGACCAAACGGGGCATGATCCCGTAAATCAGACTTAGTAGTAAACGGAAGCTTCCGCATATCAGAAAGAGACGTAATAGATGATGCCGAAACACCTTGTTCTTTGAACTGTTTCTTATAAAAGGGTACCTGCTTGGAAACATAGGACACGGTTTCTTTCAGCCGCTTCAGCTGTAATGCCTCCAGCTCTCTGCGAGGCATCTGCTCAACTTTTGGATGGAAACAAAAATCCATAGATAACTCCCACGCAGAGGGAAATAAAATCATTCTTCTTAAGCTTTGGTAAACCAAATGAAATAAATAATACCGGGCAAGTTGGGTATTTCTTCCTCTTGCTTTTAGACGTTACATAAAGAATGACTGGTGCTATTGTCAACCCAATGAATGCACCTAAGAGAGAGGTATATTCTAATTGATAGTACCAAGCAAGTACTGTGAAGATTAGAGTGAATGCCCGTAGTATTGTCTAAAAAAATCAACACCGTTTTTGTAAGATTTGAAGATACCATTTGCTGTACCGGATCAAATAGTTCGAAAGGAAAAGATAATTTTAGAAAATCTAAGAATTTTATCTGGAAAGCTCCGAATACGATCAATTGCATTTTTTATCAAATAACAAAAGATATACAAGAGATAGCAAGACTATTGAGGTTATCCCTTGCTCTCTATGATTTATTTTGCTTCATCCGACGTGCCTCTACAAGTACAAATGCAACAGCCATGAACAGAACGCCCCGTACAAAGTCAGTCGAAATACCCATAAAACCATACGAGGGATACACAAGAAAGACAAGACCGGGGAGAACCACAAAGAAAAGAAGGCCTGAGACCAAAAAGCCTATGACAAAATCAATAATTTCCTTTTTCTCTCTCATAGTACGTTTTCACCACATTACTGCGGAGTAATTCTCTGTTCTACCGGCATGAATAAAGCCAGTGGAAAATAAATATATCGATAATACACAACAACACCACGACCTTCATCGATGTCATTGATATGATCTAGACCAATGCTTATTAAAAAAGCTGCAACGGCCCAAGCTATTGTAAAAAGCACGGCAGTACCGCCCGAAGCAAGACTAATAATAAGAAGGGTAACTCCTATTGTTCCAATATTAAATGCAGGTTCAAGATTATTTTCAATATAGCTATGACTCATCCATAACCATAGCTCCCATCCAAACCAATGGAGCTTAACATCTATTTTTGTTATACCATCACTAAGAATACAAGTTCGTAATTCATCAGCAATCATTTCTATATTCTTTTGAAAAGTTTTAGGTAATCTTAAGATAAACAAATTTCTCATTGTTCCATATTTTTGTAGATACTGCTTAATTTCTTGGATTTCATCTTGATATAATATAAAGATATCTTCTATTGATTTTACCGGATCTTTGACTGTATTCTCTTTTTCTTCACCTATTTTTAAGGCGTTTTCTGAGACTGCAATCGCGGGAGTAACTGCAGCTCCCAAAAAAAGAATAGCAGCAGCAACTGCAAATAACATTTTTTCATTTTTCATTTTTTTAATTCACCTCCAAATATCAAAACCTTCTTCAAATAAACTTTCTTTCAGGTTTATATAGTTTATCCATATTATATTAAAAAAATTTGAAAAGGTTCGAACAAAAGTTCGAAGAGAAGAAATAAAATGATTATCCAAAAACTCAAAAAACTATGAGAAGATTAATACAGCAGATCGCGGCAAAACTTTTAAATAACCAGTTACTTTCCATAGCTCCGAACCATCCCCTATAGGATGACGTGATTGTCTATGACAAAAGCAGTATACGATTACATCGCAGATCAATGGAAAAAAACAGATACCTCCTATCAATCTCCACAAAAAAACCGGCTTATTCAATGGAGACGGGAGGAAAACTTTCAGCGAGTCGACAAACCCACCCGTGTTGACCGTGCACGATCCCTTGGGTACAAGGCCAAACAGGGATACATTGTTGTTCGTGCTCATGTCCGACGAGGAGGTCTCAGACGACCTCAGATCAAAGGTGGGCGGAAGCCTTCTGCTCGTGGGATAAAAAAGATTACGGCGGCAAAAAACACCAAACGTATCGCTGAAGAGAGAACCGCAAAACGATACCCCAATATGGAAGTGCTCAACTCCTACTGGGTAGGTGAAGATGGGCGGAACCATTACTACGAAATCATCCTTGTTGATCCTGCACATCCTGTAATTGTGAACGACCCGAAGATAAACTGGATCTCAGCAATCCCAAATAAAAATCGTGTGTATCGTGGAAAAACAAGCGCTGGACAGAAAGGACGCGGCCTCCACAACAAAGGGAAAGGGACAGAGAAGATTCGTCCGAGTATCCGTGCTCATCAGACAAAAGGCAAATAGACACTTTTTTATCTTACCACCATCACCGGTGTATGAGCATATTGAACCACCTTATTTGCAATACTTCCAATCGGGTAGTTACCTAGTTCACTTGTGCCTTTGCTTCCCAGAACAATCAGATCGCAAAACTCCTTTGTTGCCACATCAATAATTTTTGCAGCGACATCACCTTCTTCAACGAGTCCTTTGATGTCGTAGTCATGCTGGCCGACATCAGTGATCACGTCGTTAATGAGATTCTGGGCTTTTTGTTTCAGAAGGCTCTGTGCGTGGTCATCAAGCAGGTTGGCATCTGACGGCGTGGGCACAACGGCAAGTAGCAAGAGTGTTCCGTATTGTTCGATAAGCATCATGGCCTTGTTGAGGGCGTTTTCTGATCCTTCAGATCCATCAAATCCTACCAGAATTTTTTTCATACGGGCTACGTTCGCCTCCACTTTGGACCGCTATCAGTATCCTGAATTTCAAAGCCGAGCTGCTGCAGCTGATCGCGGATTTCATCTGCGGTCTGCCAGTTTTTTTCTTGCCGTGCCTGCTCACGCAGATCAAGAAGAATAGCTATTGCCTGCTCCACCGAGTCTACAGACGTTTGTGATCCAAACTGGGTGATCATCTGCTGAAGGTGAGAAAGTGTTTTTTCATCATCTTTTTGTTTGTCTTCAGATGTCTGCTGAAACAAGGTGAGTACACGTCCGATCGTCATCATCTGATTGAGTGCTTCGGCGGCAAGCGCCGGAGTGAGAATGTCCTCGCTTAATGCCTTGTTTGTATCGGTAATAAATTCAAAGAGTTGGGCAAACGCACGAGGCGTGTTGAAATCATCATCCATCGCCTCGCAGAATCCTTGTTCAAAGGAATTGATACGATAAAAATATTCTTTTTGAGGATTGGTTGCATCCTCAGGATCAAAACTTTCTTTCGATGTATTACCTGCTATCTCTTGGAGTGTTTCCTTGAGACGGTAGATGCGATCAAGGCTGGTCTGCACATCGGTGAGTGCCTTTTCGGTGAAATCCGGTGGGCTGCGGTAGTGTGCCTGGGCAAGAAACATGCGGACAACTTCAGGATTCCACCGTTTGAGAAGATCACGAACGTTGATCATGTTCCCAAGGGATTTCGACATTTTCTCACCATTCACCGAAAGCAGTCCTACATGCATCCAGATACGGGCAAATGGTTTGCCGGTGGCTGCCTCGGCTTGGGCGATTTCGTTTTCATGATGGGGAAACCGCAGGTCCATACCCCCGCCATGAATGTCAAAGGGAAGACCGAGCTGTTCACTGCTCATAGTGGAGCATTCGATATGCCACCCTGGACGACCTGGCCCCCAGGTTGAATCCCAGCTGGGTTCTCCGGGTTTTGCCTGCTTCCACAGCGTAAAATCTAGTGGGTTTTTTTTCCTTTCACCTGGCTGAATGCGGGCGCCCGCCTTCATATCTTCTACTTTCTGACCTGAAAGTTTTCCGTAGTCTTTGAAGTGTTCAACAGAAAAATAGACGTCTCCGTCAGCAACGTATCCGTAGCCGTTTCGGATGATCTGTTCAATCATCGCTATCATCGAGGGAACTGTCTCTGATGCCTTTGGATATAGATCAGCTCGTCGGATGCCAAGTCTGTCAAGATCATGTAGACACCGATCGGTATAGGTCTTGGCATACTCAAGAGCGTCGACGTGTTCTTTTTGTGCGGCAGCAATGATTTTGTCTTCGACATCAGTAATATTTTGGATGTAGGTGACCTTTAGACCCTTATATTCTAGATACCTTCGGATGACGTCAAAGGCAAGATAGGTTCGGGCATGACCAAGATGAGTATCGCTATACACGGTCATCCCGCAGACATACATGCGAACCTCTCCTTCGTGAAGCGGGGTGAAGGGTTCTGTTTTCCGGGTGAGAGAGTTGTAGATACGAAGTGACATACTATGCAACCTTTCCGATACCGCAAAGAGCGTGAAAAATATATAGTTTACTCACAAAAAACTTCCAAATGCTTTAAATATATTCTATTGATACCCAAAGCCGGAGGCATTTTATGAAAACTACATTTAGTATTATCAAAGCTGATGTAGGAGGTTGGCCCGGCCATGCCTACGTTCATCCCGATCTTATCGAAATCGGAAACATCCGACTTCGAGATGCACAGGTCAAAAAGGTGATCACTGACTTTCATGTGACCAACTGTGGCGATGATCTGGAACTGATCATGACCCATAAACAAGGGGTGGATGCAAAAGAGATACACAACCTGGCCTGGGATATCTTCTGCGAGGCAACCGAAAAAGCAAATGAACTCGGACTGTATGGTGCCGGTCAGGATCTGCTCTGCGATGCATTCTCCGGCAACATCAGAGGCATGGGGCCCGGAATTGCGGAGATGGAATTTACCGAGCGTAAGGCAGAGCCCATTGTCTGTTTTATGATGGATAAAACCGAGCCGGGTGCGTTTAATCTACCGTTTTTCAAGATCTTTGCCGATCCTTTCAACACCGCAGGTCTGGTCATCGACCCTAGCATTCACGACGGCTTTGTCATCGAAGTCTGGGACATCAAGGAACACAAAAACGTGATGCTGAAGACACCAGAAGACATGTATGATCTGCTCGCCCTCATCGGCGCGAAATCACGCTTTGTCATCAAACGCGTCTACCCAAAGAAAAGCTCAAAGCTTCCAAGCAACGAACCGGTTGCAGTGATATCATCTGAAAAACTCTATCAGATCGCCGGTGAATACGTTGGAAAAGATGATCCCGCAGGCTTTGTCCGCGCGCAATCTGGTCTTCCCGCTCTTGGCGAAGTTCTCGAAGCCTTTGCCCTTGGCCATCTTGTCTCCGGCTGGATGCGTGGCTCACATAACGGACCGCTCATGCCGGTTGCTGTTAAAGATGCACACTGCACCCGCTTTGACGGACCACCACGCGTGATCGCCCTTGGATTCCAAATGAAAAATGGAAAACTCACCAAACCACTGGATCTCTTCGACGACCTCGCCTTTGACCGCACCCGCGTGGAGGCACAGCACATCACCGACTACCTCCGACGACACGGACCTTTCGAACCACACCGCCTACCCATGGAAGACATGGAATACACCACCCTACCACACGTAATGAAAAAACTCGGGAGCCGGTTTAAGAAAATCAAATAAAACACCTCTCCCCATCTTACCTTTAATTTTATATACATCTTTTGTATTAGGATGTCCCTTACCAGATAGTGGAGCATCAAAAACTATGGCTCGAATGCATGCACGACGTAAAGGAAAATCAGGATCCACCCGGATTAAACGAGACAAACATCCCGAGTGGAGTGCCCTGAACCCACGAGAAATCGAATCACGCATCATTCAACTTTCAAAAGCAGGAAAAACCACCAGCGAAATCGGCCTCATCCTGCGCGATCAATACGCCATACCAGATGTCAAAGTCTCTACCGGTAAGAAAATCACCAAAATCCTTGAAAAAAACAAGCTCCAACCAGATATACCTGATGACCTGCGAAACCTCATCCAAACCGCCCTGAAGATCAGAAAACACATGGAAACCAACAATAAAGATCTGAAAAATTTGCGAAACCTGCAGCTCACCGAATCAAAAATACGCAGGCTCACCAAATACTACAAAAACAACAAACGACTCCCAGACACCTGGGTGTACCGACCAAAACAAGCAAAACTGCTCTTTGAATAAAAAAAAAATGATCATTATCAATAATACCGGTAGAGAGAAGGATAGTCTCATATTTCTCATCAAATGTTCTAAATAGATAATATCTATAATTTTTCCATTTTTATAAATTAATGCAAATTGTGATTTAAAGAATCAACCTTTTTGTACAATAAAAATTTTAATGTGGAAAAATCAACTGAATTTTCCATAAATGAGGATTATAAAGTAAATAGAATCGCCTAAAATCTGCTATCCCAATCGGAGCAGAGCTCCGG